>DUNZ01000131.1 GCA_012839085.1 Clostridiales bacterium
ATAAGAACTATAGAACATAAGAACTATAGAACATAATGACTAGAGAATATAAGAACGATTGAAAATCATATGACCGATTGGAACTATTATAGATCCCATATATTTTTAATGGGATAGGAAAATACAAAGGAGGCTACTATGTCTTATGGAAACTATGCTGATATCATCATTGACATTTCTCACGAAAATCTAGACAAGACATATCAGTATGCCATCCCAGAGGAATTCATAACAAAGGCAGTGATTGGTAGTCTGGTGGTTGTTCCTTTTGGTAAGGGAAACCGCCAGATTAATGGTTATATTATAGATTTATCCTCTGAGCCAAAGTTGGATGTAAATTTAATCAAGCCGATTATCCGTGTGGAGGATGCACCAGTAATCGAAAGCCATTTGATTTATCTGGCCTACTGGATTAAGGAGCATTTTGGGGGAACCATAAATGATGCTTTAAAAACCGTGATGCCTGTAAAAAAAGCAGTTAAGATTAAGGAGCAAAGAAGCATCCGCCTAATGGTGGAAAACCAAAAGGCCAAGGACTTATTTTATGAGTTCCAGAGTAAAAAAAATCAAGCGGCTAGGGTTCGTTTACTGGGTGCTTTACTAGAGAAAAAGGTACTGGATTATGATGATGCCATTCATAAACTAAAAATTCCGAGAAGTACTATTCTTAGCCTGGAAAAGAAGGGGATTACAAAGACGGTCTCAAAACAAGTCTATCGAAATCCTATCCAAGAACAGGAAATTAGTTCAAGCAAGGTGATTCTCAATCCGGATCAACAGCAAATTGTGGATGATATTATAGAGGAATACAAGAAAGGGATTCGAACCACCTATTTAATCCATGGGGTTACCGGCAGTGGTAAAACGGAAGTTTATATGGAGATTATTTCCTCGGTTATTGCCCAAGGGAAACAGGTGATTTTGTTGATTCCTGAAATTGCCCTTACCTATCAGACGGTTTTACGCTTTTACCGTCGGTTCGGAGATCGAGTTTCCATATTGAATTCAAAGATGTCCCAAGGGGAACGTTATGATCAGAGCTTGCGAGCAAAGAATGGTGATCTAGATATTATTATTGGACCACGTTCTGCCTTATTTACCCCCTTTATGAATCTGGGTCTTATCATCATTGATGAGGAACATGAAAACAGTTATAAAAGTGAAACAACACCCAAATACCATGCGGTAGATGTGGCCATAAAGCGAGCGGAGCTTACCGGATCCTCAGTGATTCTCGGTTCAGCCACCCCTTCTTTAGAATCCTATAACAAAGCAAAGAAAGGTATTTACCAATTATATACCTTAAACAAAAGAGCCAAAGAAGCATTGCCTCCCAAGGTTTGGATTGCGGATTTGAGGGAGGAATTGAAAAATAAAAACAAATCCATTTTTAGTATGAAACTAAAGGAGTTAATTACAGACCGACTGGAGAAGAAGGAACAGGTTATGCTCTTTCTAAACCGCAGAGGATATGCGGGATTTATTTCCTGTCGCAGTTGTGGACATGTGATCAAATGCCCCCATTGTGATATTTCCTTAACCTCCCATAACAATGGAAGGGTCATTTGTCATTATTGTGCTTATGAAGAAGGGATGCCAAAGCGATGTCCTTCTTGTGGGTCGAAATACATTGCTGCTTTTGGCACTGGGACGCAAAAGGTAGAAGAATTAGTGAAAAAGGAATTCCCCCATGCTCGTACTCTGCGTATGGATACAGATACCACCAAGCAAAAGGGTGGACATGAAGCCATCTTAAAAGCCTTCTCGGAACATAGGGCGGATATTTTGGTGGGAACTCAGATGATTGTAAAAGGCCATGATTTTCCCAAGGTGACCTTGGTCGGGATTATTGCAGCAGATTTATCCTTGCATGCCGGGGATTTTAGGGCTGGGGAACGAACCTTTCAGTTGCTTTGTCAGGCGGCAGGACGTGCTGGTAGGGATGCGCTACCTGGCGAGGTGGTAATACAAACCTATCAACCCGAACATTATAGTATTGTCACAGCAGCCGAGGGGGATTATATTAGTTTTTATAATCAAGAGATACTCTATCGAACCATGATGCAGTATCCACCGGTAGCCCATATTTTATTGCTTCTCATTACTTCAAAAGTAGAAAAGGAGGCAGAGAAAGCTTCTGTATTAATAGGAAAAGCTGCATCACATTTTGTGGAAGAGCATGGGTTGAAAGCCACGGTGATTGGACCTGCCCCAGCAGCTGTCACAAAAATCAATGATATCTATCGAAGAATTCTTTATATCAAGCACAATAACTATGAGGAATTGATTGGAATTAAGAATTATTTAGAAGGATATTATAAATTTTCCGAATATTTTTCAAAATGTCATCTTCAATTTGATTTTAATCCCATGAGTGGTTATTAAATCGGAAATATTGATCCTATCCATAGGATAGGTATTTGAATCTTTGGATTGCCAATTTTAATAAAAAGTTATATGATGTAAGAATATGATTTCTATTCAATTAAATACAGTCAATTTAAAAGTTTATAACAGTAATCTTTTTACCAAGAGATTGTATATAATAAAATAAATGAAAGTAAAAAGACTTAATATATAGCTATAGGAATCATTTACAATGAAATAAAAGCAAGAAATAGAACATGTAGAAACATGGCAAATTACAAACAAAGGACTAGAACAATCATAGATTGCAGCTACAAGATTAAAACAATAAAACATATGCTAAAACCAGTATGAAATATATGCTATGAAAGCCTATACAATGAAAAGCAAGTATGAAGGAAAGCAAGGATCAGTACAAGGCAAATAATAAGAAAAAGAAAACATATGTTAGCAACTTAGTGTAGATATAGTAAAGTATGGCATAAGTTACAAAATGAAAAGAAAGCATATGTTAACAACTTAGGGAAAGGATTGATGATATGGCAATAAGAAACATTAGAGAAATTGGTGAAAGAGTATTAACCAAGGTTAGTAAGGAAGTAAAAGCAGTAGATAAGAAGATACTGACATTAATCGAAGATATGTTAGATACCATGTATGAGGCCAATGGAGTGGGACTGGCGGCGCCTCAGGTGGGTATTTTGAAAAGAATAGTTGTAATCGATGTAAGCGAAGAAGGAAATGATCCTATCATTTTGATCAATCCAGAGATACTGGAAACTGATGGGGAACAGACTGGTGACGAAGGATGTCTTAGTGTTCCAGGTAAAGTAGGTACCGTTACAAGACCCAATTATGTAAAGGTGAAAGCATATAATAAGGATATGGAAGAATTTATTATTGAAGGAACCGAACTACTGGCCAGAGCCTTGTGTCATGAAATCGATCATTTGAATGGGGTTTTATATGTGGACAAAACCATAGGAGAGTTAAGGGATTCCTTTATTACGGAAGAGGTAGATTAATTGAATACGAAAGGATGGATAGAATGAAGGTTTTATTCATGGGAACCCCTGATTTTGCAGCTTGTATCTTGGATAAGATTCTTGAGGTTGGACATGAGGTGATTGGAGTTGTAACCCAACCGGACAAGCCAAAAGGAAGGGGAAAGGAAATTCATTTTCCACCAGTGAAAGAGCTGGCACTTAAACATCAGCTGGAAATCTATCAGCCAGTGAAAGTGAAGGAGCCAGATTTTATCGATATTGTTAAGAACTTAAATCCAGAGGTAATTGTGGTAGCTGCATTTGGGCAGATTTTACCCAAGGCTTTGCTGGATATTCCGAAATTCGGATGTATTAATGTCCATGCATCCTTACTTCCCAAATACCGGGGAGCTGCACCAATACAGTATTCTATTATAGACGGAGAAGAAGAAACTGGTATCACCATTATGTATATGGATGTTGGCTTGGATACCGGTGATATTATTATGCAAAGAAGTATTCCCATTGATAGGGAAGAAACGGGGGGCAGTCTTCATGATAAATTAGCAGATCTTGGTGCAGATTTGCTGGTAGAGGCTTTGGAAGAAATCAAGGAAGGAAGAGCTAAGAGGATACCACAGGAGGATGAGAAGGCCACCTATGTAAGAATATTAGATAAAACCATGGGGGATATCGATTTTAGCCAATCAGCGGTTGAAATTGAACGCCTCATTCGAGGACTGAATCCTTGGCCCAGTGCTTATACTAACTTGGAGGGTAAAACTCTGAAATTATGGCGGGCTCAAGTGGAGGAAAACAAGAATAATTTTGAAGGAAAGCCTGGAGAAATTGTTGAATTAAGGAAGGATTCCTTTGTGGTCTTAACCGGAGAAGGACTTTTAGTAGTGAAAGAGTTGCAGCTAGAGGGAAAGAAACGTATGACTGCAGATGCATTTCTTAGAGGGTATCCTTTGAAGATAGGAAGTAGATTAGGAAAGTCTAAGTAATGTTATTCATGAAATGAGATGATAATGATTATAATATAAGTACTTTGTAGTCTTATTGATAGAAAGAGGGGATTTATATGGGTTATGGATACTATCCATTTTTTGATCCAACATATATTTTGGTTATTATTGGTGTCCTATTGTCCTTAGGTGCGTCCGCTCGAGTGAAATCCACTTTCCACAGCTATTCAAGGGTGAGGAGCAGGTCTGGAATGACAGGTGCCGAGACAGCACAGAGGATACTGCATGCCACTGGACTTTATGATGTTCGAGTGGAGAGAGTGGAGGGAACCTTAAGTGATCATTATGATCCTAGGACAAAAGTGGTTCGCTTATCTGAGGCAGTTTATGATTCTGCTTCCATTGCCTCCATCGGAGTAGCTGCCCATGAATGTGGACATGCGATTCAACATAGTAAGGCCTATGCACCACTAAAAATTAGGAATGCTTTAGTTCCTGTAGTGAATGTTTCGGCAACCATATCCTGGCCAATGATTATAATTGGTTTAATTATGGGAGGAAGCACATTTTTGATTGATTTGGGAATAATTTTGTTTTCCACTGCAGTATTATTTCAGTTGATTACACTCCCAGTAGAATACAATGCATCCAAACGAGCAGTGGTTCAGTTGGCCAGTAATGGGATTTTATATGGTGATGAATTGAAACAAACGAAGAAGGTGTTAAATGCAGCTGCACTGACCTATGTGGCAGCAGCCGCAGCAACGATTCTTCAACTGTTACGCTTAGTGATATTATTTGGAGGAAGAAGACGTGACTAATCAGGTAAATTCCCGAGAAATCGTTCTGGATATGCTGATGGAGATTATTGAAGGGGAGAAATATAGCCATAAAGTACTACAAACTACCCTCCAAAAATATCAGTATTTAGATAAGGTAGAAAGAGCATTTATCTCCCGACTTTGCACAGGAACCGTGAAACGTTATATTACCTTAGACTATATGATCAATGGCTTTGCTTCCTTACCTGTTAAGAAGATGAAGCCCCTCATTCGTAATTTATTAAGAATGAGTGTTTATCAGATTTTATACATGGATCAGGTTCCTGTCTTTGCTATCTGCAATGAAGCAGTAAAGCTGGCAAAGAAACGGGGATTTCAAAAATTATCAGGTTTTGTTAATGGAATACTAAGAAATATTGATCGAAATAAAGCTACCATATCCTTTCCAAACAAAGAGTCGGAACCGGTACGGTATCTTTCTGTTTTTTATTCTGTTCCTGAATGGATTGTTCAAGACATGATCAATCAATATGGATTTCTCACCGCAGAAAAGATGTTTGAGGCTTCCTTGAAGGACAAGATAACCACCATTCGTTGTAATCAGAAAAAGAATTCACCAGAGCAACTAAAGAGCCTTCTGGAGCAAGAAGGGGTTAGGGTGGAAGATAGCATTTATTTGGATTATGCCTTTAAAATTTCCGATTATGATTATCTAGATAAATTAGAAACTTTCCGACAAGGACGTTTTACCATACAGGATGTTAGCTCTATGCTGGTTTGTCAAGTGGCAGGTATAGAGGAAAAGGATTTTGTGATTGATGTTTGTGCGGCACCGGGAGGGAAAGCACTTCATGCAGCAGAAAGAGCAGCCAAGGTATCGGCAAGAGATCTTTCCGATTATAAAGTAAAGTTAATTGAAGAAAATATCTTACGACTGGATTTTACCAATGTAGAAACCAAAGTATGGGATGCTACCGTCTTAGACCCAGATATGATTGGGAAAGCAGATGTGGTCATTGCGGATCTACCTTGTAGTGGACTGGGTGTAATAGGAAAAAAATCTGATATAAAGTATAAATTGACACAAAAACAACAAAAAGAGCTTGTAGAATTGCAAAGATTAATTCTACACACGGTCAAAGATTATGTAAAAAAGGGCGGTGTCTTGATTTATAGTACATGCACCGTTAATCAAGAAGAGAATTTGGACAATCGAAACTGGTTTTTGAAGCATTATGATTTTCGCTGTGATAGTTTGGATCCCTACCTTCCAGATCAATTGAAAAGCCAAACGACTGCTGAAGGATATCTTCAACTAATTCAGGGGGTTCATGAAACGGACGGATTCTTTTTGTCTAGATTTGTTAGAAAGTAATATTTAGTTGATTTTTGGCACACATAAGATACACAATATAAGCCATGAACAGACTGGAAGAATCTAATAAAACGCTATGAATAAACTGGACGAGACGAAACAATACAACCTTTGTTCAATATGGAAGAAACCAGACAAAACAAGCTAAGCAAACTGGAAAAAGCCATTTATTCCAAGTAGACAAATTTAGAAGAACCTTTTTGGAGAAGTGTATTTATGAAAGAACTTTAAGCAGGGGGAAATAAAAGAAAGTTAGGATGAATCATATGGAGAATTTAGATATTAAATCCTTATATCTGGAGGAGCTTACAGAAAAATTAAAAGAAATGGGTCAGCCTGCCTTTCGTGCAAAACAAATTTTTGAATGGCTTCACGAAAAGTTGGTAGAAAACTATGACGAGATGACCAATCTATCCAAGGAATTAAGGGAGAAACTAAAGAAGACCTACCCCCTAGTGACTTTAAAAGTTGTGGATGCTTTACGTTCCAGATCCGATGAAACAGTGAAATATTTGTTTCAACTAGAGGATAATCGAGTGATTGAAAGTGTACGGATGAAGTATCATCACGGAAATAGCGTATGCATTTCTTCTCAGGTGGGTTGTAGGATGGGTTGTAAGTTTTGTGCATCTACCATAGGAGGAAAAGAGCGGGATCTATTGCCATCGGAAATGCTGGATCAGATTTATCGGATTCAAGCTTTGTCCGGAGAACGAGTTTCAAATGTGGTAGTAATGGGGACGGGAGAGCCCTTAGATAATTATGATAATTTAATCCGATTTATTAAGTTGTTATCCGATCCCAAGGGTTTAAATATTAGTACCAGAAATATTACCGTTTCAACCTGTGGCCTACCCGAAGGAATTCGAAAGTTAGCAAAAGAGGGATTGCCCATTACCCTAGCTCTATCCCTTCATGCACCAAACAATGAAATCCGCAAACAATTGATGCCAATTGCTAACCAGTATGATTTGCAAGAAGTATTGGATGCCTTCAAGGATTATTATGATTTGACTGGTCGAAGACTGACTTTTGAATACAGTTTAGTCGAGGGAGTGAACGACGAAGAGGAGCATGCAAAAGAGCTTGCCAACCTCATTAAAGGCCTAAATTGCCATGTAAATCTGATACCCGTAAACCCTATAAAAGAAAGAAATTTCAAGAAATCAGAGAACAAAAAAATACAAAATTTCAAAAATATACTTGAAAAATATAGAATAAATGTTACTATTAGAAGAGAAATGGGCGCAGATATTAACGCTGCCTGTGGTCAATTACGAAAGAGCTATATAGACAAATATAGCAATTAGGGGTTGGAGCGAGGAGGTGCAGACTTGAAGGCATTTTCAATAACGGATATTGGAGAAAGGCGAAAGATAAACCAGGATTATGTCTTTTGTCAGAATGATAATATCGGAAATTTACCAAACCTATTCATCGTTGCAGATGGTATGGGCGGACATAATGCCGGAGATTATGCTTCAAGATTCTGTGTAGAATACTTTACGGATAGGATAAAGCAGAGTAAACTTTCATCACCCGTAGCCATGATTGAAGCTTCCGTAAAAGAAACCAATGAAATATTACGGAGTAAAGCTCTTGAGCAAAGTGAATTAGAAGGGATGGGTACCACATTTGTGGTAGCCACGATAATTGATAAAATTCTATATGTTGCCAACATTGGTGACAGCAGGTTATATGTGATTGGAAAGGAAGAAATCAGACAAGTTACAGAAGACCATAGCCTTGTAGAGGCAATGGTGAAGCAGGGGGAATTGAACCCGGAGGAAGCCAAGGTTCATCCCAATAAGAATATTATTACCAGAGCACTGGGCGCTAATGATACTGTTGAGCCAGACTTTTTTGAAGTGAACTTAGAGGATGAGGATATTGTACTTATGTGTTCGGACGGCCTTACCAATATGTTGGAGGACGAGACGATTGCACAGATCATCAGGGAAAATCAAGATGATCTTAAAACGGCTGCAGAAACTTTAGTAAGATGTGCGAACGAAAATGGTGGTAAGGACAACATAGCTATTATTATTATTAAAGTATGAAGAAGAGGTGAGAAATCATGTTAAAACCCGGTATGACGATTAGTCATAGATATGACATTGTTGATAAAGTGGGTTCGGGCGGAATGGCTGATGTATATAAAGCCAAAGATAAGAAATTAAACCGTTTTGTAGCTATCAAGGTATTAAAACGGGAATATTCTACCGACAAAAACTTTGTCAATAAATTCAGGGGAGAAGCACAGTCGGCAGCCGGCTTATCCCACCCCAATATAGTAAATGTATATGATGTCGGTGATGAAGATGGATTACATTATATTGTAATGGAATTAGTAGAAGGTATTACACTGAAGCGTTTTATAGAAAGAAAGGGTAAGATTGAAGTTAAGGAAGCAGTTGGTATAGCAATTCAGATTGCTCAGGGAATGGAAGCTGCTCATGATAACAACATTATTCACAGAGATATAAAACCTCAGAATATAATTATCTCTAGAGAAGGAAAAGTTAAGGTGACCGATTTTGGTATTGCAAAAGCTACCAACTCCAATACCATAACATCCAATGCGATGGGATCGGTACACTACCTATCACCGGAGCAGGCTAGGGGTGGATATAGCGATGAAAAAAGTGATATTTATTCCTTAGGTGTTACCTTATATGAGATGCTTTCTGGTAAAGTTCCTTTTGCTGGAGACAATACGGTATCCGTAGCTCTTCTTCACATTCAAGGGGAAGCAATGCCGCTGAAAGAATTGGATCCATCCATTCCTTATAGCGTAGACAAGATTGTACAAAAATGTATGCAAAAAAGACCGGAGCGTAGATATCATTCTGCATCGGAATTGATTATAGATTTAAAGAGAGCCATAGCAAATCCTAACGGGGATTTTGTACAAATTCCCGCTTTTGTTGCGTCTGATTCTCCAACCATCAATATTTCTGATGACTTGGGTAGAATAAAGAAAGGCTCTTACCCTGATGAGGATATCAGGGATAATGGAAATCAACCAACAGATAAAATCGAGGAAGAAGAGGAGGATTTAGATACTGTAGATACCAAGGTTGAAAAGTTTTTAATTGCCGGAAGTATTGTTACCATTCTGATACTTGCTGCAGCAATTATGTTTATTGTAGTTAAATTTGTATTCCCGAATTTTAATAAGGATAAGGATAACAATCCACTTCCTACGCCTACAGACATAATCACAGAGGCTCCGTCTCCTACAGAAACAGTAGTTCCTACTTCTCCAGTTGTAACAGAAAATGTGAGCTATGAGCCACCGAATGTAATTGGTATGATTGTGGAAGACGCAAAAGCAGCCTTCTTAGCAAGAGATCCTGATGCTGAATTTATGGTATATGAGGAATATTCGGATGAGCAGGAGGAAGGAAAAATCTTTGCCCAATATCCACAGCCTACCAATGACCCAGCCAAGGGCTCCATGGTTATGCTTTATATCAGTTTAGGATCAGAGCCATTTGAAATTACCAATGTTTATAATTATACCGAAGAGGTTGCATTAGAAAAGCTGAAGAATGACTTAGGTCTTGATGTTACTGTGCAATATATGCCTAGCGATGAAGTGGAAAAAGGTCGTGTTATTTCTACCGATCCTCCGAGACATACTCAGGTAATCAAGGGAGATAAGGTTACCATGTACGTGAGTACCGGTCCTGAGGATAAACGGGTAGTTGTTCCGGATTTACTTGGTTTTACTGAAATGGATGCTTCCAAACAATTGAAAGATTTGGGCCTATCCTTAGGTGAGGTAAATCTACAACCATCGGAAACTTATGCGGCAGGTTTAATTACTTATCAAAGTACAACTGCTGGTGAAAAAGTGGATCCAGGAACCAAGATTGATGTTATTGTAAGTACTGGTCCTGAAAATATTGAGACTGGTGGAGATGTAACACCAGATCCAGATCCTGAAGGAGAACCAGATCCAGAACCAACAGTAGTAACCAGATATATTGGTACTGTGACGATTCATATTAGTCCTTTTGATTATATTGAAGATGAATCAGCAGAAATTATACTTGAAATGGTACAGGATGGCTACAAAACAAGCCTTATTCCGGAAGAGGAGAGCATACTTACCGATGCAGATTTTCCTCTTACCGTAGAAGATATTGATGGTGAAAGTCTCAATCCGGGAATTGTAACCATGTATGTCAATGGTGAGCCGTTCATGTTACCAGGAGAAACTGAACCAACAACATTTGAGGCGGTTTTTGTAGCAG
Source organism: Clostridiales bacterium (assembly GCA_012839085.1). Taxonomy (GTDB): domain Bacteria; phylum Bacillota; class Clostridia; order Lachnospirales; family Lachnospiraceae; genus Mobilitalea. The sequence continues at coordinate 10,741 of DUNZ01000131.1, forward strand.
AGGAGGAATAGCTTGAGGGGTAAGATTATTAAAGGTATAGCAGGTTTTTACTATGTCCATGTACCCGGGGAGGATAAGACCTATGAATGTAAGGCAAAGGGGATATTCCGAAATCAGAATATCAAACCTCTGGCCGGTGATGATGTAGAAATAGATACCAATGATCAACCCGAAGGCAAAGGTACGATTATTCGTATTCTTCCGAGAAAGAATGAATTGCTTCGGCCTGCCGTTGCTAATATTGACCAGGCATTGGTTGTATTTGCAGCGGCTGAGCCTGCTCCTAATTTAAATTTGTTGGATCGTTTCTTGATTATGATGCAAAAACAATCCGTTCCTACCATTGTGTGCTTTAATAAGATGGATATTGTAAGTGAAAAAGAGATGTTTTTGCTCAGAGATTCCTATGAGAAAAGTGGTTATCAAGTTCTGCCAACCAGTTTACTTCGTAAAGAAGGGATTGCACTGATTACAGAACTTTTGAGAGGAAAAACAACCGTACTTGCAGGACCCTCCGGAGTGGGAAAATCTACTTTAATTAATATCATGCAACCCAATGCCAATATGGAAACTGGTAGTGTCAGTGAAAAGATTAAAAGAGGGAAGCATACCACTAGGCATTCAGAATTGATCTATGTAGATGAGGATACCTATGTTATGGACACACCGGGCTTTAGTTCCCTCTATATTAATGAAATTGAATTAGAAGAATTAAAGGATTATTTCATAGAATTTGGCTTGTATGAGATGAATTGCCGTTTCATAGGATGTATGCATATAAATGAACCAGGTTGTGCTGTTAAAGAAGCATTGGAGGAAGAGAAAATAAGCAAACATCGTTATCAAAACTATGTAGATTTATATAATGAGCTAAAGAATCAAAAGCGTTATTGATTTTAAAATCTAAGAAACATTTTTAAAATGATAAAAGTACATTTTACAGTTATGAAGAAACTTTAAAAATTTTAAAAATATTTTTAAAGTTATAATGTAAATTTAAAAAAGATAAAAGTACATTTTAAAGCTATAAAGTAAACTTTAAAAAGATAAAAGCACATTTTAAAGTAATAAGAAAAATTAAAAAAGATAAATTACATTTTAAAGTTATAAAGAAAGTTTTAAAAGGATAAGACCACATTTTATAGTAATAAAGAAAAATTAAAAAAGATAAAAGCACATTTTAGTTATAAAGAAAATTATAAAAGATAATAGTATCTTTTTAAGTTGTGAATGCTAATAAAATAAAAGTATAAAAATAATTTTTAAGATAATAAAAGCATATTTGAAAAAGGCTAAATGAAAAACTTAAAATGATTAAAGTATATTGCAAATAATACAAGAAACATTTGAAATAATATGAAACCTATGATAAACAAAAGATAAATTTTAAAAACAAAAGAAATATTTGAAAATGATAAAAAAAAAGAAGTAAATAAAATAAGATAAGAGAAGAAAGAAGTTTTAAGAAGGAATAAGACAATTCTTATGTGACTAGGAGGATACTATGATTAAACTTGCTCCGTCAATTTTGGCAGCGGATTTTAATATTCTAGGTGAACAGATTAATCTTGTAGAAAATGCGGGCGCAGAATATCTTCATATTGATGTTATGGATGGTAATTATGTGCCCAGTATAAGCTTCGGTATGCCTGTTATTGCATCAATCAGAAAGCATACGAAGCTTATTTTTGATGTTCATCTAATGGTAGAGGAACCCATCCGCTATCTTGAAGATTTTAAGGAAGTTGGAGCAGATATTATAACAATACATGCAGAAGCCTGTAAACACTTGCATAAAACAATTACAAAAATTAAAGAATTGGGTTGCAAGGTTGGGGTATCCCTCAATCCTTCAACTCCATTGGATGTCCTGGAATATGTATTAAATGAAATTGATATGGTTTTAATCATGAGTGTAAATCCAGGATTTGGCGGACAAGCCTTTATACCAGAAACCTTGCTTAAGATTAAAGATTTAAAAGAGATGGCAAGTAGGAAAGGCGCCAGTATTGACATCCAAGTTGACGGCGGTATCAGCATGGATAATGTGGAAGATGTAATTTCGGCTGGGGCCAATGTAATTGTATCAGGTACATCCATCTTTTCAGGAGACATTCAAGATAATATTAAAAAATACAAAGAAATATTTAAAAAATATTCGTAATAAATTTCAAAATGATGAGCATGAAGGTGAAGGAGTTATATGACGAATAAGATGAATAAGACATTAATAATCACCGGTGGCTATATTGATGAGAATTTTCTTAAAGAATGGTTTACGAAAGAAAACTATAGAATGATTATTGCTGCCGATCGAGGATTGATGGTTGCGGATCGTTTGAATCTTCCTCTGGATTTTATCGTTGGAGATTTTGATTCTGTTTCCAAGGAAATACTTCAAAAGTATGAGAAGCTTTCTACTCCCATTCAAACATTTCCAAGGGAAAAAGATAAAACGGATACTCAAATAGCGATAGAACTGGCTCTTATGCATAATCCATCATCCATTGATATCATAGGTGCCACAGGGAGCCGTATGGATCATATACTTGCTAATCTTCATCTTTTATTACTGCCTTTGCAGTTAAATGTGGATGCAAGCATTATAGATGCTCATAATAAAATTTATCTCAAGACGAAGAGATTCCATATAAAAAAGGATACCCAATTTGGGCAATTCCTTTCTTTATTACCATTCCATGAAAAGGTAACTGGTTTAACCATGAAAGGGTTTAAGTATCCCTTGGACAGGGTTACCCTAGATTTTGATAGCACTCTATGTATCAGCAATGAAATTGTGGAGGAAGAAGCTATGGTGGATTTGGTAGAAGGAATATTGATAGTAATAGAAGCAAGGGATTAATCTCTTAAATACAAGGACTTAAAAGGATTTTAGGAAGGAAGAAACTAATGAAACTAGGCATTGTAGGATTACCTAATGTAGGAAAAAGTACCTTATTTAACTCATTAACAAAAGCAGGAGCGGAATCGGCCAATTATCCGTTTTGTACCATAGATCCCAATATCGGAATTGTACCAGTACCAGATGAAAGATTGCATGTATTAAGTGATTTATATCAATCAGAAAGGGTGCTTCCTGCCACCATAGAATTTGTTGATATTGCAGGTCTTGTAAAGGGAGCATCCAAAGGAGAAGGTCTTGGAAATCAATTTCTTTCCAATATACGAGAAGTAGATGCCATAGTTCATGTGGTAAGATGCTTTGATGATTCCAACGTAATTCATGTGGATGGATCCGTGGATCCTTTAAGAGACATTGAAACGATTAATTTGGAACTTATGTTTTCTGATATAGAAATCTTGGAGAGAAGAATTGCAAAAACTGCAAAGGGTGCCAAGAATGATAAAGTCTTAGCCAAGGAATTGGAATTATTGGAAAGGCTGAAAGTTTTCTTAGAAGATGGAAAAATGGCAAAAGCATTTCCGGCTGATGATGAGGAATGGGAATTGATTGCTAGCTTTAATCTTCTTACGGCAAAGCCTGTGATATATGCGGCTAATGTTAAAGAAGACGACTTAGCTGATGATGGGGCAAACAATGAATATGTAAAGGCAGTACAAAAACTTGCGAAAGATGAAGATTCTGAAGTATTTGTTATTTGCGCACAGATCGAGCAGGAGATTGCGGAGCTGGATGAGGAAGAGAAGAAGATGTTCTTGGAGGAATTGGGACTAAAGGAATCCGGTTTAGAAAAACTAATCAAAGCCAGCTATCGTTTGCTTGGTTTAATTAGTTATATAACAGCAGGTCAGAAGGAAACCAGGGCTTGGACAATCAAAATAGGAACAAAGGCTCCACAGGCTGCGGGTAAAATTCATTCAGATTTTGAACGAGGCTTTATCCGTGCGGAGGTTGTAAGCTATGATAATCTCGTAGAATGTGGCAGTTATAATGCAGCAAGAGATAAAGGACTTGTCCGTTCTGAGGGTAAAGAATATGTGGTTCAGGACGGAGATGTTATCCTATTCCGTTTTAATGTATAAGGAAATGGATTAATGAAATCTGTTAGCACTTAAAAGATTCTTAAAAATTTAAACTGTAGGCACTTATATAACTAATTAAATTTATTCGTATTAAAAAAAGTTAGATAAATCTATTAGCAATCAAGATAGATAAAGATATTCAAAAGATAACTTAGAAATAAGTTCTATATCTATGGTATTTAAATTTATTCGTATTAAAAAATAATTAGATAAATCTATAAGCAATCAAGTTAGATAAAGTTATTCAAAAGATAACTTAGTGTAAGTTTCATATGTATGGTATTATAATCTATAAGAAATGTGGTGAGAAGATGCAGGTATTACTAGGAACCAATATACGCTTTCCCAACTTGGGAATAGAATTAAATAATGTACCTACCGGTATTGATGTCTTTGGCTTTCATATTGCATTTTACGGAATAATCATTGGATTGGGTATGTTATTTGGCTTTTTAATCGCCACTTGGATAGCGAAAAAAACCGGGCAGAATCCTGAATTTTATCTAGATTTTGCATTGATTGCAATTCCGGTCTCAGTCGTATGTACTAGATTGTTTTATGTGATCTTTGCCTTTGATGAGTTTAAGGATAATTTATGGTCCATTTTTAATCTTCGTACCGGTGGCCTAGCTATTTATGGTGGGATTATCGGTGCAATTGGTACAGCCCTAATCTATACCAAGATTAAAAAATATCCATTTTGGTTATTGGCGGATACGGGTTGTATAGGATTGTTAGTTGGGCAAATTTTAGGTCGTTGGGGCAATTTCTTTAACAGGGAAGCCTTTGGAAAATATACCGATGGACTTTTCGCCATGCAATTGGATTTAAGAGATATTTCTTATGAATATCGATCCCCCCTTGCTTATCTACAAGAGAAGTTTGAAGGTCGATCAGCAGCCATGGAACGTATTATGGAAATTAGGGAAAAAACTTTCTTAGTGGATGGAGTGGAATATATACAGGTTCATCCCACCTTTTTATATGAATCCTTATGGAATTTATGTTTAGTAATTATATTGATTTTTTATACTAAGCATAAGAAATTTGATGGGGAAATTATGTTACTCTATCTTGGCGGATATGCATTAGGCCGTGTGTGGATAGAGGGGCTTCGAACAGACCAATTGTTCCTCTGGGGAACTCCCATTGCGATTTCTCAGTTATTATCTGCATTAATAGCAATTGTCGCTTTAGCCGCATTAATTTACAAAAGATACAAGGTAAAGACAAAATAATTTGTAAATTGGGACTAAATTCCTATATGGTTTATAATCCCTAGATATTGACAAAAAATGACGGTTTTTTATTTTAGGTACAACATATTGTAATTATGCTTTTGATAAGCACAGAAAAGCCAAAATTATAGGGTTTTCTGTGCTTATTTTTTTTCTTTTAACCCTTGATTAAATCCCAAAACTAATATAGAATATAGTCATAAGTGGAGCGAAGTGGTGGAAAGTGGTGTGAAAGTCCACAAAAGTGGGGCAAGCCATTCCAAAAGAGTAAAGAGGTGCCGCCATATGTTCATGGGTGAATTCAATCATTCGATTGATGCAAAAGGAAGAATCATTATACCGTCAAAATTTCGTGAGGTCTTAGGGGAACAATTTGTAATTACCTTAGGTCTTGATGGTTGTCTTTTTGTGTACCCGAACGATGAGTGGCAAATTTTTGTAGAGAAGTTAAAAAAGCTCCCAGGAACCAAAGAAGCTAGACAGTTGCACCGATATTTTTTAGCTAGAGCAGCTGCATGCGAAGCGGATAAACAGGGTAGAATATTAATACCTGCCAATCTAAGAGAAAGCGCAGGTTTGGAAAAAGATATTGTATTTGTAGGCGTTTTGAACAAAATAGAAATTTGGAGTAAGGAACGCTGGGATGAAAATAATAACTATGATGATGTTGATACAATAGCAGAGAACATGGCGGAATACGGTATCAGCTTTTAAAGAGGTAGGGAGCCAAGATGGCATTTGAACATATATCAGTACTATTAGAAGAAACGATTGCCAATTTAAACATTCAACCGGAGGGCATCTATGTAGATGGTACCTTAGGTGGAGGTGGGCATTCCTATGAAATAGCAAGACGACTTACCAGTGGCAAACTGATTGGTATCGATCAAGATCAAGCAGCGATTCAAGCGGCCAGCCAACGGTTGAACCAATTTCAGGATAAGGTATGTCTTGTAAGAAGTAATTACAAAGAGATGAAAAAGGTCTTAGAAGACCTTGGAATTGACCAAGTGAATGGAATACTCCTTGACTTAGGAGTATCCTCCTATCAACTAGATACACCAGAACGGGGATTTACCTATAAGGTGGATGCACCTCTTGATATGAGGATGGATACTAGAAATTCCCGAACAGCAAAAGATATCGTAAATACTTATAGCGAGATGGAGCTCTATCGAATCATCCGAGATTACGGCGAGGATAAGTTTGCTAAGAATATTGCAAAGCATATTGTACGTATGAGGGAAGAGAAACCCATAGAGACTACCTTCGAGCTAATCGAAGCAATTAAAGCAGCGATACCAGCGAAGCTACGGGCAGGAATGGGACATCCTGCCAAAAGAACCTTTCAAGCGATTCGGATTGAATTGAATCAGGAACTGGAAGTTTTAACAAACACTTTACAGGATATGATTGATCTACTGGCTCCAGCTGGAAGATTATGTATAATAACTTTTCATTCCTTGGAAGATCGTATTGTTAAAAGCTCTTTTAGGAACAATGAAAATCCATGTACCTGTCCACCGAGCTTTCCAGTTTGCGTCTGTGGAAAGAAACCAAAAGGAAAAGTGATTAGTCGTAAACCAATCCTTCCGTCCCAAGAGGAACTATTATTTAACAAACGTTCGAAAAGCGCAAAACTAAGGGTGTTTGAAAAAGCAACAAAGGAAGAGAAAATATAATAAAATGATGTAGTTGTAGAGAGAGGTAATTACATGGAGGTAAATAAGCGACAACTTCACTATCAAACAAATAGGACAAGTTATTTTGAAGGGAATGCTGTAAGAAAATTAAATACGGTTCCAGATATTCAAAGGCATGGACGTCCCCATGAAGCTCCGTCGACTACTCCTAGAAGACAGAGACGTAGACGGGCAAAAAGTTTATCTGGTATTACCTTCACATCTCTTCTGGTACTTTCTGTTGCAATTGCAGCTACAGTTTTCACCTGTGTAGAATATCTTATGCTGCAAAATAATGTTAGCCAGTTGGAAAAAACCTTAATTGCCATGGAGGAGTCTTTGGATCAGAAGATAAAGGCCAATGATGCTGCTTATGATCAGATGAACCAGGCTTATGACCTGGAATATATTTACAAGGTTGCTGTTGAAGAATTGGGCATGGTATATCCCAATAACAATACTATAATAACATACCAGAAAAGTAACTCAGATTATGTAAAGCAATTCAGTGATATCCCTAAGTGAAACTTGCAATAGTGGTAGAGGTTATATACTATGGAAAAAACATCAGGAAAGACAATAAAGAAATTCAATTCACGAATGCAAGCAAGGCTATTGCTTGTATTTTGTGTTATTACTCTACTTTTACTAGGATTAATGGGAAGGCTAATTTATATTATGCAGACCGATGGGGAACGTTATGCCAAGCAGGTCTTATCCAGACAATCGAAAGTTAGTAAAATATTACCCTATAAACGAGGTGATATTTTAGATCGAAATGGTTCTGTGATGGCTACTAGTGAATTGCAATATCGGTTGGTATTGGATCCTTTACGAATATTATTGTATGAGGACTATATCATACCTACCCAAAATGCCCTGAAGGAGTATTTTGGCATCGACCCCCAAGAAATTCAATCCATTTTAGAGAGTAGACCCGAGAGTCAGTATGTAATCTTACGAAAGAATCTTAAATTTGACCAAGTAAAGAAATTCGAAACAATGATGGATGAAACCAAAGAAAAAATCGGATTTGTTTGGTTCGAAGAAGAGTACATAAGAACTTACCCCTATAATACATTGGCCTCAGATATTATCGGATTTACCACAGCAGATAATAGAGGTTTGGTCGGTATCGAAAGATATTATGATGAATATCTGAATGGTACCAATGGTAGGATTTACGGTTATTATGATTCCTCTTTAAATATAGAAAGAATTGTGAAAAGTCCTAAGAATGGTGACACTCTTGTTACTACCATTGATTTAAATATTCAAAGAATTATTCAAAAACATATCAAGGAATTTAATTCTGAATTCGGAAGCAAAAACATTGGAATTCTTGTAATGGATCCCAATAATGGTGAAATTATAGCCATGGCATCCAACCAGGAATATGATTTGAATTCTCCAAGAGATTTATCCTTTATTCCAGAGGATGAATTATCCGCTCTTACGGAAGAACAGAAGATAGAGCAATTAAATATTCTTTGGAAAAATGATGTCATAAGTTTTGGTTTTGAACCAGGATCTACATTCAAACCTTTCACAATTGCCGCCGCTTTGGAGGAAGGTATATTGACAGAAAACAGTACCTTTTACTGTGATGGTGGGGAATATTTTGGAAACTCCAGAATCAGTTGCCATAAAGAAACTGGCCATGGGGAGTTGACGGTAGGGGAAGCATTAATCAAATCCTGTAATGATATCTTAATGCAAATTGCTGCCTTAGAAGGTAGAGATATCTTTTTTAGCTATGAAAATCATTTTGGCTTTGGCCACAAAACAGGAATTGATCTACCTGGAGAGGAAGCTGGATTATTAATAGCAAAGGATAATTTAAATGCTACGGAGCTAGCAACCAGTAGTTTTGGACAATCCATGAATGTTACCATGATTCAAATGGCTGCGGCCTATGCATCCTTGGTAAATGGCGGGAATTATTATGCACCCCATGTAGTAAAAAAGATTGTCAATGAAAAAGGGGCTACCATAAAAGAAAACAATCAAATCTTAATTAGACAAACCGTTTCAGAAGAGACCTCTGAATTTATACAAAAATATATGTATCAAACTGTGGAAGTAGGAACTGCTAGGACTGCAAAGGTGCCTGGCTATACCATAGCTGGTAAGACAGGAACCGCCCAAAAATATCCTCGAGAGGCAAAAACCTTCTTGGTTTCCTTCCTCGGTCATGTCCCTGCAATTAACCCGGAAGTGGTTATCTTTGTTATCGTAGATGAACCGCAAAAGGTTGTAAAACAGGCGGATAGTACCATAGCCACAAAATTAGCTGCCAGAGTCTTAAATGAGATTTTACCAGCTTTGGGAGTTTTCCCTGATGGAGAGATAGATTATCTCTTACCAGAGGATGGGGACATTGAAGCTGAGGATGAAATTTGGGAAACAGGTGGTTTCACCGATACCGGTAGTTCAGGGAATGATAATTCCACGGATACAGATAATACAGGAACCAACAATTCCTCTGATACTGGTAGTTCAGGAAATGATAATTCCGCCGGTACCGGTAATTCAGGAAATGATAATTCCGCCAGTACCGGTAATTCAGGAAATGATAATTCCGCCAGTACCAGTAGTTCAGGAAATAATAATTCCGCCGGTACCGGTAATTCAGGAAATGATAATTCCGCCGGTACTGGTAATTTAGGAAATGATAATTCTGCTGATACAGGTAGTTCAGGAAATGATAATTCCGCCGGTACCGGTAAATCAGGAAATAATAATTCCACTGGTACCAGTATCTCAGGAAATAATAATTCCACAGATACAGGAAATTCAGGAACCAACAATTCTACTAGTACCGGTGGCTCAGGAACCAACAATTCTGCCGATACCGATAACGCAGGAAATAACAATTCCTCCGCTACCGATGACAATAATATCAGCATTAACGAAAACGAGGAGATCAACACTCCATCCGGTACAGAAAATTCAGAAACGGAATCTCTAAGGGGTACTGAAGATTAAAGTCAATGAATTTCTAGTCGGTACAGAAATTTAAGCCAAAGAATTTCCAAATAGTACTGAAAATTAAAGCCAAAGAATTTCCAATCGGTACAGAAATTAAAGTCAAAGAATTTTCAAACAGTACCTACAACTAAAAAAAGTATTTCCGATCGATTGAATAAATCCAGAAACCGAACCGGAAGCAGCCTTAGGAAATTCTTAAATCCGAAAGTCCAACATAAATCAACCAATCGATGAATAAAGACCACTGTTTTGTAATAAAATAAAACGATAAGATAAACAAGGTCTGGTTTATATGGCAAGGAATAGAACTTATAATAGACGAAATCTCCTGATTGTTGTAAGCGTAATTATAATCACAGCCATAGGATTAACCTTTCGATTGGGATATTTGATGATATTCAAATCTGCTGACTATGCCGCAAGAGCAAAGGCACTTCATGAAAGAGAAAGACCCATTAAGGCAGAGAGAGGCAGGATTTATGATATTAATGGAGTAGAAATAGCTACTAACAAGCCGGTATGTACCATATCGGTGATACATAGCCAGATCACAGATCCAGAACGGGTAATCCAAGTTTTATCGGATGAACTGGGACTGAGTGAGGCAACCGTTCGAAAAAGGGTAGAAAAAGTCTCTTCCATTGAACGCATCAAATCCAATGTAGATAAGGATATCGCAGATAAAATCCGAGAATATGATTTGGATGGTGTAATGGTGGATGAGGATTACAAAAGATATTATCCCTATGATAGCCTGGCATCTAAGGTGATTGGTTTTACAGGTAGTGATAATCAAGGGGTTATCGGTATTGAAGTAAAATACGAAGAATATCTAAAGGGCATGGATGGCACCATTTTAACATTAACAACAGCCTATGGTGTGGAAATTGAAAATGCAGCCGAAGATAGGATAGAACCTCAGCCAGGTCATGATTTATATACCAGTCTGGATGTAAACATTCAGCAATATGCAGAACAGGCGGCTTTAAAAGTCATGGAGTCGAAAAGTGCGAACAATGTAAAATTGATTGTAATGAATCCTCAAGATGGTAGGCTTTATGCCATGGTTAATGTACCAGAGTTTAACCTAAATGATCCCTTTACTCTAATTGATGAATTAGCAAAGGAATATGAAGATGTCACCTTAACATCGGAGCAAAAACAGGATCTGTTGAATGGCATGTGGAGAAATGCCTGCATCAGTGACACTTACGAACCTGGTTCTGCTTTCAAAATTGTAACTGCCACTGCGGCCTTGGAAGAAGGAGTTGTCTCTCTAACGGATGGATTTTCCTGCCCAGGATTTAAAAGAGTGGAAGATCGAATCATCCGTTGCCACAAAGTTG
>DUNZ01000132.1 GCA_012839085.1 Clostridiales bacterium
GTATATTCGCCAGCCTTAGTAGCTACGAAAACACCTTTGTCAGTGATGGAAGCGTTATCTTCATCATCAACCGTCCATCTTGTAATAGCTGCAGAACCTTTTGTACGGTTAGCATAAGTTACATAAGATCTGTTGAAATCCCACTCTTCACCAACGTTAAGAGCACCATCTGGTGTGTTAGTGATTGTTAACTCTTTAATGTTATCTCTAACAGTTACCTTAGCGTCAAGAACTGCAATTTCATTACCGTCCTTATCTGTGATAGCACAGTAAATTGTTGTAGTACCAGCGCCTGTAGCAGTAACAATACCGTTTTTCTCGTTGATTGTTACTACATCTTCATCAGCAGAAGTCCATTCATATTTCCAACCGGACTTCTTGTTCTTGATGTTGAAATTGTATTCGTTTGGCATATCTTCTCTATCAAGATGTAGATACTTGTGAGAAGCAGTAAGTGTTGGGCCTGCTGCTGCGAACACTGGGCCAACATTAGTAAGTACGGAAAGTACCATAGCTAATGCCAGAACGAAGGACAATTTCTTAAAGAAATTCTTCTTCATATTCTTACTTCCTCCTTAAAAAATATGGTTTGGTGAATTATATTCCGCGCCTCCCTACGGTTTCACAGTTGTTGTAAACCCCGTATTTATAACAAAAAGGAAACGCCGTAATATAATCGTCCCAATAACAAGATGATTATAACAATAAAGGAAAAAAAGGTCAAGTCTTTTTATCCTTGAAAATGGATAAAATACCATTCCTTAGGACTTCCATAATCATCCCCTTATATGGTAACGATTATATCTTAGCCAATACGCCTCTCAGGGGCAAATCCCCTTCTGACATTCCCCTCTCTGTAAGCACTCGCTCGGTAAGATGTAGAATAGGATGTGACCCATCTTTACCCTAGTACCTACTTCTTGGTTCCTGCCTCATTGCCTCGGCTATATTTATAATATGCACTTTGATTATGTCAAATTTATGTCACGTATTTGTCATAATTCGTTTATTTTTAAAATTTTCTCTACAAGGGAAGGCATTTCATCCACTTCACATTCATTCGTATGCACAATAGGGGCTTCTCGTAACTCTTCCACCGCCTTCGGTATCTGAGTATTGGAAATGGATTTTAATAGTTTCGCCTGTTCATAATCATCTTCTGGTAAATCCCCGGTATGAATTGCCTTTAAGACACTTTCTGTGAACTTATAAGGACTTGCTGTAGAAACGATCACTGTCTTTGTGTCATCTTTGGTCTCATCCCTATATCTATAGTAGACACTAGCAGCAACAGCGGTATGGGTATCCAATACATAGTTGTGTTCCCGGTACTCTTTTTGGATTGCCTCCATGGTCTGACTAGCATCCGCCCAACCACCAACAAAGTCCTTAAGGTTATTCTTCATATCCTCAGAAATTTCATAAACTCCCTTTTCAGATAGTGCTTTCATTCGTTTAGAAGTAACCTCTGAATCGTTATTAGCCACATGATAAATCAGTCGTTCTAAGTTACTTGATACCAGTATATCCATGGAAGGGGATTCGGTTAAATGAAACTCTCTATTTTTGTCATAGCGTCCACTGTGGAAGAAGTCGAAAAGTACTTTGTTTTCATTGGAAGCACATATTAGTTTTTCAATTGGAACACCCATGCATTTGGCATAATAAGCCGCTAATATATTACCAAAGTTACCAGTAGGCACAACGATATTGATTTTTTCATCCTTTGCAATCTGATTATTTTTAAATAATGTCACATAAGAATATACATAATACACAATTTGAGGAACCAATCTTCCAATATTAATTGAGTTTGCAGAGGAAAATAGGTAACCAGCTTCTTTCAGCTTTTGATTTAGCTCCCGATCATTAAACATCTTTTTAACACCAGTTTGAGCATCATCAAAATTACCATGAATACCTACTACATAGGTATTGTCTCCCTTTTGAGTTACCATCTGCTTTTCCTGAACCCTACTAACCCCTGATTTCGGATAAAAGACAATGATTTTTGTGCCTTCTACATCGGCAAAACCAGAAAGGGCTGCTTTTCCTGTATCTCCAGATGTCGCAGTAAGGATCACGATTTCTTCTTTAATATTGTTTTTCCGAGCCGCAGTTGTAAGCAAATGTGGCAGAATGGAAAGTGCCATGTCTTTGAAAGCGATGGTTGCACCGTGGAAGAGTTCCAGGTAATAGCTTTCTCCAACTTTTTTCAAAGGTGCAATCTCAGCAGTATCAAATTTGCTATCATATGCTTTCTTGATACAATCTTTTAATTCTTCTTCGGTATAATCGGTTAGAAAAAGTTTCATTACTTCATAGGCTATTTCTCGATAATCCATAGCTGCAAGCTGCTCCATGGTTTTATCTAGAACCGGTATTGTTTCTGGTACAAACAATCCACCCTCGTTTGATAAACCTTGCAATACTGCCTGAGAGGCTAAAACTTTATTGCTTGAATTCCTAGTACTTTTGTACATCAGGCTCATAAGATCATTCCCCTTTGCTATCATATAATATTAAGGCTGTTTTAAATGATATTTTTAAAACAGCCCTTTACATTGTATTTGTCGTGGATATTATAACACGCCTATTTTATAGACACAATACAAATTCTTCTATTCATCCTTGTAAAATTCATGGCCTCCATGTTTGAAAAGCCATGTTAGGTTATTATCGAACCACTTTGCACTACTTTTCTTAGCACGTTTTCTTGCCATAAAGTAGAGCGCTCCTTCCGAATAATCTTCTCCTTCTAAAGCACGATCAACGGCTTCTTTTGTTTCATCAGAAATTTTTACTTTACCAAAACGGCCACTCTCTAATGGTGAAAATTGATATTCTCCACCGACTTTATGGTAGATTACCCCTTTGATTGTGTCAGGAAATTCATCATCAGCCATACGATTCAAGATGACATTTACAATTAGTATCTTACCAATGATATCCTCTCCCTCTGCTTCCGCTGCCACAATTTGTTCTAACAATTTTCTTTCCTCTTTGGTTACTTTGATCACCGTATTGGAACTAGTCGTTTCTATTTCCTCCTCTGAAACCTCCAGTTCTGCAATTTGTTCCATAAGATCCAAGTATTCATCTTGACTCATGGCATTGCCTAGCAACCAATTGGTATCACCAGACATCATCCCAAGACTGTCATCCTGACGATTACTTGCTGTCACCTCAGAAATCTTCAAATCATCTACGATACCATAGGGATTCACCAAATTCATCTGCATCCCTTTCGCTGAGTAATTCGTAGTACTATAACTTTGGATGTCATCCTCTAATTCATGCGTTACTTCATCCGAATGATCTTCATCCCCTGCTGCTCTTGAATGGATATTATAAAAACTATCAGATCCAACAATCAGCATAAGAAAGGATAAAATATATGCAGCTATAACCATGTAAATACCATGATGGTTTTCTTGCATTTTCATCTTTTGAAGGAACGTATTTATTTTTGACATAAATCTTTCCTCTTTTCACTTTATAATATTTTTCCTTTTTATGGTACGCCTACGCGTTATTTTGCATTATAGGCAACTGATTTTCTAGTGTCAATAACTTTTCATCACTTTCGTTAGATAGAACCATTCAATAACAGTCAATATTTTACATTCTCAGTGATTTAATCTAATTAAATATTATTTTTCTTGGGTACTTTTGTGCAAAAAAGACAGGTTATTTTTAACAATTTATTAACTATATATTAAATATTTTACGCCACACCCCTAGTACTTATACATATTCTACCGGAATAGTACGTATCATACAGGTATAGAACACTACCATAAGTTTATATTTTTGTAAGACATTGTTATTTATTGCATTTTTAGTAATTTTATACTGCTATGAATTCTTGCATATAGGACTTGTTTTTGTTATATTAAAAAGGGGTGTTTCTATGTTAACCGGTGTTTATCTTGCATATAAAAAGGACGGCGAAAAATACTACCGGTCCTCTATTACATATCTAGGAAAGCATATTAGTCTTGGGAGTTACGATACTGAAATCGATGCTCACAAGGCCTACCTCCTTGCTTCTAAACTTTTAAACAGCAATATCAAACAAGATATCGATCAATATCCCTCTGATTGTATTCTATCTTTTGATAAATGGGTTGTCTTGAATAATTATCGAGATAATCAAATTTATTTTAAAACTCCAATCTACTTAAAAAAGAATTACTTCCTATATTATATAGATAAGGACACCGTTTTGAAATTTGATGTTGATGACCTTTTTTATTATGCTCATCATAAAATCCAAAAACGTGGAGGGCATCTCTTTGTATCTGATTACGGGATGCAGGTTAGCCTTGCCTCACGCTATGGAATTAAACCCTATTCTGTATTAAAAAGAGACTACTTATTTGCAAATGGTGATTGCAATGATTACCGTTATGGAAACATCATTATTATAAATCGTTATCAAGGGGTATCTAAGATAGATAAAAAAGGAAAGACCATATATCTTGCAAAAATAAATATTAGAGGTGAATTTATCATTGGATATTATTCAACAGAGGAAGAAGCAGCAATTGCCTACAATAAGGCAGCCTTACTCCTAAAAGAGAAAGGACTTACCAAAAACTTTATCTTAAATTATATAGAAGGAATTGATGAGATTACCTACGCTTCCATGTATCAGAAAATAAAAATATCAAAGAAAATAAGAGATTATATTGTAACTTAGAGAATATAGATATAGGTAGCTAATAACTATAGTAATTAGATACATAGGTATCGTCGATATGTTTTGGCGAAACAGCGTGATAGCTTATAACTAGATACTATATTTTTATCCATATTTTGTCTTAAATGTTAACAGTATTTTAAATTTTAAATATCCACTACCTTTCTGAAAAATTTATGTTATAATAAGACTATATTTTTTCTTCTTCCGTTATCATAGTTTCACAAATTGAAGCCATGGAAAAAATCTAGCAAGTGTTATCCGTACATTTCGGAATGTACTAACTTGTCCATAGATTTTCCATGGCTCAATTTGTATAAGGAGACAATATCTACTTAAGAACTTTATTGAGACAGTGAGATTATTCTTAATTAGTTTTCGGAGTATTGAATAATTCAACGGTAAAAACCGTGCCTCTTTCATCACTTCTAGCATAAATATTACCACCATGCAATTTTATTATTCGCTGGGCTATGGCTAAACCAAGACCGCTTCCACCGGTTTCACTGGATCTGGAAGCCTCCACACGATAAAATCGTTCAAATATATGCTCCAGATCTTTTTCCGGTATAAGCATGCCATAATTGGTGCTGCTGATAAGGACACCTGATTCATTTTTCTCTAATTCTAAGATGATTTTCTTTCCTTTTTTCCCATATTTAATAGCATTGCTAATCAAATTGGCAAAGGCTCTGGCTAGCAAGTTCCCATCTGCAATGATCACCGCATGGGCATCTTTGAAACGTAACTCATATTCAATATCGGCTTCCGCAAAACTGGGATAGAATTCATCCAATAATTGATTCATTAATTTAACCATATCCACCGGGTTATAGTCTGCTTTGACTTCTCCAAAATTGAACTTTGTATAGGTAAACAAATCTTCAATTAGTTTCTCTAGACGTTTGGATTTGTTATATGCAATTGCAATGTACTTCTTTTGCATTTCTTCAGATAATTCCTTGCTTGACACCAGATCTAAATAGCCGAGAATGGAGGTTAGGGGGGTTCGTAAATCGTGAGCCACACTGGTAATCAACTCATTTTTAGCATGCTCACTCCGCCTTTCATTCTCCATGATTTTTTTAATATCATCTGCCATCCGATTTAATTTATCTGCAATTAGGGCAAATTCATCTTCATTATTAATTTGAATTCGATAATCGAGATTCCCTAAAGATATCTGATTAATTCCCTCAGCGATCTCTTTAATATAATTTACAAACTTCTTTGTTAAGAACAAAAAATATACGATAAAAAGGACAATCCCCACTACTATGGTAATCATAGAAACCACTGATTTTGAAAATTCTGTTAGGTCTTCTTCTTTCCAACGGAATATAAGGTAGGCTCCGATATGTACTAGCGCAACGGAAAGCAAGGTATAGAGAAGACTTAAAAGGCTATAAAGTACAATTTCAAATCGAAAACTTTTAATTACATTATTCTTCAATCTTATAACCCACTCCCCATACCGTTTTTATGATTTGAGCATTTCTAGAATCCATTTCGATCTTTTCCCTGATTCTTCGTATATGTACCATGACCGTATTATTAGCCTCGTAGATCTTTTCATTCCAAACCTTTTCAAAGATCTCGTCTGTGGAAAACACCTTCCCCACATTACTTGCTAAAAGATAAAGGATATTAAATTCAATTGGTGTTAATTTTACTTCTTTTCCATAGGCACATACTCTATGGTTTTCTTTATTCATTAATAGATGAGATAAGACTATCTCCTTCTCCTGCTTCTCTTCATGGGAACCGGGATTAAATTTTGTATATCTTCTTAACTGAGATTTCACCCTTGCTGTAAGCTCAAGGGGATTAAAGGGTTTGGTAACATAATCGTCGGCACCTGTTCCTAAACCGATAATTTTATCCAGATCCGTTGATTTGGCACTCAACATAATAATGGGAATGGTACTATTTTCACGAATTCTTTTACAAAGTGTTAAACCATCCATTCCAGGCATCATAATATCCAAGATTACAAGTTTAATATCCTCGCTGTCCAAAATCTTTCGTCCTTCTATTGCATTATGGGCCTTAAATACTTGGTACCCCTCACTAACCAAATGGATTTCAACCAAATCCGCTATTTCCTTATCATCATCAATCACTAAAATACGATTTTGCTCCATGATCTTTACTCCCTCCCTCAAGTACCAAAAACCAAAACTCTTTCATTAAGTATCAACACCCTATGATAATAAGCCTACAAGCAAGAATCTATGATGATATACCAATAATCTAGAGGTAATAACAATCAAACTACCCTTATCTAAGAGATAGTCATGATTTTTAGGACTTATCAATAGATAAAAACCAGTCTTTTAAGATATAGCAATACTCCTGTCCTTGGGTTTCTTCTCCTATAGTAACATATTGATTTGTAAAAATGTTTAAAAATTAATTAAAAAATATTAACTTTGTTATAGATTAGACGAAAGAAAAAAAGTATCCTATCCATAGATATATTATGAAAGTCTGGAAAAGGATAGGCATTTACATTTTCTAATTGGCATGTTAGAATATAAATCGTGAGTAGCACAAATGGTCGCGCCTGATTACAGGTGAGGAAAGTCCGGGCTTCATAGGGCAGGGTGCCGGATAACATCCGGTGGAGGCGACTCCCAGGCTAGTGCAACAGAAATAAACCGCCAAAACTATTTTATTAAATTGCTTGTCAATGAAATGAAATAGAATGGTAAGGATGGAAAGGTGGTGTAAGAGACCACCGCTCTTCTGGTAACAGAAGGGGCATATGTAAACCCCACCCGAAGCAAGACCAAACATAAAGCGATACGGCTGCCCACCGTGCTTTAGGGTAGGTTGCAAAATAACGGCGTAAGTTGTTATTTGAGCTGTATGGTAACATGCAGTCTAGATAGATGACCATTGGTGCAACTTTAGTTGCATTACAGAACCCGGCTTATCGTGCTGCTCATCAAGTACGCCCCCGGCGTACTTGTGCGCCGATTTCGTTCAAACTTACTTGAATTTATAAATTCGAAATCGTGCGCATCCGCCGGAGGCTTTGTCTTTGTTAATATTAAATTTGTAACCCGTATGAAAAGCGGGATTTTTTAATTTTATCCATACATGAGTTGTATCATAAAAGGAGATATATCATCACCGGCAACCCTTATATATGGAAGCAGCTACCTCCGATAAATTCTTTTAATATGGAGTTCTTTGGTACCGCATCCGATGGTACACCAACAAAATAATCTAAAAACTTTAATAATCTTTTTGCTTCTACATACTCATCACTGTTTCGATCAATTCCAAATAGAATCGGTTCCGCATATTGTTTTAAAATTGCCAACTCATAAATTAGAGCTGAATTAAACATGACATCAGCATCTTCTTGGAAAGGGAATATATTCTCCTCTTCTCCTCTTCGTACTGACGGCCACATGGATATAGTAGTTTGGGCAGAGGTTCCTCTGGTTCTAGCATCCCTAACCATCCTTCGAATTAATCTACCATCTGTAGTTGGTATTCGATTATGTTCATCAATATTTAATTGGGTCAAAGCACTGATATATATTTTATATTTACTTTCCCTAGGCAAAGAATAGGATAGGGCATCATTTAAGGCATGAATTCCCTCAATTACCAAGATATCATCTTTCCCAAGAGTTAGATAATTGCCTTTATATTCTCTCTTACCCGAGATGAAGTTAAATAAAGGTAGATCAACAGTTTTCCCATTCATGAGATCCTTCATATCGTTATTAAATTGCTCTAAATCAATTGCATAGAGGCTTTCAAAATCATAATTGCCATTGGGATCTTTCGGGGTTTTTTTCCTCTCTACGAAATAATTATCTACAGCAATGGGCGTAGGATTTAGGCCATGGGCTCTTAATTGTATGGATAAACGGTGGGAAAATGTTGTCTTTCCGGAAGAAGAAGGACCTGCTATCATGATAAATCTCTTACCACCAGCTTCTTTTATGGCCTCAGCAATATCACTGATTTTTTTCTCTTGCAGAGCTTCCTGTACCAAGATTAAATCATTCATTTTTCCCTGGGCTATGATATCATTGAGGGAACCTACATTTTCAACCCCCATCATTTTGATCCATTGATTTGATTCCTTTAACGTATGGAATAACTTCTCCTGGGGTACAAAGGGTTGCAAATGGGATGGTGATGATTTTCTTGGTAATATCAGAAGAAATCCTTTGTCATATAGCTTCAAATCAAAATACTTTAACATTCCACAACTAGGTGGCATATATCCATAGTAATAATCTTCAAAACCATCTAAATTATAAATATTTGCTTTTGAAACTCTACGATAGCGGAATAGTTTCTCTTTATCGTACATTCGATAAAAACGGAACAGTTCGATTGCATCATCAGTGCCAATACTTCTTTTCATAAAAGGAATATCCCGTTTGACATAATCTTGCATCCGCTCCTTGACTCTTTGAATTTTCTCCTCACTTAAAGGCTCTTTCCCCGAATAGTCACAATAGAGAGCGTTGCCTATGGAGTATTCCACGGATACTTTCTCAACATTCTCTGCACCAAATTCAGAATAGAAAGCCTTAAGCATTACCAGGATCATTCCCCGCATATAAGTTTTATGCCCAGCATCATCCGAAGTGGTAACAAACTTGATGGTACAGTCCTTTTTCACCGTCTTAAACAATTCACGAAGTTTGTTGTCTACAAAAGCCAATATGATATCGTCTTTATAATCCTTCTGGAAATCCCGGCTTATATCAAGCAAGGAAGTATCCATCGGATATTCCCGAACGACATCCCCTACGGTAACCTTCACATTACTTTCCACCAATCTTCATCTCTCCTTTATTAAAATATTTTAATCCATTATTGATTAAGTCTATTTTACTAAGTATATCTTTCTTACGGCTCTCTGTATTTTCTGTTTGTTCCAAAGAAAGCTGGTCATAGATTTTTTCGCAAGTTCTCAATTCCTTTAACAAGTATTCTAATAGGAGCGTATTTTGTCTTTCTAACAAAAGCCTTCCAAAGGAAAAATGTACTGCTTCCCTAAGCTCAAATGTCTCAGGATTCTCTACCATAGATTTAAGTTTTGTTTTCATAACAAAATAGTATTTACCCTCTTCTTTTATCATATTCTCATCCATAATTAAAAAGCCATGATCTTGTACAAATCTTCTTACCTTTGATATCTCTGACTGTGGCTGTAAGATCATCTCCTTTAATGTGGATACTATATCCTTTCTTACAGAGAGGATTTCGGTCATTAAAATTCCTCCCATACCTGCAAGTATCACAGAATCCACTTCTCCCGGCTCTAACTCTTTGATACCATCGGATCTTCTAATTATAATACGATCCTCAACCTTATATTTTTCGATATTTTCTTTAGCCCGCTCCAAGGGGCCTAAGTTTACATCCATAGCAATCACCTGGGGAGAAATATGATTTGCCACCAGATAAATGGATGTAAAAGCATGGTCACAGCCCACATCGGCAACTTTATAACCTGGGGTTACAAATCCAGCAACCGCAGATAAACGTTTTGATAACTGCATCCTATTCTCCTATATCTTTAACATATTAAAATACACGTTCTGATTACCAAATTAATTCCTACATATAATATATCAGCTTCTTAATAGAAGGAAAAGGAGCCGTTAACAATATCCTTATAACAGCTCCTTTATATATATTCCCGTCCTTGTTTTTCAGCCCATTCATCCTTCACAATCTCTGATTGATCCATGGCAACTATGACTCTTGCAAATTGGGCAGTTTTTTATTATTCTAAATAGTCCTTGAGCTTTCTACTACGACTTGGATGTCTTAATTTGCGTAATGCCTTTGCTTCAATCTGGCGAATACGTTCTCTAGTTACGTTGAATTCCTTTCCAACTTCCTCTAAGGTACGAGCTCGTCCATCATCCAAACCAAAGCGTAAACGCAATACCTTTTGTTCTCGTTCTGTTAAGGTTCCTAAAACTTCTACTAACTGCTCCTTTAATAGAGTAAAAGCAGCTGCATCAGCAGGTACTGGAACATTATCATCCTGAATAAAATCTCCCAAGTGACTATCCTCTTCCTCACCAATTGGTGTTTCTAAGGATACTGGTTCTTGAGAAATTTTCTGGATTTCTCTAACACGATCTACTGGCATATTCATTACTTCCGATATTTCCTCTGGAGATGGCTCTCTTCCAAGTTCTTGTAAAAGCTGTCTCTGTACACGGGTTAATTTATTAATTGTTTCAACCATATGGACTGGAATTCGGATTGTCCTAGCCTGATCGGCAATTGCCCTGGTAATCGCTTGTCTAATCCACCAAGTAGCATAGGTACTAAACTTGAATCCCTTCTGGTAATCAAACTTCTCCACAGCTTTAATCAGTCCTAAGTTACCTTCTTGAATCAAATCAAGAAATAGCATACCACGACCGACATAACGCTTTGCGATGCTTACAACAAGACGAAGATTCGCCTCTGCCAGACGCTTCTTGGCAAAATCATCACCTTCCTGCATCCTTTTTGCAAGTTCTATTTCCTCATCTGCACTTAATAGTGGTACCTTACCTATTTCCTTTAGATACATACGGACAGGATCCTCAATGTTAATACCTTCAGGAATGCTAAGGTCTATGGTCGTCTCAGTCTCTTCTTCGTCGTCTATAATAATTTCCTCTTCTTCTTCGTCATCCGAGATTCTAAGAACATCCACATTATGTTTTTCAAGATAATCATAAATTTTCTCAATACGCTGCGGATCCAATTCCAGATCTGCAAAAAAATCATTTACTTCCTGATATTCTAAGACATTTTTCTTTTTTTCGGCGAAGGCTAATAACTCCTTTAACCTTTCCGTAAATTTTACTATATTCTCGTCCATTGAAAATCCTTCCTTTTTAAACTCTTTTTATATTTTAACCATGATTTAATGAAATATGCAGTATTGCTAGTCTTTGGGCTATCCTTCCACATTTATAGAATGGTATGTTTCTTGAGATTAGCTTTTTCTGCGATAACCCTTTGCAATAATGCCATATCATTATCTTCAATTGCTTTTTTACTTTGAATGTCAAGACTGTTTTCTTTAATCCGAATAATTGTATCGGATAAAGCCTTCTTCCAGTCAGCTTCATTCATTTCCCCTCGAATACTAGCATTAAATAAGGCTGCAACTTCTGATTGTACTTCTTTATCTTCAAAACAATTGATAATCTTAGCCGGTATCACGGCATGATCTTTTTCAAATTGTTCAAATACAAGTTTCGCCACTTCATAATAAATTCCTTCTGAAAAATCCTCAGGACCAACAATGTTTTTTATCTTTTCAAATAAGGAATTGTCCTCTACAAGCCAAGTTAGCAAAAGCTTTTGCGCCTTGCTTATCCCATCATCTTGTATTATTTTTCTCTTTCCTAAACTCCTAGGCTCTTCCCTTATTTCCTTTATGCCAATTCCCTGAGCACCGAATTTATTTACCAGCCTGCTAAGATGTTCTGCATCGATCTGATAATTCTTCGCCACTGCATCAAGATAGACATTTCTCTCCAGCTCCTCTTGAAAGCCAACCAATCTCTTCGCAATCTCATAAAAGAACTTCGTTTTTTGCTCCGGATCCGATAAATCATAATTCTTCTGTAGCATATCTATCTCAAAGAAGAAGCTACTCTTTGCTTGGTCGATTCTTTCTTGATAGGCCTCAATCCCTAAAGCTTTAATAAAATCGTCCGGATCTTTATAAGGATTCATGTCTACAATTTTTACACTAAGTCCTGCTTCCTTTAATATAGGAATCGCCCGAAGAGCTGCTTGAATTCCTGCAGAATCACTATCAAAGGTTAGCAGTACTTCCTTGGTATATCGTTTCAAAAGATTGGCATGAAAAGGAGTAAAGGCTGTGCCTAAAGCTGCTACAGCATTGGTAAAACCAGCTTGATGCAAGGCTATCACATCCAAGTACCCTTCACAAAGCAAAATATTTTGCTTCCTTGAACTCTTGGCAAAATTTAAGCCATACAGATTCCTACTTTTATCAAATATTTTCGTCTCAGGGGAATTTAAGTACTTTGGAATCTCCTTTCCAGTATTGGCCATTACTCTACCACCAAATCCAATGACCCGATGATTGGTATCCATTATCGGAAAGATTACCCTGTCACGAAATTTATCCCTAGCACCTAGTTCTTCATCGATGGTAACTAATCCAGACTGTGCTAAAAGCAGATCATTATACCCCAACTTTTTTAAATATCGATATAAATCATCTCGATATCGGTTGGAATACCCCAAACCAAAGCGTTTTATTATTTCCTCGGTCAATCCTCGGCTCGTCAGATAACGAAAAGCAGCTTGTCCACCGGAAGATTTCATTTGATAATAAAAATATTTTGCAGCTTCTTTATTCACTTCCAATAATCGACTTCTTAGATTCATCTGCCTTTTTTCTTCTTCCGAATATTCCTGCTCCGGTAATTGTACCCCGGCTCGATCTGCTAAGAATTTCAGTGCTTCCAAAAAAGTATAGTTTTCATATTCCATAATAAAGGTAAATACATTTCCTCCCACACCACAGCCGAAACAATGATACATCTGTTTGGAAGAACTAACAGATAAGGAAGGAGTTTTCTCATTATGGAAGGGGCATAGGCCCATATGGTTACTGCCTCTTTTTTGTAGGTGTATGTAGGAGCCAATGACACTGACGATATCATTTCTACTTCGTACTTCTTCAATTAATTCTTGGGGATATAACATAGTGCTCCCTCCTACCAGTTGATTTCCCTAATAAACACTCCATGCTGATGGAATCATAATTTCCTTAAATTTTGCAACCGCAAAACGATCCGTCATACCAGCAACATAATCGCAAACCGCTTGATATGAAGGTTCTCCTAATTCATGAATCCGTCGACGATATTCCTCGGGCAATTTATCCAAGTGTTTTTTATAATACAAGAATAATTGCTCAACCAGAATTTCTGCTTGTTTTTCCTGACTCTTGGCTTTTTGATTCAAATAAACACTTTCAAACATATATTCCCGTAATTCATAAATTGTCTTTTCAATCTCAGGAGACATAATAATATCGTCGCGATTCTCGCTATTAGATATTACGTCATGAATAACTGTGTTTAATCGCTCTCCTAAACTATGACCTAAGATATCGGTAAATCTCTTTGGGATTTCTTCTTCTGTAATTATCTTTCCACGAATAGCATCATCTATATCATGGTTAATATATGCAATTTTATCACATATACGAACAATCTTTCCTTCCAGTGTAGCTGGTTTACCGCTGGTTTGATGATTCTCAATCCCATCCCTCACTTCCTTAGAAAGATTCAATCCTCTTCCTCGGCGTTCTAGTAACTCAACTACACGGATACTTTGAAGATGGTGTTTAAAACCATTGGGGCAGATACGGTTTAGTGCCCGTTCTCCCGCATGTCCAAAGGGTGTGTGACCCAAATCATGACCCAATGCGATTGCTTCCGTTAAATCTTCATTCAATCGTAGTGCCTTGGCAATTGTTCTAGCAATTTGTGAAACTTCTAGGGTATGGGTTAACCTGGTGCGGTAATGATCTCCCTCCGGTGCTAAAAAGACTTGAGTCTTATGCTTTAACCTCCGAAAAGCCTTGGAATGTAAGATTCTATCCCGATCTCTCTGATAGATTGGACGAATATCACAGGGCTCCTCATAGACATCGCGTCCCATAGAACAATCAGAAAATGAAGCGTAGGGACTTAAAATCTCATGTTCCCTCTTTTCCATCCTCATTCTGATATTGTATCCTGCTTCCATACCGATTCCCCCTTACCACTAAGATCCTATTCCATAAGATACAGTTAAATCTAGCGAAAAAACAAGAAATGCAACATACCTATAATACTAATATTCTACAAGGTACTCCTATTTCCTTTTTATTTTTTGAAAAAATTTAATATTTTCTAACTTTCTTTAAAATATATGAAAATCGCAGTAGCCTCAAGTTCAACCTTAAGTTCAGATTGATTATGAATACTACTGCTTACTTCTCTGACATCACCTTTTGTATTAATTTGAATTACATTTTTCTTTAGAGGGACAAGAGGAACATCCACTGCAACAGGATTTTCCTTCTTTGATATCCTTTGACTTCCTATATATAATGAATCCCGTATAAGCTACAATTAGAATTCCGATAATAATCCCCGGCATATAAACCCTCCCATTCTTCTAAAGGCTACTTAGAACAAACTTGCGATTTGATAGACTAATGTTGAAACAAGCCAAGCAATTCCTAGCTGAAAGAGGACTGTAAAAATCGTCCACTTAGCAGATCTCATCTCTCTTTGAACTACACCAATGGTTGCAGCACAAGGAATGTAGAGCAAACAAAATACCATGAGTGAATAGGCATTTCGTGGACCAAAACCATATCCTGATAAGACATCCACAAGACTGGCCATTCCCTTTGCCGTATTAATATCACCAATCT
Source organism: Clostridiales bacterium (assembly GCA_012839085.1). Classification (GTDB taxonomy): domain Bacteria; phylum Bacillota; class Clostridia; order Lachnospirales; family Lachnospiraceae; genus Mobilitalea. The sequence goes on from DUNZ01000132.1 coordinate 15,174, forward strand.
GAAATAAAATGCTGAAGCTGGATACCACTACTTCCTTAGCGGCCACTCCAGAAATCAAGGCCACAACTACCTGCCACATTCCAAGACCTGCCGGTGCTAGAACCGGAGCAATAGCCTTACCTAAGATTGCACCAAAACTCTCTGACATATCGGAAGTCATACCAGCAGGTCCAAAATTAAGTACAAACCAAATTATCACTGAAGCTGCAAAAATGGTTGTTCCTGCTTTTGTTAGGTATTCTTTCACTTTCTCCCAGACATAAATGAAAATCGTCATAAAATTAGGTGATTTGTATTCCGGTAATTCAATTAATAAGGTGTTTGCTGTCGTCTTATCCGTATCTTTATTCATCACAAATGCCACTAGGATTGCTACTATGATTCCAATCAAATACATGGAATAAGCAGCCAGCATGGCATATTCACCAAAAAACATCTGGGAGAACAATACATAGATGGGCAACCGGGCACTACAGGACATAAAGGGGGTAATTAGGATGGTTTTCCTTCGATCTCTCATATTTTCTAAGGATCTTGAAGCCATGATTGCTGGAACCGTACAACCAAAGCCCAATAACATAGGAATAAATGCTCTTCCTGATAAGCCTATCTTACCCATGATTCCATCCATAACATAAGCAACCCGTGCCATATATCCACTATCCTCCAGATATGCTAGGGCTAAAAAGAGTATAAAAATATTGGGTAAAAAGGTTAAAATTCCACCTACACCCGCTACGATTCCATCAACAACCAGGGAAGTTACTACTTCTCCTGCATCAATCCTTATCAAGAAATCATTCAAGATAGATGAGAAACTTTCTAAACCACCTTCAAAAACACCTTTGATTAAATCTCCCACCTGAAAGGTAAGAAAAAATATGACCCCCATGATAGCTAAAAAGATGGGAAGACCTATGTACCTATGGGTGAGTATTCGATCTACTTGATCAGTGGCTGCAGATTTAACACTTTTATTAACTAAAACTTCCTCGATAATCTCCTCAATAAAATCATATTTCTGATTTATGATTTCGTCCTCATAGCTTTGATCTACAATCCCGCTTAAGTTTAAGGGATACTGCTGTAGAACGCTTTCATCCATTTCAAGCATTTTAATAGCATGCCATCTCATATTTTTAATTTCACCATATTTAGAGCGAATTTTATCACTGATTTGATCAATCTTATTTTCAATAAAAGCACTATAAACCACCGGATATTCTTTATGGCGCTCATGATTATGATTGTATTTTATAGACTTCTTATTTCCATGATGATGCTCTAAGTTATAATCTAACTTTTTATCCTTATGATGCGCAACCGTATGCATCAGGATGTCCAATCCAGTTCTTTTTCTAGCGGAAACTGGGATCACTGGAACTCCCAACATCTCTGGAAGCCTGTGCAAATCTAATTCCATCCCTCGTTCCTCAACTATATCCATCATATTAAGTGCCAAAACAACTGGTTTTCCTAATTCAATTAACTGAAGGGTCAAATATAAATTTCTCTCTAGACTAGAGGCATCCACAATGTTAATAATTACGTCAACATTGGAACCCATAATAAATTCTCTGGTAAGCTTTTCTTCCATCGTATAAGAAGTAAGGCTATAGATTCCAGGTAAATCAACTAATTTAAAGCGATGGTTATGATATTTAAAAACTCCTTCTTTTTTCTCAACCGTAACTCCTGGCCAATTGGCTACTTTTAAATTTGCTCCGGTATATGCGTTAAATAATGTGGTTTTACCACAATTGGGATTACCGACAAATCCAACCTGCAATTCTTCCTTCATCATGATGCCTCCCTAATTTGTATCGCTTCTGTAATTTTATTCCCTAGGGCAAATCTGCTCCCTCTCACCATGATTATCACGGAACCGCTTCGGTTGCGATTTAAAATTTTGATGGTAGTTCCCTTAGTTAATCCTAAGGCTTCTAATCTACTCATGGTGACCCTGTCTAATTTCAGGGATTCGACCAGATATTGCGATCCCACTTTCGCATCCTTTAATATCATATTCGTCCATCCTCTCACTTAGTTCCCAAATTTATGTAACATCTTCCTGTTATTGATAATAATTATCATTTGCTATTAAATTATACCATAGCATGTACGGCTGTCAAGAGAACTATGACAAAAAATTATCATAAAATATTAAAAAATTTAAAATCTATATAAGTAAGAATATAGAATTTAAAATTTATATAAATTAGAATCTATATGATTTAGAATCTAAGAATTTTAGAATCTAATAAGTATAGAATCTAATAAATATAGAA
>DUNZ01000133.1 GCA_012839085.1 Clostridiales bacterium
GGGAAAGGATTGACGAATATGGAAAGATAGGATAAAATAAAGCAATTAATCTAAAAATGATACTAATAGGAGGCTGACAATATGAGTTTTAAATTTGTAAAAGAAGTAATTTCTCCGGAAGATTTGGTGAAGGCTTATCCTATGCCTGCAAAAGAGGCTTTAAAAAAGAAGGAACGTGACCAAGAAATTAAAGATGTGATTACTGGTAAATCAAACAAATTCCTTGTTATTATCGGACCTTGTTCCGCGGATAATGAAGATGCAGTTTGTGATTATATATGTAGACTTGCCAAGGTACAGGAAAAGGTGGAAGATAAATTAATTCTAATACCTAGAATATATACCAATAAGCCTAGAACTACCGGAGAAGGTTATAAAGGAATTGTACATCAACCAGACCCAGAAAAAGAACCGGATCTTCATGAAGGTTTAATTACCATGAGAAAAATGCATTTAAGAGCCATTATGGAAACAGGATTAACGGCAGCAGATGAAATGCTCTATCCGGAAAACTGGCCCTATGTAGAAGATATTCTTTCCTATGTAGCTGTTGGAGCCCGTTCGGTTGAAGATCAACAACACCGCTTAACCATCAGTGGAATGGATGTTCCTGCTGGAATGAAAAATCCCACCAGTGGTGATTTATCTGTTATGTTAAATTCTGTGGTAGCAGCACAAAAAAGTCACACCTTCTTATATCGTAGTTGGGAAGTTGAAACTTCTGGAAATCCACTGGCTCATACTATTCTGCGAGGAGCTGTGAATAAACATGGACAATCCATACCCAACTATCATTATGAGGATTTGATTCGACTGGTTCAAATGTATCAGGAAAGAGATTTACAGAATCCTGCCACTATTATTGATGCAAACCATGCAAATTCCAACAAGCAATATAAGGAGCAAATTCGTATCGTCAAGGAAGTGCTTCATAGCAGAAAGCTTTGTTCAGAAATAGCCCAATTAGTAAAAGGGGTTATGATTGAGAGTTACATTGAAGGAGGTTGCCAGAAAGTGCATGAACGCATCTATGGAAAATCCATTACCGATCCATGTCTTGGCTGGGAAGATTCCGAAAAATTGATTTATACCATTGCTGATCAAATTAAATAATACAACTTTTGAATAAATTGAATTAAATCGAGTAAATTAAAGATAGAATTTAAATCGAAGTAAATTGAAGATTGAAATTAAAATGGAAGTAAATCGAAGATTGAAATTAAAATGGAAGTAAATTGAAGATTGAAATTAAAATGGAAGTAAATCGAAGATTGAATTTATAATCGAAGTAAATGAAAGAGAATGGATTTAAAATGAAAGTAAATTAAAAATATATTAAATCGAATTTTGGACTCACAAAAAACAATGGGCTATTCTAACCTTCTTCTTTATAGAAGAAATCCTTATGATAGCCCATTTGTTATGTAATTAACTTAAGAGTTAGTGCCTCTTTAAAGCTTTTAACTATCCAGTTGCACTTTTTCTAGTTAAAACCAAGTACAACTATTCTAAAAAAAACCATTCAAAGCTTATTGCAAGTAAACTATTCAAAGCATATTCCAAGCACAACGATTCAAAGCTTATTGCAAGTATAAACTATTCAAAACATATTTCAAGTAAAACGATTCAAAGCTTATTGCAAGTGAACTATTCATAGCATATTCTAAGCACAACGATTCAAAGCTTATTGCAAGTATAAAATATTCAAAATATATTCCAAATAAAACTATTCCAAGCTTATTGCAAGTGAACTATTCAAAGCTTTTTTCCAACAAAACTGTTCTAAGGCCTATCCAAGGCAAATCTATTCTAAGCCCTAGGATGGGTGTTTAAATAGACTTCTCTTGCGTTTTTATTTCTTTGGGTTAGATACATCTGGGTTGTTGCAATGTCAGAGTGACCCAAAAATTCTTTTACACTTTCTAAGTCTGCCCCATTATCAATCAGATGGGCAGCAAAGGAATGTCGGATGGAGCTGGGATTAATATTTTCAATTCCAGCCATATCTGCATAGGATTTTATGATTTTCCAAAAACCTTGCCTACTTAACTTTTGACCCGATGAATTTAAGAATAAGATATCAGAATCTTCTTCTGTCTGGCTAGCAGGTTCTTTGCATCGTATGTCTAGATAAGTTTGCAGGGCTTGATTTGCTGATTTTCCAAAAGGAATCACCCTTTCTTTTTTCTCATTACAGATAATAATTCGAGCTTTTAGATTAATATCTGAGATTCTCAGAGAAATAATTTCAGATGCCTTCATACCAGTGGCATACAATAACTCCAGCATTGCCTTATCTCGGATTCCTTTTTTGGTTTTGGTATCAGGCTGATTTAAAAGCTTTTCAACTAAGGAAGTTTTAATAATCTGGGGGGTCTTTTTTTGGATTTTTGGGGCTTTAATTCTCTCAGCTGGATCCTCCTTAAGGATTCCTTTTTTCAGTAGGTATAATGTAAATGCTTTGATGGATGCAATGTTTCTGGAAACTGAGGATGGGGAAAGCCCTTCTTTCTCCAAAAAAAGAATAAAAGAGTTTAATCCCGTTTCATTTAAATTGGTAATCTTATCAAGCTCTTGTGTCTCTAGAAATCCTTGTAATTTTTTTAAGTCATGGTGATAAGCTTGTAATGTGTTTAGGGATGCCCCCTTGATATTGCGAAGATATGTAATAAAATCCTGAATGTATTGTTCCATTTACTACCTCCTCATTTGCTTAAATCAGACCATTGTTTCAACATTTCTATAAAAGAATTTATGTAAATAAGCCAAGAGTTTTTTTGAGTAAAAAGGATCCCACAAATGTCTCAATAAAACTTGCAAGGAATATTGCTAAGGCAAGGATGAAAAGTAACATCAGATGGGATTTTATTAAGTTAGCCAAGCCGTTGCTAAAACTTTTTTTATCATGATATATGGTTAAACATAAGAGATAACCCTTGTAAAGACTTATAAGAATAATGGGTATATAAAGTAATCCATGGGGAAATCCATATACTAGGATTAGTAAAATACCTTTAAAACCATATTGCATAGTGATGGTTGACACAAGAAAACCAATGGTAAATCCATAGGAAATTATTTTGTAACCCATGTAGGGAATCCCAAGGATAGTAATGCATAAGAGCCAAAATATAATAAACTCTTTATAATTCTTTATTAATATATATCGGAATAATCCCCCATAATTAATATCACTGGTTGCGATATTATAAAATATGGAATTTTGATATTGTGAAATCTGTTCACTATAATTATTTCGAAATATATTGGCAAATAAAATACCAAAGAATAAGCCAACAAATATTAAGATAAAAGCAATCTGTATTTCACTTAGATGGCGGATTTTCATTTTGATATTCTTCATGAATCGCTCCGTAAAATATTCTTTATAGAATATTATGTCAAGAATATCAAATTAGAACAAGCCATTTTTTCTATCAGCTTATCTTATTTTTATATGCTAGGATCCCAGCAATGGTTTTTGCATCTTGGATTTCACCATTTAAAATCATCTTTACTAAGTCTTCCAGGGAATACTTTTCTACCGTTACAAATTCATCTTCGTCTAGATTTTGCTTTGATGGAGACAAATCATCCGTATAATAAATACAGATTTTTTCGTTACTAAAAGCAACGGTGGTAAAAACATCGATAAGATGATGGGCATTTTTTGCCTGATAGCCGGTCTCCTCCTCACATTCCCTAATGGCGCAAGCCATAGGATCTTCTCCGGGATTTAGCCCTCCTGCGGGTATTTCAAGGGAATACTGGTTGATGGCATTGCGATACTGACGTACCATAATGATTTTTCCATCGGAGCTAACCGGTATCATGGCAGCAGCACCTTTATGATCGATATAATCAAAGATTACTTGTTTTTCATGATTCACCTCGATAATATCATTGTAATAATCGATAATAGAACCCTTTTTAATTAATTTTCGATCTAATCTCTTGTACTGATTCATTTTGCACCTCATGTATTGTATTGTTTGTAATTCTTAAATCTATGATAAAGAATTACCCATATTATGAATTGCTTAAATTAGAAGCCTTATCATAACAAGCATCGCTAGCTTTCATAATTGCATTACGAAAACCAAATTCCTCCAAGGCTTTCACAGCAGCTATGGTGGTTCCCCCAGGAGAACATACTTGATCTTTTAATTTTCCTGGATGTTCACCTGTTTCCAAAACCATGGTGGCAGCTCCTAAAACTGTTTGTGAAACCAACTGATATGCCTTGTCCCTAGGGATACCGTAGCTAACAACGCTGTCCGCCAATGCCTCTATAAATAGATAGACATAAGCTGGGGAACTACCATTGGCACATATCACTGCATTCATAAGCCTTTCATCAAATACCTCATATTTTCCAAAAGAGCTAAAAAACTGATCAATGATAGATTTTTCTTCTTCAGAGAACTCATCTTGGGAAAAGCAAATACCGGTCATTCCTTGCTTCACCATGGCTGGAGTATTGGGCATGGCTCTTACAATTCGGCATTTATTAGAAAGACCTTGCTTAATTGCATCTATGGAGATTCCGGCTGCTATGGAGATAATAACCTGTTCTTGACGAACTTCCTCCTTAATTTCGGCCATCACTTCATGAATAAACTGCGGTTTCACGGCCAATAACAAGTACTTACAATTTTGAACCAATTCCTTATTATTCTCTAAGTTACTTGCCCCTGTTTCCTTGTATACATATTCACGACGTTCTTTTGAAACTTCCGTAAAAACAACTTCTTCCTTACCAAAGGTATTTACGGCAGCCTTTAATAAAGGGAAACCCATATTTCCAGCTCCGATAAAACCAAATAAAGCCATAATCAAACCTTCTTTCCATCTGTTTTCATCTACAAAAGCTATCTTTATGTATAAAACCTTAGGATTTTAAATCAAGTATCCTAGGATAATCCAGTGTTTTCTATTATTTAATGTTTCTACTATATTAACATATTGCATAAAAAAAAGGTAGTATTTTATTTACCTTCCTAAGGTCTCAAGAAACTTAAATTTGTTTCTTGTCTAATAAAATACTACCGTTTAAAATACATATCTTATACTAATTGATTTGCAAAAGACTCAATACGATCCAAGCCTTTTTTAATTTGCTCCAAGGATATCGCATAGGATAAACGAATGTGATCCGGGAAGCCGAAATCATCACATGGAATAACCGCTACATTAAAATCTTCAATTAAAATCTTAGCAAGATTTCCTACGGTTCCTACGATTTCTCCTTTGTAGCTTAGATTTAGGGTTTCACCGATATCAACAAAGAGATAGAAAGCACCCTGGGGTTTTAATGCAGAAATATGTTTGATTCCACTGATTCGTTCATACATATAATCTCTTCTTTTATTAAATTCTTCTTTCATACGATTAACGGAATCTTGTGGTCCTACTAGGGCTTCATAGGCTGCTTTTTGCGCTATGGAATTGGGATTCGATGTTTGATGACTTTGAACACTGGCCATTAGCTTGGCAATTTCCTTAGTTGAACCAGTATATCCAATTCTCCAACCAGTCATGGAATAGCTCTTGGCTACACCACTGCAGGTAATGGTTCTTTTATAAATCTCATCGTTTAAGGAAGCAATACTAACTGCTTGATCGTCCCCATAAATTAGGTTCTCATACATTTCATCAGATACCACATAGAAATCTTTTTTTATGGCCACTTCAGCAATCGCTTCCAATTCTTCTCGGGTATAAATCATACCAGAAGGATTGTTCGGTGAATTTAAAATCAATGCTTTTGTTTTATCTGTGCATACAGCTTCGATTTGCTCCGCTGTAACCTTGTAATTTTGCTTCCGATCTGTTTTTATAAAAATGGGAATACCATCAGCTAATTTAACAATCTCAGGATAGCTTAACCAATAAGGTGCTGGAATAATCACCTCATCTCCTGGATTCAAAATTGCTGTAAATATATTTGTTAAAGAATGTTTTCCACCATTACTTACAACAACCTGGTCAGGTTCATATTTTAAACCATTGAACTGTAAGAATTTTTCGCAAATTGCTTTCCTGAGTTCTAAGGTACCTTGTGCAGGAGTATACTTTGTGAACCCATCATGGATTGCTTTAATTGCTGCATCACAGATATTCTCAGGAGTATTAAAATCTGGCTCACCAGCACCAAAACCAACGACATCGATCCCTTTTTCTTTCAATTCTTTTGCTTTTGCCGTTATGGCTAAAGTTGAAGAAGGCTTTACAGCCTGTGCTTTTCTTGATAAAGTTAATGACATGTTTTACACCGCCTTAATTTTCCTCGTTAAAATTTCTTTTCCATTGTAATATAAAATTGGTAATATTGCAACGAAAATTTGCGAAAACTCCAAAAAAGTATTTTCCACCACTGGCATTTGTTTGTGTGGCAAAGAATTTTTGTGCAAATTGTGCAAATTATATAATTTATCAATAGAAATCACTACATATTGTTCGATTTATAATTGATTATTGATTCATATTTTGAATTTATAAATTAGCCTAGAAGTTTTTTCAAGAAGGTTTTCATTGGTTCCGTTGAAAATATTTTTGAATTAAAAAAACTTGTAAGCAAATGCTTACAAGTTTTAGTAATGCATCATTGAAGATACATCTTGTTTTCCTGTTTAAAAAATTATTTAGCGTAATCTGTTACTCTTGATTCTCTAATTACATTAACTTTAATCTGACCTGGATATTCTAATTCATCTTCGATTCTCTTTGATAAGTCACGAGCGAGTAAAACCATATCCGCATCGCTGATTTGTTCGGGTACTACCATAACGCGAACTTCTCGACCAGCTTGAATTGCAAATGACTTATCTACCCCCTTAAAGCCATTGGTAATATCTTCAAGTTGTTTTAGTCTGTTGGTATATGTTTCTAAAGTTTCACGCCTAGCACCGGGTCTTGCTGCTGAAATTGTATCAGCTGCCTGTACGATACATGCGATTAATGATTGGAATTCAACATCACCATGATGTGCTTCTACCGCATTAATAACAATTGGAGATTCTTTGTATTTCCTACATAAGTCTACACCAATTTGTACATGGGTTCCTTCTACTTCATGATCGATTGATTTACCGATATCATGCAATAGACCTGCACGTTTCGCAATTCTTACATCAACTCCGATTTCTCCGGCTAGAAGGCCGGATAAAATAGCAACTTCAATGGAATGCTTTAATGCATTCTGACCATAACTTGTCCTAAACTTCATCTTGCCTAGAAGTTTTACTAGCTCAGGATGAATACCATGTACCCCAACTTCCAAGGTAGCAGCTTCTCCTGCTTCTCGGATCATTACTTCAACTTCTTTCTGAGCTTTTTCAACCATTTCTTCAATTCTTGCAGGATGAATTCGACCATCGACAATCAATTTTTCAAGGGCAATTCTAGCCACTTCTCTTCTGATTGGATCAAAGGCCGATAAAATGACAGCTTCCGGTGTATCATCGATAATCAGATCCACACCAGTCATTGTTTCTAATGTTCTGATATTACGTCCTTCCCTACCAATGATTCTACCTTTCATTTCATCATTAGGAAGCTGAACAACAGAAATTGTAGTCTCAGCAACGTGATCTGCTGCGCATCTCTGAATTGCAGTAACTACCAAATCCTTTGCTTTCTTATCCGCTTCTTCTTTTGCTTTGCTTTCTAATTCTTTGATTAGTATAGCAGTTTCATGTTTTACTTCATCTTCAACAGTCTTTAAAAGATATTCCTTAGCTTGTTCGGAGGTTAATCCGGAAATCTTCTCCAACTCCTGCAATTGTTTTGCGTGGAATTCTTCCACTTCATGTCTAAGCTTATCTAGCTCATTTTCCTTTGCAGAAAGTCGGGCTTCCTTCTTTTCCAGTGCCTCGGTTTTCCTATCTAAAGTCTCTTCTTTAGTAAGAACCCTTTTTTCATAGCGTTGAATCTCTGATCTTCTTTCCTTAGTCTCCCTCTCGAATTCATTCTTTGCCCTTAAGGCTTCTTCTTTTGCTTCAAGTAGGGCTTCGCGCTTCTTAGTTTCAGCTGTTTTTAAAGCTTCATCTATGATTTCTCTTGCTTTTTCCTCTGCACTACCGATCTTCGCTTCATATACTTTAATTCGGTAGGTAATTGCAAATTTCCAAGTAAGAGTAGCTACAATTACCAAGGTTATCACAATAGCAAGCACTATTTTCCATACCTCAGACACAGGAGCACCTCCCTTATTCAATTTTCATTGTACAAATAAGAAGGGAGCTGTTATTTCAACCCACCTACTTTTTATAATACAACATATAGATTTTATACTGTTTTTACTAATATGTCAAGTATTCCAATACTTGAGTTTCCGTAAATTGCAACTTAAAAATGAATAAGTTCTACCAAAGTGCCAATCTGCCGTATTCTAAGAGGTTTGTGAATGACAGTTCTTGAATTAGAGGCACTTTAATAAGCCCCGCTTGA
>DUNZ01000134.1 GCA_012839085.1 Clostridiales bacterium
AAAGTCATTTGATATTATTGGAAATCCATATGGATATTTCATTCTTTTTCCATTATAATAAATGCAAACTAAGAATAAGCTTTGCTTGTGAAATTCTTGCACCGAGGGCGGCCAGTTTGCTAGCAAAACACAATACCGATTGGAATAGGAGAGAGCAAGATGCAGATGTATGATTTAATCCAAAAGAAAAGAAATAAGAAAGACTTATCCAAAGAAGAAATCCAGTTCATCGTAACCGGTTATACCAATGGTTCCATACCCGATTATCAGATGTCCGCATTTTTAATGGCTGTTTGCATCAATGGAATGAACCATGAGGAGACGGCTGCCTTGACTGTGGCCATGGCAGAAAGTGGAGATCAATTGGATTTATCAATGATTGAAGGAATAAAAGTAGATAAACACAGCACCGGAGGAGTGGGAGATAAAACTTCCCTAGTCCTAAGCCCTATGATTGCTTCCTTGGGAGTACCCGTTGCCAAAATGAGTGGTAGGGGACTTGGTCATACTGGTGGTACCATTGATAAGTTGGAAAGCTTCCCTGGATTCTCTACTTCCCTTACACCGGAACAATTTATTAAGAATGTAAATGAAATTAAAATGGCAATCGTAGGCCAAACTGCTAACCTGGCTCCAGCAGATAAGAAAATTTATGCTCTTCGGGATGTTACAGCAACCGTGGATCATATTTCCCTCATCGCCAGCAGTATCATGAGCAAAAAAATAGCCTCTGGATCCGATGTCATTGTCTTAGACGTTAAGACTGGAAGCGGAGCCTTTATGAAGACTTATGAAGATTCTCTGGCTCTGGCCAAGGAAATGGTTCAGATTGGAACCATCGCTGGTCGAAAGACCTATGCCGTTATAACAGACATGAACCAACCCCTGGGAAATGCAGTGGGAAATAGTCTAGAGGTTTTGGAAGCAATTGAAACCCTGAAGGGCAAGGGGCCAAAGGATCTCTTAGAAGTAAGTTTAACCTTAGCCTCCTATATGCTATACGGAGCCCAAAAAGCAAATTCCATTGAAGAAGCTAGAAAATTATTGGAAGAAACCATTGAAAATGGTAGTGCCCTTGATAAGCTAAGCCAATTTGTGAAAGCTCAAGGGGGGAATCCCGATGCCATTTATCAAACAGATCTTCTTCCTAAGGCAAAGTTAGTGGAAGATGTCCCTGCGACCGATTCTGGGTATGTTACATCTATTTTAACCGATGAAGTAGGCATGACTTCCCTAATCTTAGGCGGTGGAAGAGAAACAAAGGATAGCATCATTGACTTAAGTGTAGGAATTATGATTCACAAGAAACTAGGGGATAAAGTAGTGAAAGGGGAATCCTTAGCAACCCTATATGCTAATGATGAGCAAAAATTAGCTAATGCCATATTAAGGTTACAAAAGGCCTATATCATCGGCCAGGAAAAGCCTAAGAGTAACCCCTATGTCTATACAGTGATAAGCTGACTTTAAAATCATCAATTTGGAATGTATAAGAACTATAAATAATACATTCCCCTTCTATTTTATATCCTTTAAAATATAATACAATAAAAAACTTAAGGGGGTTAAAATGCAAAAGAAACGATTATTTAACGATGGATGGAAATTTACCAAACAGCCAATTGGTACCAGTCTGGAACAAATCCAGAGCAAGGAAACTGCTTGGAATCCAGTTGAAATTCCCCATGACTGGTTGATTTATGATACCAATAATCTCTATGAAACCGGGGAAGGGTGGTACCGTAAAATTTTCACTCTTGACCATATAGAGGACCAGGTAATTCTTATAAATTTTGAGGGTGTCTATCAGGAAACCACGGTTTTTGTCAATGGACAAATTGCTGGTGAATGGAAATATGGTTATTCCAGCTTTGAATTTGATATTTCTTCTTTGGTGAAATCCGGAGAAAATGAAATCATTGTAAGAGTAGTTCATCAGTCACCCAATTCCCGCTGGTATTCTGGAGCGGGAATCTATCGTAATGTTTGGTTAAAGATAAAAAATCCTCTACATATCCTTACGGATGGAATTTATATCTCTACAAAAAAAGATCAAGATCTTTGGAAGGTAGAAATAGAAACCGAAGTAGTCAATGATAGTAAGACTCCGGTTAAGGCTGTCATAAAACAAACCATAATCAATTCCATGGGAGAGCTGGTCCTATCAAAGGAAGAGGAAATTCATTTTGATGAGAGTTCCAAGGAAGCAAAAGATTCCTTACATACCGGAATTCAAAATAAAGGTCATCTGCTAACCAATCTACAGACTCTATCCATGGAGAATCCTGCCTTATGGAGTATTGATCATCCCAACCTGTATCGACTACGAACAGAAATTATTATGGGAGACCAAATTCTTGATGTAGAGGAGCAAAATTTTGGCTTCCGTACCTTACGCTTTGATCCCAATGAGGGCTTCTTCTTAAATGATTCCTATGTCAAACTCCATGGCGTATGTCAGCATCATGATTTGGGTTGTCTGGGGGCAGCAGTGAATAAGGTAGCACTCCGCCGTCAATTATCCATCTTAAAAGAAATGGGTGTCAACGCTATTCGCACCTCCCATAACATGCCAGCAGTGGAATTTATGGATCTGGCTGATGAAATGGGCTTTTTGGTAGTTTCCGAAGCCTTTGATATGTGGGAGAGGAGCAAAACAGAATTTGACTATGCAAGGTTCTTTCCAGAGTGGCATGAGAAAGATGTTGCCAGCTGGATACGCCGAGATCGTAATCATCCCAGTATTATCATGTGGAGTATTGGTAATGAAATACCAGACACCCATGCCAGTTCTAGGGGATTAGAAGTTACCCGTATTCTGAAAAAGCTGGTACTTACCCATGATCCCAAGGAAAATGGACTTGTGACTTTTGGCTCCAATTATTTAGCCTGGGAAAATACCCAAATTTGTGCCGAAGAACTCCCCCTTGTTGGCTACAATTATGCAGAATACCTATATGAAGATCATCATAAGAAATATCCCCATTGGGTTATTTATGGCAGTGAAACCGCATCCACAGTACAAAGCCGTGGAGTATATCATTTCCCTCTAAGTCAGGCCATGCTAACCAATGATGATGAACAATGTTCCTCTTTAGGAAACTGTACTACCAGCTGGGGAGCAAAAAGTACAAGCAAATGTATTATTGATGATAGAGATGCCAAATACTGTCTAGGTCAATTTATCTGGACCGGCTTTGATTATATCGGAGAACCGACGCCGTATTTTACCAAGAATTCCTACTTTGGTCAAATAGATACCGCAGGCTTTAAAAAGGATACCTTCTATCAATACCAGGCAGAGTGGACCGATTATAAGAAAAATCCCATGGTACATATCTTACCTTACTGGGATTTTAACCAAGGTCAACTGATCGATGTAAGGGTATACTCCAACGCTCCCAAGGTTGAGTTATTCTTATCGGGTCGTTCCCTGGGAACTGTGGAAATCGATCATGAAAAAGGCCATCAATTAAGTGGAGATTGGCAAATTCCTTACCAGAAAGGAACCTTAAAAGCCATTGCTTATGATGAGAACAATTGTGTAATAGCTACGGATGAGCAAAGCTCCTTTGGTGATGCAGTATCCATCCAATTGGAAGCAGATAAAGATACCTTAAAAGCAGATGGAAAAGATCTTATCTTCGTGACCATTAGCACCTTGGATGAAGATGGTCATTATGTAGCCAATGCCAATAATCGAATGGAGGTAGAGGTTACCGGAGCTGGACGCCTCATCGGCTTAGATAACGGAGATAGTACAGATTATGATCAATATAAGGGAACCAGTAAGAGACTATTTAGCGGAAAGCTTTTAGCAGTCATCGCTTCTACTTATGAAGCGGGAGAGATATCCCTTCGTGTTACTTCTCCTGGACTAAAAGAAAATTCCCTTACCTTAAAAGCTATCCCGGCAGAAATAATCCCTGGAAGTTCCGATATCCTAATGGAAAATACAAAATCAGAAATGAAAAATGAAATTCCCATCCGTAAGATTGAATTAATCAATCACGGAGTAAATCATTTGAATCAAGAGATCAAACAAACCAAGGTTACTGCTCGTATATATCCTTCCAATGCCAGTTATGATGATCTTACATGGAAGGTGATTACTACTTCCGGTGTAGAAACAAATCTTGCTAGCATGGAAATTCATGATAGAGAAGTAATCATTACAGCAAAGGGCGACGGCAACTTCCGCCTAAAATGTATGGCAAACAACCAAAGACCAAGAGCTGAAATCATCTCCGAACTGGAATTTGAAGTGACTGGTCTGGGAAGTGCAAGTATCAATCCCTATGAATTTGTTTATGCCGGCTTATGCAATGCAAGTAATTATGAGTTGATTTCCGGACTCTCCCACGGGGTATCTACTCTACTGAATAGCCCCAGTTATATTGGTTTTCGTGGAGTCGACTTTGGAGAATTTGGATCCGATGAAATAACCATCCCTATTTTCCATTTATCCAACGAACCCTTACCGATAAAAATATGGGAAGGGATGCCAGATGAAGAGGGCAGTGAGCTTCTTGCAGATACTTACTACCAGGCAGATTCCATTTGGAATACTTATCAGCCCAATACCTTTAAATTAAAACGAAGAATTAAAGGAAACACCACCCTTTGCATTGAACTAAATGAAAAAGTCCATGTCCACGGATTTCAATTTAAGAAACTAAATAAGGCTTATGAAAGATTATCAATAGTAGAAAACACAAGGATTTTCGGTGATTCCTTCCAGCTGAAAGATGACTGCATTGAGCAAATCGGGAATAATGTTTCCATCGAGTTTAACCATATGGATTTTGGGGATCAAGGATTTAGTAAAATCCTCATCTGTGGTCGATCCAATATTGATGTGAATACCATTCATATTCGTTTTCATGGGGATCATGGGGATATAAATCAAATTGTTGAGTTCCCATATTCCAAAGAATATGTGACACTGGAATTTCCATTGGAAAGCGTTTTAGGCCAACAAAGTGTTAACTTCGTCTTTATGCCAGGCAGTAATTTTGATTTTCAATGGTTTCAATTTCAGTAATTAGATGAATGATATTTATGATACATTTATGATAATTTATCAGAGAAATTATAGCATCTATGATGGTATTATTATGGAAATAATTTCTTTTGCATAGTATAATAATAAGAGATTCGACAAAAATTATACTATAAGTGGAAGGGAACAATAATATGATTTGCAATAATGTATTAGAAGCCATAGGAAATACTCCATTAATTCGTCTAAATAGAATGGTGGATCCGGATAGCGCACAGGTATTGGTTAAATTTGAAGGGTTAAATGTGGGAGGTTCGATAAAAACAAGAACTGCCTACAATATGATAAAGGAAGCCGAAGAGCAGGGGTTGATTCATAAAGATACCATTATTGTGGAACCTACCAGTGGTAACCAAGGGATTGGATTAGCCTTAATAGGAGCTGTGAAAGGATATCGTACCATTATTATCATGCCAGATTCCGTTAGTGAAGAAAGAAGAAAACTGGTAAGACATTATGGTGCAGAGGTAATGCTAATTCATGATGCAGGAAATATTGGGGAATGTATTGATCAGTGTCTACAAACGGCTCTTACGATGGCAAAAGAAAACCCTAACGTATATGTTCCTCAACAATTTGAAAACACTGCAAATCCCATGGTCCATCGCAAACAAACAGCCTTAGAAATAATCAAACAAGTGGATGGTCCTATCCATGGATTTTGTTCTGGAATTGGTACTGGTGGTACAATTACAGGGATTGGTGAAGTACTAAAAGAACACAATCCGGATATCCGAATCTGGGCGGTAGAACCAGCCAACGCGGCTATCTTGGCTGGGGGAGCCATAGGTACCCATCTGCAGATGGGGATTGGGGACGGATTAATTCCTGATATCTTAAACCAATCGATTTATGAAGATATCTGTATCATTACAGATGATGAAGCCATCAACACAGCCAAGGATCTTGCAAAACTCGAGGGTTTGATGTGCGGTATTTCCAGTGGAACCAATGTGGCAGCAGCTCTGAAACTTGCAAAAATACTGGGTAAAGGGAAAACAGTGGTTACCATATTGCCAGATACTGCAGAGAGATATTTTTCAACACCTTTGTTTCAAGGTGAATAGAAAGAATTGAACAAACCAGCTAGTTGTAATATTACGATAAATATTTTCTCAAATTAGTTTTAACTGTTTTCTCGAATTAATTTTAAATATTTTCTTAAATTAATTTATAGGCTTACTTCAAAATAGTACTTGAATTGGGGCTGTCGTACAATGGTACGACGCCCTTTTAAATTGTGGCCATGTCATAATTCTTACTTAATATATTTAATTTTTTCTTAATATTTTCGCTTTCCAATATATTCCTCATTTTGTTTGAATATGATATAATAAAGCGTAGTGAGGCAACTTAAGCTTGCTTAAAGTTGTCGATCGAAGCATCAAGATCATAAACATGATTTTTTTCATGAACCTTCTTTAATTATTACAATATAAAATAAGGAGTAGATGGTTATGAAATCATTGAAGAAACTTTTATGCCTCATCCTAATTGGGATATTAATGACTATGTCTACGACCACAGCGTATGCCAATTCAAGTAAATCAAAAAAGAATCACAATCAAAAAATTCATACCATGGAAAAGAAAAAAGACAAAAAGAACTGGAAAGTTTTCAAAATTAATAAATCTAAGGTGATAAAATACGGTAAATATAAGCTTCCAACCACACCTATTACCAAAGGAATGGGTGCAGATGTAACATATGATAAAAAGAATAAGGTCATAACCGTTACTAAGGATCAAACATCCATTGTTATTGACTTAAAAGGTAAGAAGGTTGATGTTAATGGTAAGAAAATGGATAGCGATATTTTTAAGGTTAAAAACAATAAAATGATGAAAGTACTCATCCAATTTATTGCAGATATACTAAAGATTGGCGTTGATTTTGACGACAATGATATTATTGTTGATGTACCGAAAAAACTGGATCCACCGAAAGACCTAACCGTCACACCGGTAGGACCCACCGTATACCCTAACACCATCAATAGTACTACAGAATATATCGTTGCTTATGCAACAATTACCCCAGGCCAGGCTACCGGTGGAAGAGCAGAGCTATATGTTGGTTCCAAATTAGTTGCTATCGATAGTTATATTACGGAAAAAGATGACTCCGTAATCTTTTCGACTTCCGATGGTTCCCCTACCATTTCTGAATTAAAATCTCTAATACCAGTAGGGGGTGAAGTAAAAGTCAAGCTTTATGATGCAAAAGGCAATTCCGTAACAAGTAAGAAAAATCCTAAATTAACCGTCGATTATATAGCTCCCACCTTAACCGAGATTAGTTCAGCAATTTATAATATACAGGAAGCCACCCTTTATATTATTGTAAAAGGTGCAAGTAACCTAGGTGATACTGTAGATGTTACAAAATTATCCTTATACGATTCAACCCTTGGTAAGGTATATAAGCTGACAAATACCAAAGATACCGGTTCCAAAGGCAGTGTAAAAAGTGACACAACATTAGTAATCAAATTAGGCTCAGCCGATCGAAAGGCTCTTGAAGGATTTGGAACCTCTACGGTTTATCTTGCAGTATCCTCTGGTTCCTTAATAAGTGATGAGGCCGGAAACACTAGCCCATATAATCCATCCATGTTATCCATACCAGTTAGCGTTATAAAATAGTTTTGTATGAAATAGTGTCAAAAGATTAGTTTCTTTGAGCTTTTGACACTATAGCAGCTAGCTTGTCCACCAGAAGAGTATCGGTTCATGATCCATCCATAGTAAAAGCCAATGGGCAATATTATGTTTTTGGATCCCATATGGCAGATGCTGTTTCACCCAATCTAGCTTCCTGGAACACATTCACCACCAATATTAATAATGACTACGCAAGAATATTTTCTGTGGGCGGTGCCTGGGCTGCAAGGGGAAGCAGTAACTATGATATTAGTGGAAACCTTTGGGCTCCCGATGTAATTTATAATCCCACCATGGGAAAATGGTGTATGTATATGAGTGTCAATGGTAGTAATTATTATTCCTCCATTGCACTAGCTACCGCAGATAATATCACAGGTCCTTATACATACGCAGGAACTGTTGTATACTCCGGATTCACCAATTCCTCCGAAGCCAATATGACAGACTATCCAAGGGTTACGGGAAGCTCTAATGTTGCCAGCAGATATCTTTCCAATGGCAGATGGAATTCTAATTATGGTCCTAATGCTATCGACCCTTGTGTTTTATATGATAAAAATGGACAACTCTGGATGGCTTATGGTTCCTGGTTTGGTGGAATATTTATGTTAAAATTAGATAATAATACTGGACTTAGAGATTATTCCTATACCTATTCCACTACAACCAATGTTTCCGATCAATATTTTGGAATCCGGATTTCTGGAGGCTATGGATGTACTGGTGAAGGAGCTTACATTGTGTATGATCCTCAAACCGATTACTATTACCTGTACGTATCCTACTGTGGTTTAGAAGCTACCACCAATTTTGCAGGATATCATATCCGTTTGTTCCGTTCCAGAAATATTACCGGTCCTTATACAGATGCAGCAGGTAACACTGCAATCTGCACCAGCAGCGGTGCCAATCAGGAAAACAAAGGGATTAAGCTCTTTGGAAATTATGATTTGTCCTCACTGAATGGAGTTAGTAGCTCAGAATTGAGTGCCAATGGATACATGTCCCCTGGCCATAACTCCGCCTTCATTGATGATAATGGACAAAGATACCTGGTATACCACACAAGATTTAATACCGGTAATGAACATCATCAAGTAAGAGTTCATCAGCAATTTTTAAATCAAGATGGATGGCCAGTAACTGCTGTATATGAATATCTGGGTAGCCAAATTTCACCTACCGGTTATTCCACCAGTGAAATCGTTGGTACCTATGATTTTGTAAATCATGGAAAAAGTGCCACAACCACATATACCGGTATGCTTCCGACTTATTCCGTTTCCTTAAATGCAGACGGAACCATTTCTGGTGCATTTTCCGGAACCTGGTCTGCTACACCAAATACCTATTTTTGTACCATGATTATCGGTGGAGTTACTTATAAAGGTATTTTCTTTAAACAATATGATGAATCCGCATCACATAAAAACACTATGACCTTCTCATTGATTGGAAACAACAATCAAGCGATCTGGGGTTCCAAGACTTCTGATGCCCCTGGTTCCACCACATTAGATGGTGATTACTTCATTAAGAGCGTTCACAGTGGATTATATCTTGATATCCCTAACGGAAGTTCGGAAAATGGAGTAACCCTTCAGCAATGGAGTTACAACGGAAGTCAAGCACAAAGATTCCGCCTTGTAAGTGACGGGAATGGATACTATTCCATCTTAACAGGAGCTTCTGGATACTCCAGTTGTATTGATGTAGAAAACTTTAGTACCTCAAATGGTACAAACATTATTCAATGGGAGTATTGGGGTGGTGATTGCCAGAAATTCCAGATCGTAGAGGTTTCCAGTGGTGTATATGCCATCAAGACTAAGGTGACTTCCAATAATTCCTGCCTGGATGTGTACGATTGGAGCACCCAACCAGGTGGTAGAATTGCCCAATGGGAATACTGGGGCGGAAACTGCCAGTTATGGTATCTGGAGCCTGCAAATTAAAGAAAGGCCAACTCTTATACAAATATAATTTAAGTTATTCCATCTTTCTAACGGGGCTGCTGCTTAAGCAGTCCCGTATTTTAATCAAAGCTCTTAAAAATGAAGTGTAATGAGTAAAGGTGTCAGATAAAAAATAATGTATTACAGTCAGAAAAATACATTACAGTAAAAAAACACAGAATAATTCAAAGTATTTGACTTGAAAATTCTAGTAATTCACATAGGTTTATGATATGATAATAAAAACATTAGTTCGTATAAATAATAAATCATTGAAAAGAAGAGGGAACAATCATAGTAGTCTTAAAATTTTTTTA
>DUNZ01000135.1 GCA_012839085.1 Clostridiales bacterium
AATACACAGATACCAAATACAATATGATAAATGTCTACCGAATAACTGGTATCTCCATTGATCGCCATAATGGCAAAGGCAATCGCTGCTGCACCTCGAACTCCCGCAAGAGAAATCATGTTGAGTTGATTACGTTTCAGGCGAAAGGGTAACATGAGTCCATAAACGGATACTGGACGGGCAACAATAGCCATAAATGCAAAGATAGCGAAGGATATTGGTAGTGTGTAAATGAATTTTGAAAAATCGGATAAAAGACCCAAAATAAAGAAGAGACCTATCTGTAAAATTTGGGTAAATCCATCAAAGAAAAATACAATATCACGCTTCCCTTTGAATTCCATATTTCCAAGATAAATACCTAAAATGTAGAGTGCCAGATAACCGTTACCACGGAGAAAATCTGTTGCGGAAAAGGTAATCAGCATGGCCGCTACCATAAAGACAGCATAAAGCCCGTCTGCTTCAATAGGAAGTATTTTAACTAACTTTCCAATGAAATATGCAAAAATAAACCCCATAGCAATTCCAAGGGCTATCTGGGATAAAATCATTAGGGGAGCAGATACTTTAGATCCTATAATTAATGATAAGAATACCATAGTCATTGTATAGGCACTAGGGTCGTTGGATCCACTTTCCAGTTCAAGTAAAGGCGCTGTATTGTATTTTAAATTCAGATTTTTTGAACGTAGAATATTGGAAACACTGGCATAATCAGTCGAGCCGACAATCGAACCAATAAGCATACCCTCCAGTAAATCAAATCCTAATACAAAATGTAAAAACAAACCAGTAATTAAGGCTGTAACAGCAACACCAAGGGAACTAAGAACAATTGCTTCTTTGGCAACCGGCTTTGCCATATTCCAATTGGTTCCAAATCCACCGTAAAACATGATAACCATGAGCGATACAGTAGCAAAGTTATATGAAAATTCGTAATTCTCAAACTCGATACCTATGGCTCCAAAGGCCATTCCAAGTACAATAAACAATAATAAGGCAGGTATCCCACGCTTATTAGAAAGATGTATGGCAAAAAGTGCAAGAATAAAGATAATACCTATAAGTAAATACTGCATAAAATACTTTTCCTTTCTGTCATAAAAAAATTAATGGCAAATATGTATCAATTACCATCATTGAGTAATGATATATTAACATATTTTTATCTATTTGGTTAGCCTATTCATAATTATTTTATCAAATTAATCGAAAATTTATATAAAATTGTAAAGTTTTCGCTGGATAAAACTCTTTTCAAATGTTTTTTTGCCCCCTATCATTTTCATTTTATAAAATCCCATCATATCTGCGAAAGCCCAACCAATAGGAATTGCCCACCATATGCCAATAAGGCCTAGTGAGGGTACTGCGGACAGTGAATAAGCTAAAACCACCCTAGTTCCAAGACTTATGACCGTAAGGATGATAGACATTCCCGGCTTTCCGATACCTCTATATAATCCATATAACATAAATAGATAGCCAATCAAGCAATAAAAGCTTGCTACTATATATAAATATTGTGTGCCTATTTGAAGAATTTCCGTTTCGCTTGACTTAATAAATATTCCCATTAGGGGTTTCGCAAATAGTATGATTAAGGCCGAAACCACCAGACCATAAATGGTAATAATTTTTATTGCCGAACGAATTCCAGTTCTTATACGTTCCGGTTTCTTGGCGCCATGATTCTGGGCGATAAAGATAGAAAATGCATTACCCAATTCCTGCTCAGGTAAATAGGCAAAACTTTCAATTTTCACTACCGCAGCAAAAGCAGCCATAGCGGATACCCCAAAGCTATTGACTAATCCCTGTATCATTAGGATGCCAAAATTCATAACCGATTGTTGGATACTGGAAAGTATGGAGTTATTGCCTATCATTTTAACAATCTTCATATCCATTTGAAAATGCTTGCGTTTCAGACGAATAATCGGAACATTTTTAATGCAATAGAGGGCTAATCCTATGGCAGAAATGGCTTGGGCAATAATTGTCGCATAAGCGGCTCCAGCAACTCCCATGTTAAAGGGAATTATAAAAACAATATCCAATACAATGTTAATTATGGCAGATATTATAAGGAAAACCAGTGGTGTCAATGTGTTACCCAAACTGCGCAAAATAGCAGCAAAAAAGTTATAAGCTGAGGTAAAGATAATACCATAGAAAATAATTTGTAAATATGTCTTTGTATCTGCCAATACTTCTTGAGGAATTCTAAGAAAAACCAAAATATGATCAATAAAAAAAAGTGCCAGAAAATTAATTAGCAAGGTAAGTGCTCCAATTAAGCAGGAAGAAACAAAGAAACTGTTTTTTAATTGATCCGTTTCTTTTGCACCATACAAGATCGAAAACACAGTACTGCTACCCATGCATAATCCCAAAATTATAGAATTTAATAAGACCATAACCGAAAATGAACTCCCCACTGCAGCCAGGGCATTGGGACCAATAAATCGACTCACTATAATTGTATCTGCAACATTATATAATTGTTGAAACAAATTCCCAATAATCATGGGAAG
>DUNZ01000015.1 GCA_012839085.1 Clostridiales bacterium
TATCTTATTGAATCATCTTAAATCATTTTTTATTAATTAAAATAGATTAGTTCACTGAAATCTTTAATATTTTACAATAAACTTAAATAAATTGCAATGGATATATTGACTTTTACCAAAAACCTCTTGTATAATGTTCAAAAGAAATACAAGATAAATAAAAAGTCTTTATGAAAATTGACAATGGAGGATTATGATGCTACATCAATGGAACAACTTAAAAGCAAAAGACAAGTTAAAGGAAATAATTTGGACACTGATACTTTATATCATCTATATGATTTATTGGGTAGTGTTTCTACTAATTTTATCTTTTGTTTTAAACTCGATTATAAGAATTACTATAAAGGAAATCCTTGTAGTATCATTGGTTCTCTCTAGCTTAATGATACTGATTCGTGTAATTAAACTTATTTTGAAATAAGTTTTAATTTATAAGACAAGAAGAAATGGAGGCGTAAAAATGAGAAAACCAGTTTTATTTATGGTTCTTTTTGTGATGGTAATTGCCCTGGTAACTGGTTGTAGTAAAGCCGATGAAGGCAATCATACGCAGAAAGACCAAGAGGAACAAAGTCAGGATACAGCGGATGATAAGGAGGAAGTTACAACGACTCCTGAGCCTACTCCTGAAGTGACACCAGAGGTTACACCAGAAGTAAAAGAATTAACGGAGGAAGAAGAGTTAGAAATGTTCAATTCCATCATAGCTAGCATACCTTTGAAAGCAGAGGAGCCCGTTACATACGAATTCTCTAATGTTTCGGTACATGATCCATCCGTTATTCGAGTGGATGATACATATTATGTATTTGGATCCCATTTGGCGGTAGCCAAAACTAAGGATTTTATGCACTGGACCCAAGTTGCTAATGGTGTGACTCCTTCAAATCCAGTGATCCCCGATGCGACAAAAGAGATGGAAGAAGCATTTACTTGGGCTAGAACCAGAACTTTCTGGGCACCGGACGTAATTCAACTGGAAGATGGAAAATTCTATCATTACTATTGTAACTGTGAAGGTAGCTCACCCTTGTCAGCTTTAGGATATGCAGTATCGGACAATATTGAAGGGCCTTATAAAGATTTGGGAATTTTATTAAAATCAGGTATGCCTTCCAATATGCCAAGTGAAAATGGGGATCGTTATGATGCTACCGTTTATCCCAATGCCATAGATCCAGATGTCTTCTTTGATAAAGAAGGACGCCTTTGGATGCTTTATGGTTCCTATTCCGGTGGTATCTATATTCTAGAATTGGATCCTAGCACCGGTAGACCTCTTGAGTCAGGCTATGGTAAAAAGCTTCTTGGTGCCAATCATCTAAGAATTGAAGGTGGTTTTATCCAATATAGCGAAGAAACGGATTATTATTACATGTTCTTATCATTTGGGGGATTGGATAGAGTAGGAGGATATAATATAAGAATTGCTCGTTCTAAGAATCCAGACGGACCTTACTATGATTATGAAGGTAATGATATGATCGATTGTAAAGGACCTGCTGGCTCCTTCTTTGATGATAGAGCAGCGGAAAAATATGGAACAAAGCTCATGGGCAATTTCCACTGGAATCATGTAGAGGGTGAAGAGGAAGGAAGAAGAGTAGGATATATTTCTCCTGGACATAATTCAACCATTTATCAGGAAGAGACCGGTAAGTATTTCTTGATTTTCCATACAAGATTTGAAGGACGTGGGGAGCATCATGAGGTTCGTGTTCATCAGATGTTCTTAAATGAGGATGGCTGGTTTGTTGTAGCTCCTTATCGTTATGTAGGTGAAACCATTGGAAGTTATACCGAAGAGGATGTCATAGGGGCATATAAAGCCATTAATCATGGAAAAGATATTACAGCGGATATAAAACAATCGGTTAATATCGTTTTACAGGAAGATCATACCGTGATTGGTGATATGAATGGAACCTGGGAATTAAAAGATGATTATTACCTAACCCTTACCATTGATGGCG
This sequence comes from Clostridiales bacterium, assembly GCA_012839085.1. Lineage (GTDB taxonomy): Bacteria > Bacillota > Clostridia > Lachnospirales > Lachnospiraceae > Mobilitalea. The sequence continues at coordinate 1,977 of DUNZ01000015.1, forward strand.
TGGACTATAAAGGTGTCCTATTAAAACAATGGGATGAATTTGGACTGAAAAATGTCATGACCTTTAGTGTTCTTTCCGAGGAAGGAATCTCCATCTGGGGAAGTGGATACGAAGCGAAATAGGAATTATCATTGTGATAAAAACTACTAGATTAACCTTTCTTTTATAATAAAATCTTAATCATAAAGGATCAATTAAAAATTAAAAGGTTAAGTTAAATCTTAGATTAAAATGGGATGTGTACTTTAATGTTTGTACACATCCCATTTTTTAATACTTAGTTATGGATCATAGACTTTCTTAAAAAGCTATTATCATTAAATTCAGGCTTCCTACTTGGCCTTAATAAGCCCCCAAGGATCTTGTTTTAGTAGGGGTCTTGGCTGTCACGGAAAAATGTCTTTACTTTAATAGCCTGATTATAATCACCAAAATCTTCACCAAATAAAGTTAAGCCGCCACAATTGGTCGTATCTTTTGGTACTTCAAAACGAAATGTAATGGTGCTGGTATAATCAATTTCCAGATCATCAATGGTGGTTCTGGAAATTAAGTTACCTCCATCAATAAAGGTTCCTTCTGAATTGATAATTAAGGTTTTTAATACTCCATATTGATTTAAGGTGTCTGGCCACCAAAGTGGAGTGAGATAACCCCTCCGAGCCCCAAAGTCACCAGGACTAACCCATAAACCTAGAGGTTTATTATTGATATAGAAGTAGATATCAGAAGGATAATCGTCGTTCCACCCAGGATACTCCGATGAAATCTCAAAGGATATCTGCAATTCTGTCAACACTTGGCCTGCTTGTAGATGATTGGGAATGTTATATTCTAGAAAGCCACTGCCAAACCATAAGATGGATGCTTCAAAACGCTCGGGAAAGGTGAAATAACGACTATCATCGAATTCACCAACAATTTTTTTCACGGTAGCAATTCCGCAAGTTGTATTTACTTTATGAGAAGTATAGTAACCAATCTTAATATCATCCTGATAACATTTTCTCGTATCTTTTATTGGAGCTAGATCAATCATAAGCCTGTCATAACGTGGATGAATGATTTTCATGGTTCCTCTTTTACCGGCAGTAGTACGAATTTTAATCAAACCTGCTTTTTCTAATTTGCTAACATGCATGGATATAGCACTATTGGTAAGTCCTAGGGCTTCGGCAATATCATTCATGCTTAAATTATCATTTTCATAAATCATTTCCATAATTTTTAAACGCATGGGGGTACTCAAGGCTTTTAAGACCTCTTCTGCCTCATGAACCGTTTTAAAATACAGCATAATTCTCCCCCTTTCAAATGAATTTTTTATATTTTAGCAATATTATAAATATTATAGATTTTTATTTTAATAAAGTCAATATTTGAATACTTGAGTTTCCGTACTTTTATCCACAAGCCCTTGTTTTGCTGGATTTATTATAAACAACTTTCAGAAAACACCCAAAATATAAGGAACTTCTCACTTTGTTATGGTAAAATTGTATGTAAATCCAAACATAAAAATGGGACATATTAACAGTGAAATATATGGCCATTTTGCTGAACATTTGGGTAGATGTATCTACGA
>DUNZ01000136.1 GCA_012839085.1 Clostridiales bacterium
GTAAACTATATTTTGCAATTTTCAAGGTTCTATAAGAGCCGATTTTTTGACTCAGGGTTTTCATAGTTCACTTTACACTACCTATTATTCTTAGTGAATAAAAATACATTTATATAAAAACCATGGTATGTAACAACCTCTTTTGTTTTATATCAATTGGACAAAAAATAATACAATGTTTGGTATTATTCTACACCTTTATGTAATTTTTTTCAAGTGTTTTATCCAAATTCTTACCATTTCGTTTAATAATTAACTATTTCCTTTTCTTTTTTCCAAAAAAAGAGTTATTCTGGAACGAGTGTTTGTCCCAAAATAACCCTTTTTTCCTTTATGATATTTTTATATACAGCTATCTACTCTTATTATAGCGACTGGGGAAACCCCCCTTTTTATACTTATGCTTTTTCCTTTGTTTTCTTTCATTTTCTTAATTATTTTCTATAAAGTTCCAACTTTTTTATTCAATATCTTTTCTTTCAGTTGAGGATTTTTATCAAATATTTCTTTCACTTCATGACTTTGTAATTTCTTCACTGCCTCAGCAGCGGATTTTAATATTTCTGCATCAGTAAAAATATCACCCAGCTTAAAATCCACCTCACCACTTTGGCGAATACCAAAGATATCCCCAGCTCCCCTGAGCTTTAAATCCTCACTAGCAATATAAAAGCCATCGTTGGATTTATTCAATATCTCTAGCCGTTCCAGTGCATCCCTGCTGCCACTACCACAGACAAAGATACAATAGGATTGATGCTCTCCACGACCCACACGACCTCTTAGCTGATGTAACTGAGCCAGGCCAAATCGTTCTGCATTTTCTATCATCATTACAGTGGCATTGGGAACATTGACTCCTACTTCAACGACAGTGGTTGAAACTAATACATCGATTTCTCCCTTGGCAAACCGTTCCATGACATCGTTCTTTTCCTTTGCTTTCATTTTACCATGTAAATATTCCACACGGGTACCAGTTGCCAAAGCTTCCACAAGTCTCTCTCTGTATTCGATTACATTTTCCGCTTCTAAGGCTTCGCTTTCTTCTACCATAGGACAGATTACATAGGCTTGCCGTCCTTGAGCCACCTGATGATCAATAAAACGATAAGCATTGGGTCGATAATTTGTATTTACCACGCAGTTTTTAATTGGTAATCTCTTTGCTGGTAACTCATCCACAATGGAGATATCAAGATCACCATAAAGAATGATTGCTAAGGTTCTAGGAATCGGTGTTGCACTCATAACAAGTACATGGGGTCTTCTTCCCTTCCCCATTAAGGTCTCCCTTTGCTTAACACCGAATCGATGCTGTTCATCGGTAATGACCAAGGCTAATTGGTCATATTCCACCTTCTCTTGAATTAAAGCATGGGTTCCGATGATAATGTCCACCTCATGATTCTTAATTTCTTCGTATGCCTGTCTCTTTTCTTTTGCGGTCATGGAACCAACCAATAGGCATACTCGAACCCCATACCCCTCAAGCATCTCTACCGTGGTTTGGTAATGTTGCTTGGCCAAGACCTCCGTTGGTACCATAAAACATGTTTGATAACCGTTCTTTACTGCCATTACTAAGGCCAAAATAGCAAGGACGGTCTTTCCTGATCCAACATCTCCTTGTATCAACCGATTCATGGTGTATTCACTAGACAAGTCCTTTTTAATTTCTTCCCATACCCTGCTCTGTGCCTTAGTCAGTTTATAGGGAAATTGTTCTAGCAACTGATCGCACTCATTGGGATAAGCCATTGGATACTCCGATTTTAAGACTGTTTTATTATCCTTTAAGCTTCTTAGTGCCAGGGAATACAAGAAAAATTCATCAAAAACCAATCTCTGTCTTGCCCTCATCATAGAATCCCTATCCTTAGGAAAATGAATCTCCTTAATAGCTTTGGTCCGATCCATAAGAGCATTTTCCTTGGCAATTGATTTCGGAATATAGTCTTTTACAAAATCCAACTCCTTTAAGACCTGTCCAATCGCTTTTGAAACCATTTTATTGGTAAGTCCTTCCGTCAAAGGATAAATCGGTTGAAGTATTTTTAATAATTTATAATAATCCTCTCGTTGATATATCACTGGCTGTTCCATTACTAAAATCCCATTCTTTCTTACCACTTTTCCACGAAAGATATAATGGTAGCCCTGTCGTAAGGTTCTTTGTAAAAAGGTCATATTAAACCAGGTGAGAGGCATCCTGCCAGAAGAATCTTGCACCATTACATTGATAATTTGAAGATTTCTTACCCTTTTTACCTTGGGTGATGCTACTAAAGAAGCTTCAATCGCCAGGGTAGCCCCTTCCTGAATGGAGGCTATAGCAATCGGCTTTTCAAACTCTTCGTATCCTCTAGGATAATGTTCAATTAAATCTTGAACCGTAAATATATCCAGTCGCTGAAATACTTTCTCGGTCTTTTCTCCTATTCCCTTTATCACTCTAATTTGATCATTATATTGCATATTCTCACCCTTATTTTTTCTTATATTACAAGTCCACTCAATAATAAATAACACTATGTCCTGATATAAATCGGCCTTTTTCAACTCATGTCAGCTTAATTATACCATAAAGCTTCTTGAAAGGTAAACAATCGTTCGAGAGTATATGTTCTTCTTTAACTAGTTTACCAGGTAAAGCCCAATAAAAACAAAGCTGCATATAAATAAAAATTTTTTTAATCAAATATATTGACACAATTTTCATATTGTTGTATTATTGTATTACCCACTTAATACACTAGTACAATGGTACAGCTGAAATAAAAGATTATTAAATTTGGAAAGGAGCGAAACAATGGAATGGGATTTAGATTCGGATCGGCCAGTTTATATACAGTTGATCGAACAAATTCAAGCAGGAATTATTTCTGGATACTTTAAGCCTGGTGACAAGCTTCCCTCGGTCAGGGATTTAGCGGCAGATGCTACGGTCAATCCAAACACAATGCAAAAAGCCCTATCGGAATTAGAACGAACCGGATTAATTTATACCAATCGAACCAGTGGCCGGTTCATCACTTCCGATGAGACCTTAATTAAGAAATTGAAAGCGGAATCTACTAAGGATATTATTTTAGAATTTCTAGATAAGATGAAACAGCTTGGATTTGAACCAAGTGAAAGCTTAGAACTAACAAAAGACATTGTGAAAAAAATGTATAAATAAATTTAGCATAATGCAGATAGGAGTAAGAGTATGAGTGCAATATTGGAATGTAAGTCATTAACAAAAATGTATTCGAACGTAACTGCACTTAAGGATATTAACTTAACCTTAGGGCGGGGGCGAATTGTAGGTCTTCTGGGACCAAATGGTAGTGGAAAAACTACTTTAATCAAATTAATCAATGGATTGCTGGTTCCTAATTCAGGAACAATTACAATTAACGGACACCAGCCAGGAATTGAATCCAAAAAAATCGTATCCTATCTTCCGGAACGAACTTATTTGCCCGATTGGATGCGTGTAGATGATACCATCGATTTTTTTTCTGATTTTTATCAAGACTTTGATAAGAAAAAGGCATATGAAATGTTAGAAAGACTACATCTAAATTCCAAAGCAAAATTAAAAAGTCTTTCGAAGGGAACAAAAGAAAAGGTTCAGCTAATTCTGGTTATGAGCCGTGAAGCGGATTTATATTGCTTGGATGAACCAATCGGCGGAGTAGATCCGGCTGCCAGAGATTATATCTTAAATACCATTATTACAAATTACAACGAAAATGCTACCGTTATTATTTCAACCCATTTGATTGCTGATATTGAAAAAGTGTTAGACGAAGTGATTTTCATAAAAGACGGTCTATTAAATATGCATGCTTCGGTGGATGATATCAGAAGCAAAGAGGGTAAATCCATAGATTCTTTATTCAGGGAGGTATTCCGATGCTAAGTAAATTAATAAAACATGAATTCAGAGCAACATTCAGATTACTGATACCCCTTTTCATTCTTCTATTTATTTTAAGTATAGTAGACAGGATTGTATTAAGCTTAGATATCTTTCATGGGGTTTTAGAAATCATTCCTATCCTAATTACCTTTGCCTTTGTTATCTCTATTGCGACCGTAATCATTGCTACTTTTATATTAATGATAATGCGCTTTTATAAAAACTTAACATCCGATGAAGGTTATCTTATGTTCACTCTACCGGTTCATACAAGGCAGCTGATTCATTCGAAGTTTTTAGTGTTTTTCACATGGACAATTGCTTGCATCTTGGCAGTGATTGCAGCTCTACTAATCGCACTTGCTAGGCCAGAAAGTATAAGTGAATTATGGAACAGTTTCAAACAGGTTTTAAAAGGATTAAATAATGCTATGGAGGGTTACGGTACTTTATTTATCGTAGAAACCATTGTTTTAATTTTAGTCAATATCATTTATCAAATTCTAGCCATATATACCTCAATTGCCATTGGACAATTATTCAATGGACATCGATTAATTGCTTCCTTTGGCGCCTATATATGTATTTATCTAGCAATGCAAGTAATAATGACTATATTTATATTTACTGTATCATTGGTATTTAAAAATGATATTTCCAATCCTAAAATAATAGCACAACTCCTTTTCCCCTTTATAACTCTTTTTAACCTTGTAATGATTTGTGTCTATTATTTTACTACCAATTATATCTTTACAAAAAGATTAAACCTAGAGTAAATCAAAAACTACAATTATTCCAAATAGATAGCTCTTCTATTATTAGACTGTTTAATATACTATAGATTAAAATTATAGACGATATACAATTTACTGAATCTACATACCAAAGACAAAGACTATATACCACTAACTAAAATCTATAGATCATACCAAAGGTAAGGACTTTATACCACTGACTAAAATCTATAGATCATACCAAAGACAATGACTATATACCAATGACTAAAATCTATAGATCATACCAAAGACAATGACTATATACCAATGACTAAAATCTATAGATCATACCAAAGGCAAAGACTATAAAGCATATATCATAAATTATTACCAAATACAAAATACAAACATCAAACATACCAAACAAAAAAACCAAAAGAGATAAGATCCATTCTGAAAACCACTGATTATGGTAATCAAATTATGAATGACTCTTATCTCTTATCTTTTTCTCGTCTTTACAAATCTATAAACCAATAACTTATGTATGAAGATATCATTTTATATCCTTTTCTTTTAACCTAGCGTAATCTCCTACCCTCGAATCGACACATGGCTTGAAGGCAATGAATTAATCCTTGAATCCTTTCATCCAAAGCTCCTTCCTCTATGGTAATATCCAGAGCCATTGCCATAGTATCAATTAATCGATGATTTAAATGATTCCGGTTACTCGTTATGATATCCAATTTGCTACTATAGGAATCCGAATCTAAAAACTCCATCAAAACGGAGTCAACCCCATTATTAGAAACATGTAGTTCTTCTCCTTTATGCAGTTCTTCTCCTTTATTCAGGTTTTTCCCTTTATGCGGTTCTTCTCCTTTATTCAGGTTTTTCCCTTTATGCAACTCGTCTCTTTCTAGGGACTCTTCGTTTTTCTTGGTTTCCTCACATTGATTGGTCTCATCGAATGTGGGATTCACCTCAGGTTCAGCTGGTTCAGCTGCTAGATAGATTTTTTTATACTCCTTGTAGGGAATAACATAAGTCTGAAAGCCACCAAATAGCTCTTGGTACACCACCATTTTCTCTTTTGATAGATAGTCAGCAGCTATAGTGATAATCTGATAAGGTTTATCTTCTCTGTGGCGATATATTTGCCCAGGCCTTGGATTTTCTTCCTTCTCCATATCAATCATCCTTTCTGTTTTGATCTAGTTAAACAAAAAGTGGCTCGAATCAAATATACGAACCACCTAATCGCCTTTATCTTCCGCTTGGTTTGCACTATTTATAACAAACCATATCTCTTCCCTTATTCAACTGATAATACATAATAATAAATTGGTTGACCACCGTAATGAACTTCAACATCCAAATCTGGATAAGAAGCCATGATCTCTTCGGCTAACGCTTCAGCGTCTTCTTCCTTAACTTCCTCACCATAGTATAAGCTAATTAATTCGGAATCTTCATCGGTCAACTGATGAACTAAATCCAAAGTGGTTTCTTTCACATCAGATCCTACCGCCAGAATCGTTTTATCCCCGATTCCCATAATGTCACCTTGTTTGATTTCCTTACCGTCAACACTTGTATCACGGATTGCATAGGTGACCTGACCAGTTTTTACTTTCTGCATCTCCTGGATCATTCGATCTACGTTTTCCTCTATGGATTTATCATAAACATAATTAATGATTGCTGTAATTCCCTGTGGAATTGTCTTAGAAGGGATTACAACAACATTCTTATCTTCCGTTAAATGTTTCGCCTGATCTGCGGTCAGAATTATATTACTATTATTGGGTAGAATGAAGATATTATCTGCATTCACTTCATTAATGGCATTCAACATATCCTCCGCACTAGGATTCATCGTTTGGCCACCTTTAATAATATAATCAACACCAAGACCAGTAAATATCTCATCCAGTCCTTCGCCCATGGATACTGCGATAAAACCTGATTTTTTTCTCGGCTTGTTTTCTACTGTTTTTTTCTCTTCTTCCCTTTGAGCTGCTGCCTTCATGGCATCTTTAATTACCTTTTCATTATGCTCTTCACGCATATTATCGATTTTAATGCTTGTTAAGGAACCATACGTTAACGCCTTTTGGATTGCTAATCCAGGGTCGTTCGTATGTACATGTACTTTAACAATGTCATCATCCGAAACAACCACAATAGAGTCACCGATGGATTCAAGATATCCCTTAAAAGCATTTTCGGTATCTAAAGTATATTCATTTTCAACCATAACAATAAATTCTGTACAATAACCGAATTTAATGTCCTCTGCTGCAACACGATCTACATTAATTTTCGTGCCTGCACTTTCTTTTGTTGAAATACCAGCGAAAGATATTTCTTTTCCTAGTAATGCGTCATAAGCGCCTTTTACGATTTCAAGCAAACCTTGGCCACCGGAGTCCACTACTCCTGCCTCTTTTAATACAGGAAGAAGTTCCGGTGTATGCTTCAGTACACGCTCCATTTCGGAGATCACCTCTCGGCCGAAGAAAATTAAGTCATCCGTTTCTGACACCAATTGAGCCGCCTTCTCAGCCGCTCCTCTTGCTACTGTCAATATGGTACCTTCTTTCGGCTTCATAACAGCACGATATGCTGTTTCAACCGCTTTTTGGAATGCGTTCGACATAATCGTTACATTAATTTGATTATATTCTTTAATTTCCTTTGCAAATCCACGGAATAGCTGAGATAGAATAACTCCAGAATTACCTCTAGCTCCTCTTAAGGAACCACCTGAAATAGCTTTCGCCAGCGTCTCAATAGTAGGATTTTCAAGCTGATTCACTTCTCTCACTGCAGACATTATGGTTAATGTCATGTTAGTACCTGTATCGCCGTCCGGGACAGGGAACACATTTAATTCATTGATCAATTCTTTTTTTGCTTCCAGGCTAGCTGCTCCGGCAAGAAACATCTTTTTTAAAGTAACCGCATCTATTGTTTTAACAACCACTGGTTTTTCCTCCTTAAATGTTGTAAATTCCGGGATCAGTCGATCACCCTGACTCCTTCAACGAATATGTTTATCTTTTCTACTTCAAGACCCGAGAATTCTTCAACATTATACTTCACATTACTTATCAGATTATCAGCGACTGCAGAAATACTAACACCATAGGAAACTATAATATGCAGGTCAATCGTAATCTTATTATCGTTTAGTGTAACATTAACACCATGGCTTAAATTATCTTTCTTTAAGAGTTTTACAATGCCATCCTTCATATTCACCGATGCCATACCAACTACGCCAAAGCATTCGACAGCAGCTGCCCCAGCATATTTAGCTAATACATCAATGTCGATTAAAATCTCACCAATCTGTGTATTCATATGTCCTTTCATATTATACCTCCTATCTTTCATCTGTTCTATTTAGAAGTCTCATGTATCATGATAATCATTTTATATTGGCCATCATTGTTATTCTATTAAATTGTTATTCTATTAATGAGTATGCCCATTTTTTTTATTAGATTACCTGTCCGTTTTCTTATATTTGAGATAACCTTCTGTTTTTCTGCATAGTATATATTACTATGAATGTTGAACGGAAGTGACA
>DUNZ01000137.1 GCA_012839085.1 Clostridiales bacterium
AAATCTCTTTATTAGTATCTTCTATAGTCCCTTCAGGAATATTTTCTGGAATTACTTCCTTATGATCTTCTGCAGATTCATTCTTTAAATCTTCGATAGAAAGCTTGTCTTCCTTCTTGCCATCGGTATGAATATTCTTCTTATTAGAATCATAATCGGTATTTGATGATTTACATCCCGTTAACATGAATATCATGATGAATAGAAGACCGACCATATAAATTCCCTTTTTATTTTTCATCTTATTATCCTCCTCACACTCCTTTGAATTAGTATAAGTAGACTTAAAGTCAAAAATAAGGCAATATATACCGGTAACCTGGGAAATAACTATTGACTTATCTTACTAAATTGATTAATATTATCAGTAACTCAATATAGTGATTTAAAAGCTAGGGGAGCCACAGGCTGAGAGGTGTGCAAACACACTGACCCTCACAACTTGATCCGGGTAATACCGGCGTAAGGAAGCGTATTCAAGTGGTCCCTCCTATGCTAATAAAAAGGAGGTTTTTTTATGTTTCAAAAGCTTTTTGATTTCTTTGTTACCACCGATGGGGAAGGAGGATTTTACCCATCATCTGCAGGCAATGTAGTATTATTTCTAGTGATACTCCTATTATTTCTTGCTATGATGGCCATAATAGGGCGAAGTAAGAAAAGGGTTGATGCAAAACAGCTGGCCTTTTCCGCAGCTGCAATTACCTTGACTGTAGTTACCTCTATGTTCCCGCTTTTTGAATTACCCAATGGTGGTTCTATTACCTTATTCGGAATGTTATTTATCAGTTTTATCGGCTATCTCTATGGGGCAAAAGTGGGTATCTTAACCGGTATTGCTTATGGTCTGTTAGATCTAATTCTTGAGCCCTATGTAGTTCATCCCCTACAATTATTACTAGACTATCCAATTGCTTATGGATGTCTGGGCTTTGCAGGCTTATTTGCCAAATCAAAATACAGTATTATCAAAGGCTATATCCTAGGGGTGGGAGGAAGACTTTTATGCCATGTATTATCGGGAGTTATATTCTTTGCTGAGTATGCAGGGGATCAAAATGTTCTTTTCTATTCCCTTGGCTATAATGCTTCCTATATTGTACCTGAGGCAGTCGTTACAGTTATGGTATTTTTTGTTCCCGCAATACGTAGTGCCTTACTTGAAGTTAAGAGAATGGCTTGGGAAAAATAAATCCATTGAGGACAGACAATTTCCTTGTATCGGTTGGCATATGATTATTATAAGAAAATCACAGGAAGGGAATTTTATTGTATCATAAATTAAATGTGGGTATTGCCCTTATGATATCTCTTATTTTAATTCTAAGTATAGCTAGCCTATATAAAAAACTTGATTTAGAGAATTCCAAGGCAGAAACAGTGTGGTATGAATATCAGGGAGTAGAATTATTAGCTATTTTGGAAAATACATTAGTGGTGGAAGAAGAGGATGAGATTAGCCAGACTATTACAGAAGATTTACCGGATTATACAAAAATGTATCCTGATCTTTATACGGTTTATCAAATGCCAAAACAAATGGATCTAGGAAAAAAGATAGCTTATCTTACCTTTGATGATGGTCCCAGTGATAATACCTTTGATATCTTGGATATTCTTCAAGAAAAAGATGTACCAGCTACTTTTTTTATTCTTGGTAGTGCCATAACCGATGAAGGAGAGGCCTGTTTAAGAAGGATGGCCAATGAGGGGCATACCATTGGTATACATACCTATTCTCATATGTGTAATGAGATTTATTGTTCCATTGAAAGGTATCTAGATGATTTTAACACGGTTTACCAGCAAATTTATGAAATTACTGGGCGACGGGTTAGTATTTATCGGTTTCCTTGGGGAAGCAATAATGGTTATAGCAAGGAGATTAAGGAGGCGCTGATGGATGAAATGGAACGACGGGGATTTATTTGCTATGATTGGAATGTTAGTGCAAATGATTCCGTAGGAAAGCCAACGGCATATTCCATCCTTCATAATATTGAAAAGGATTTAGAACAACATAACTATCCCATTATTCTGATGCATGACTCTGTTATTAATGATTTAACAGCCAGAGTTTTACCGGATATTATTGAAATGATTCGTGAGAAAGGATATGAATTTGATACCTTAGATCATCGAGAGCCTTATCAGTTTCCATGGTAAAAAAGTAGTCTAATATTATAAGCCCCTGGATATGACAGGATCTATTCCATGTTGTATCAGGGGCTTACTATTTTGCTTTTTTTGTTTACTCGGCCATCCGGGTGACTGCCACGTATATACCTGAAATTCGATACCAGGTAGGAAAATCAACAATTCCAGTAACTGGCATATTAAAGACTTGTTGAAAAGCTCTAACCGCCTCTGCAGTCTGTTCATTATATTGGCTGGTAACGGCCACTTTAGGAATAGCGGTGTAGGTATCTGCTATAGTATTTAGCTGTTCTTGGATCATACGAACATTATTACCAGATGCGCCGATATTAAGATTGGCTCCTGGCCAGGAGGCAGGAACTCCAGCTACCTGTGGAGCAGTATTAATATAGATAGAATCCCCATAAAAATGACGCAAAATACGGATTGCATCATAACCTTGGTCACCGAGATCTTTGGATCCCCATTGGGTCATCCAATTAGGACATTGAACCTTATAACCATCACAATACTGCGTTAGAATTGGCTGTCTAACATTAGGTCTGGATAGAAAGTTGACGAACAGACTATCTACAGCAAGACTTATATTAGTAAAGATATTTCTTCCGGGTATCCATTTATGATCAAAAGCAGTAGATGAAGTAACGGTAAAATTAAATCCCTGATTTCGATACCATTCTGTAAATACTCGGTTTAAGGTAAAGGAGAGGATGGCTAAAATATTTGCCTGTATGGTTGCTTCCGGCCAAGTAGCATAAATTTCGCTAGATGCCACATTTTTTATATAATCTTGAAATTTAACATAATGATTTGCTGCAGAGGTATCTGTGGGTGGACCATCATGGACTATAATATATTCAGGAATTACAACTCGGCTTAATACAATTTCACCGGTTTCTGCTGACTCTTTTATTTCCGGCTCGGCTATTTTCGGTGGAAAGTCTCCAAAGAGGGTGTGGGGAGGGATGACAAATAATACACCTTCCTTATTGTCTGCTTCCGCTACCATACTAGCTTCTTGATAGGCAGTTAGATTTGTAAAGACTTGAGCATTGGAAACTTGTAAAGGAAGATATTCAGGAGACGTAACTCTGATATTATATTCACTGTAGGGTTGCTCTTGGTCTGGAGCTAGGCTGTAATCAATAGGAGGAGCGGGCAGTTCAATTTCAGGAGTGAGTCCGGAGATATCGGTTGTAACTTCTTCAATTACGGTATCTGGCTGGGAAGGAGAGGAGATGCTAACCCTAGCATTTTCCACTGGAGCAAAACCAGTTGTTGTACAACGGATTTGTAATTTTCCGAGATTTTGCGTACCAATGTCTGCGGGGAAAACTCTGAAAGGTCTCCAATCCCATTTTTTATATTTATTTCGATTGGAATAATACATTGGATTTACCTCTTTTATTCATTCATTATTAAAATATGAGCCTAAAAAATAGATGTGATAATTATTGAGCCATTCTTGTAACCCCAACATAAATATGTGAGATTTTAAACCAAGTAGGCATATCAACAATACCGGTGGCAGGTAAACCAAAGATTTCTTGGAAGGTTCGTACAGCTTCTTCCGTTCTTGGCCCAAAGATTCCATCCACAGCAACGATAGGTAAAGCTGGATAAGCCTGGGCTATTCTATTTAATTGTTCTTGAATAGTCCGGACACTATTTCCAGTGGATCCTAGGGTTAGATTCGTACCAGGCCAAGAGGAAGGTACGCCAGAAACTTCAGTGGCGGTATTAATATAAATTGAATCACCATAGAAATTCCGTAGAATTTGAATGGCACTATAACCCTGATCTCCTAAAGTTTTGGAGCCCCACTGAGTCATCCATCCAGGGCATTGAGTTCGGTTCCCATCACAATATTGTGTTAGAATGGGCTGACGTACATTGGGACGGGAGAGGTAGTTTATAAATACGGAATCTACGATTGTACCAATATTTTGAAAGATATTTCTTCCATTAATCCATTTGTGGTCATAGGCAGTAGAAGAAGTTATGGTAAAGTTATAGCCTTGATTACGGTACCATTCGGTGTAGACACGATTTAAAGTAAAGGAAAGAATTGCCAATACATTGGCGTAAATGGTAGACTCTGGCCAAGTAGCATAAATTTCACTGGATGCTACATTTTTAATATAATCTCGAAATCGAACCCAATAATTATTGGCTGCGGAATTCGGTGGGCCATCATGGACAATTACATATTCAGGAACCACCACTCGGCTTAGTACGATTTCTCCGGTTTCACCGGTGGGTTTTATCTCGTTTTCTGGTATTTTTGGTGGATAATCACCATATAGAGTGTGGGGTGGAATAACAAAGATTTCTTCTTCTCTGGTAGGCTCCAACACTTGTGGAGTCAAAGTAGCTTCATGAAGGGCTAGAACTTCCGGTAAAATTTCCACATTAGAAAATAAAGCTCTTTCAAAACCTGGAGCGTTTATACGGATATCGTATACAGAATAGGGTTGATTTAGAGTGGGTTCCAGACTATAGTCAATCGGAGGTGCCGGTAAAGATACGATATCCGTTAAGCCATTTTCATTGGTAGTAAGTTCTTCAATAATATTTGTGGTATCACCGGGATAGGATATACTTATCACCGCGTCGGTGATAGGAATAAAACCTTCGGATATGCATCGTACCCGAAGGGTTCCTAAGGATTGAGTACCCATCTGTGCAGGATAGATACGAATTTTTTCTTTTGATCTTCTAAAAACATCCGTTGAATAATATCTCATAGAAATGACCTCAATCCGCTCATTTTATTAATAGATTATGTGTTTTCCAGTATAAGTGTGCTTACATGAGCGAAAGGATCATCGTATTTAAAATTAAAGTACTAAGGTAAGGGGGATTTATCGATTAGGGATGACTTCCAACCAATATCCATCGGGATCATTGATAAAGTAAATTCCCATAGCAGGGTTTTCGTAACAGATACATCCCATTTCCTTATGTTTTTGATAGGCTCCCTCATAATCATCGGTGATAAATGCTAAGTGGAATTCATTATCTCCTAAGTTGTAGGGACGATCCCAATCTCTTAGCCAGGTCAATTCAAGCAAATGGTTGGTAGTACCATCACCGAGATATACGATAATAAATTCACCGGAGTCTGGGG
This sequence comes from Clostridiales bacterium, assembly GCA_012839085.1. GTDB lineage: Bacteria > Bacillota > Clostridia > Lachnospirales > Lachnospiraceae > Mobilitalea. Next base: position 5,288 of record DUNZ01000137.1, read on the forward strand.
CAATTCTTCTGGTTTCTTTTAATCCCAGTGCTTTATCATAAAATTCAAGGGATTTTTCTAAATCAAGTACATTAATATTATTGTGTGCAAAACGAAAATTCATAAGGCTACATCCTTTCTTTTCTATTGTTTTATCGTGGTAGTTTATTAGTTATTTGTGTACATACTTATTATAATAAGATATTGGATATAGTACAACTATAAGAAGGAGAAAAAGAAAACACGCAAAAGATTTGCGTGTTTTTAAGTTTATTCAAATATTATTATGTCAATCATTATGGTCTATAATTATGTCTGTTATTTTGTCTTTGATTATACTGCTAATTGAAATTACTTCACTAAACTAGAGTTAGCTGCTTCTCGGGCAGAACGTAACTCAGCAAGATTAAATCTTTCATCCAGAAATGCATCTAAAGCATCCACTAAACCTTTGCTTTGTGTTTCTTCCGATTGTGCCATAGGGACAGGGGTTGGAGAAACAGTGTCAGCATCTTTTTCTACTGGGCTTCCATTAAAGAACTCTTCTAAGGCAGATGAAAGATCCGTCGACGGTATTAAATCCAGCTCAGGATGCTCATTGAAATAGGCATCTAATAAAGGTGCATCCTCTGGTTTGGTTACGATAATAGTACATACCGATGTCTTACGTTTTCCATCCGGATAAGTGGCATCTATAAGAGCAAACAAATAGGTCATTCCTAAATTTTTTGCAGTTACACGTCCACCAGTACTAATGGAAGCAATATTGGAATTATTACTGGAAAATCTAGCGACTTCTGTTGTGTTACTTGGCTTGAGTATAACTTTTAGTAAATCGCTTTCATCTAAACCTAATATAATTCTTGATTTAGTAATCTTAACGCTGAAAGCTGGAGGTCCAACGGTAACATCACAACGTAAATCTTTGGTTTTTGTACCATTTTTAACGGTTGCGGTTATGGTGGTTACCCCTACTCGGTTTGCCGTTATCAAGCCCTCCTGATTTATGGAAGCAATTTCCGGGTTGTCGGACTTAAAACTAACTTCTTCACGATCACTCAGACCTAAAACTTTAAGATGTAAGCTTTTGCCATTCACAAGAATAACATTGGTTACGTTCAATCGATAATTATTTTCCATATCAATTTCGGATGCATGAACGGTTGTCATGGATGGCATAAAAGCTATGAGTAAAGTAAAGAAAAGAAGTAAGCCAAGGTTTATTGATAATTTTTTAATTGTTTTCATGGCTCTCCCTCCGAATCTGGAAATTCCTTTGTCACATCCTATCAATTCTGTAATTATTATATCCAATGATTTTGTCAGAAAAGTGTCATAATGTTAATTTTAATTAAATATTCCCATAGAATCCAGTTGTTTTTCTATATTTTTAATAATAAGCAAGATTATACCATACTTTTTTTTACAAAAGTTTAATAGAAGCGGTTTTTGCTCTTGTTTTGGACTATCCTTTTATTATATAATATCTTCAGTGGAGAAACTCCGATTTAGTGAAAGGAACTTCAGCTTAGTGGAAAACTTCTACCCAATGAAGATATTCCGCTAAGTGAAGAAAAAGTTCGACTTAGTAGAAAATACTCTGCCCTTGTGAAGAGTATTTCTTCCAAACTAAGTGGAGAAAATCCAACGGAAGATGACGAAGGAAAAATGGGAAAAGAACATGGAAGGGAGATTTGTAAATGCAGCAGCATATTTTGATCGCTGATGACAATCAGGATATCACGGATATTCTTTCTACTTATTCGAGGATGGAGGGCTTTGAACCTATTGTAGCTTGTGATGGGGAAGAGGCTATTCGGCTATTTTCCCAATATAATCCCGATGTCGTATTGCTGGATGTTATGATGCCAAAAGAAGATGGATATGAAGTATGTAGAAAAATACGTAGCAAATCCAATGTGCCAGTAATATTAATCACTGCCAGAGGAGAAGATTTTGATAAAATCATGGGACTAGACATTGGAGCCGATGATTATATAGTGAAACCCTTTAGCCCCAGGGAGGTCATGGCCAGAGTTAGAGCAGTAATGAGACGTATGACAAGAACAGCAAAGGAAGAGATCTCAGAGAATGTCATATCCATAGAGAACTTAGAGATAAACTTAGATGAATATACCCTACATATTGGTGGTAAAAGAGTTGCTCTTACAAAGAAAGAAATAGAAACAATGTGGACGTTGGCTTCAAATCCAAACAAAGTGTTTACTAGAGATAATCTTCTCGATAGTTTATGGGGCTTCGATTATTTCGGTGATAGCCGAACCGTAGACTCTCATATTAAGCGTTTAAGAGCTAAATTAGATAAGGTAGAGCATCCTTCTTGGAGTATCAAGACAATTTGGGGTGTGGGATATAAATTTGAAATAGCTGAGAAATAGAGGATAACAATGTCGAAGGAAAATAAAGTACGAGAAAATAAAGTCCGAATTTACAACCGGTTATTTTTTAAGTTATATTTGAATTATGCGGTAATGTTATTAGTTACTGCCGTATTAATCTGTCTAATTTTCATGAGATTATATGAAGAAACAACCATAAAAAATAATCGGGGAAAATTATTGGAGCAAGCGTATAATATTTCTTCCAAGGCATCGGAATATATTACTTATGGAAAGTCGGGGGATTTCTTAGGATTTATTATCGATTTAGAGGAAATTACCGGAATGGACATTTGGACAGTAGCAAATCCCCATGCCGCATATCCTATGTATGAAATGGAGACAACTTCATTTGAGGAGATTGTTGCCAACAATGTAGAGTACGAAGAGATTTTAAACAGTGCTTTTCAAAATAAGCCGGATAATCGTACCGGTCATGATGATATTTATCAAAAATCAATGATAAAAATGGCGGTTCCTGTCATCGGAAGAAACAATGAAGTGGTAGGAGCCGTACTCTTGCAATCGGAAGTGGAAGGGCAGAAAGAGATTATTTACAATAGTCTATCCTTAATCATATTCAGTAGTGTGATAGCCTTAGCCATATCATTTGTCATTATAATAGTATTTGCTACGGAACTATCACTTCCCATATCTAGGATTAGGATAACTGCTCTGGAACTAGCTACCGGCAATTACAAGATGAAAACAGGAATTAAACGAGATGATGAGATTGGTGACTTATCTAAAGCTGTGGACATTTTATCTGAGAAATTGTTAGAAAACGAGATACAAAGAAAAAAACTTGATCAGATGAGACTGGATTTTTTCGCAAATGTTTCTCATGAATTACGTACACCAATTACAGTACTGCGTGCCTATACAGAGACCTTGGTAGATGGCGTTGTTAGAGATGAAGAAAAAATCAGACAATATTATGACCGTATGCTCTCTGAGTGTAAGAGTATGGAGCGGTTAGTCGGTGATTTGCTACTGCTTTCCAAAATGCAAAATCCCGATTTTACGATAGAAAAAGAGCCCATAAGTTTGCTTGAAATTATGGAAGAAATTATTCGAAATGCTAGGGAAATAGCCAAAAAGAAGAATATTAGGATTGAGTTTTCCCATGAGGGAATGGAGCCAGTAATTCTGGGAGATTTTGACCGGATTAAGCAGATGTTTATGATTATCTTTGATAATGCTATTAAGTTCTCCAATGAAAATGGATCCGTTTTTATAAAAATTATTAAATCGGATAAAATTATAGTGTCCATAAGAGACCAAGGAATCGGTATCGAAGAAAGTGATTTAGGAAATATTTTTGAAAAATTCTATAAATCGAACTTAAGACAAAATGCCAGTGGTACTGGATTAGGATTAGCCATTGCCAAACAAATTGTCTTAAAACATAAAGGGGAGATTGATGTTAAGTCAAAACTAGGATTTGGAACGGAATTTATATTCACCTTTCCTTGTTATGAGTTTGAAGAATAACATTTTACAATTTTATACAATGATACCAAATAAAAGACCGATATAATTCTTGTAAAAGAGAGTGTTTTCGGTTATAATAAGATTACAGAAATTCCTGAGATGTTCGATACTCCTGTTATTTTGAACCTACATGATTTAATACGGGATTCCTACATTCTTAAGTGGATGCCAGGCCGCCGTTTGCAGCGGAAGGCAGAAGCTTAGGTGCGGTTACCCACCTAGCTTAGCTAGGCGTCAAAATGCAGGAACCGGCATTTTGGGTTATCACAAAAGACAAAGGCGGCTTGAAGCCGCCTTTTTTATATTTTAGATCGTGCTTTTAGATCGTGCTTTTAGATCGTGCTTTTGGATTGTAAATATTATTTTTCTTGTTTTTTCTTCATATAAATTCTATAATGAGCTAAAGAGGGCTTTAAGGGAATAAAGCATTCATGTAAGTTAGGAGGTAAAGGATGAAACATGGTTTTATTAAGGTTGCAGCGGCAACCCCTACCATCCGGGTAGCTGATTGCAAATATAATGGAGATAGAATCATCGAATATATAGATAAAGCTAAGGAAAAGAAAATTAGTCTACTTGTATTTCCTGAATTGTCGATCACTGGTTATACTTGTGGTGACTTGTTTTTGCAAGAGACTCTACTTCGAAGATCCATGGAAGAAGTAAAACGGGTTGCTTTATCCACTCTTGGCTCAGATATTATGGTTGTGGTTGGACTTCCCTATCAACATAGGGGGAAGCTTTATAATACAGCAGCAGTGATGCAAAATGGAAAAGTTTTAGGCCTCATTCCTAAGCTTTCCATACCAAATTACACGGAATTTTACGAGGGTAGATATTTTACATCCGGAATGGACGAGCCAGTTTTGATTGACTTTTTGGGGGAAGAGATCTATTTCGGTTCCCGAATTTTATTCCAGTGCCAGAATATGTCAGACTTTGTTCTTGCCGTTGAAATATGCGAAGACTTGTGGATTCCTAGTTCTCCTAGTGTTTCTCATTGTATCGCCGGAGCGACGATAATCGCAAATTTATCTGCTAGTGATGAAATTGCAGGTAAAGATGCTTACCGTAGAGAATTGGTGAAAGGCCAATCTGCAAAGTTGGTTTGTGGCTATATCTATGCCGATGCAGGGGAAGGGGAGTCTACAACAGACTTGGTTTTTGCTGGACATAATATGATTGCAGAGAATGGTACTTTGCTAAAAGAATCCCAAACCTTCATTAATGGCATGATTGAAACGGAGATCGACCTAGGGAAATTAAAAAGTGAGCGCAGAAGAATGCACACCTATCTTGACCAAAACAGCTTGGATTATAAACGAATCCCCTTTTCTCTTCTGGATGTGGGGGATGAATTACCTGAGATACCATTGACAAGATTTATTGATCCGGTACCCTTTGTACCCTCAGATGCCTTGGGTTGCCAACAAAGATGTAAGGATATTATAAATATTCAGTCTATGGGATTAAAAACCAGATTAGCACGGGTAGGGTTGAAGCATGCCATTATAGGAATTTCAGGAGGCTTAGATTCCACCTTGGCCTTATTGATTACTTGCAAAACTTTTGAAATGTTAGGATTGCCCATGGAAGGAATTATTGCGGTAACCATGCCCTGCTTTGGAACTACAGACAGAACCTATCAAAATGCCAAAACCTTAACCCAGTGCCTTGGGGTAACCTTATTAGAAATTCCAATCAAAGAAGCGGTCTTACAGCATTTTAAAGATATCGGCCATGATAGCAAGATCCACGATCTTACCTATGAGAATTCTCAGGCCAGGGAGCGTACCCAGGTTCTGATGGATCTAGCAGGTAAATACAAGGGCTTGGTCATAGGAACTGGGGATATGTCAGAATTGGCTCTGGGTTGGGCTACCTATAATGGAGACCATATGTCCATGTACGGGGTAAATGCTTCTGTTCCTAAAACTTTAGTAAAAAAAATGGTTTCCTATTTTGCGGAAACATCAGAAAATCCTACATTAAGCAATGTTTTACGGGATATTTTAGACACACCAGTTAGTCCTGAGTTACTACCGGTAATCAATGGAGAAATGTCTCAAATTACTGAGGATTTTGTAGGTCCTTATGAATTACACGATTTCTTTCTTTACTATATCCTTCGCTTTGGCTTTGAGCCAAAAAAGGTTTATCGCTTAGCAAGAATTGCATTTGCAGGCAAATATGAGAATCAAGTAATATTAAAATGGCTAAAAATCTTTTATCAAAGGTTCTTTACTCAACAATTCAAACGTTCCTGCCTACCAGATGGACCCAA
>DUNZ01000138.1 GCA_012839085.1 Clostridiales bacterium
AATTCATCTGGTGATTTTAGTTCGAACTATAGCTGGAGTACCGTACTAAATGGTAATACAGTAAATAACAGAAATAAGGCACTATTTATTTACGGGATGGCTTTGCATACAGCTTCAGATACGTTTGCTCATAGTTCATACGATAGTAATGGAAATTATATAAACCATGATGGTGGAGCAGATGAAACCTCTGTGGTAGAAAATCGATATAAGTGTACCGAAGTTATGGCTAGTTATATAATAGCTAATATTAAGAGATTTAGATCTGGAAGCATAAGTGATTATTATAATGTAGCCAACAGCACTATTTATGATGGTTCCTTTACATTGGGTAGGTTTGCTACATATGCAAAGGAAATTGATGAAAGCTATTATATGGCCCATAAAAATGTCTTTGATGCAATGACTTACTAAATATGAAGAGGGAGGACGTAAGCATTGAAAAGATCATTCTATTACTATATAACTTTGGCTATAATCGCCACATGCTTGTTTGGAAGTAGTATCATTTATGCCAAAGAAGAGAAGACAAAGGACTTTCAGATTAAGGATGGTGTATTGGTAAAATACAAGGGAATTAATTCAGAAGTGATAGTACCTGACGGAGTAACAGTTATTGGAAGAAGTGCCTTTAAAGATAACCAAACTATAAGATCTGTGATATTGCCGGACGGCGTAACAAGAATTGAAGACAGAGCTTTTGATGGTTGCATTAATTTACAAAGCGTTAGTATGAGCAAATCTGTTATCTATATTGGTGATGAAGCATTTAGACACTGCGAAAAGTTGTCTTCTATTCATACTATGAAAAACGTAGAGACAATTGGTATGGGGGCATTTGCTTTCTGCTCAAATCTTTATGACTTGGGAAGTTTTGATAAACTACGATTTGTAGGTGATTATGGTGCCTTCTTTGGAACTGGTTGGATGGAAGAAGAACTTAAAAAGTCTGATATGGTAATTATCAATAATATCTTGGTATATGGCAAAAATTGCTCTGGTTATGTAGAGATACCTAAAGGCATTACTCATATAGCAGGTGTGGCTTTTGCTGGCACAAAAGAAATGACTCATGTTGTAATTCCGGATACGGTAAAATCCATAGGGTATGCGGCTTTTGACAACTGTATAAACTTGGAAAGCATCCGGATGGCTGACTCTGTGGAGAGCATAGGGGAGCAAGCCTTCCGCTATTGCCGAAAACTTAAAAACGTAAGGTTATCGAATTCGTTAAAAAGTTTAGAGTTTGGTTTATTTGAAGGATGCAGTAGACTGTATAATATTACTCTTCCCGAATCATGTGAAAGTATATCCAGTAATGTTTTTTCCGACTGTCGTAGATTAAAGTATATCACTTTTTCGGAGAAAATGAATGAAAATATATGTAAGCAAATGCTTATAAATATTTCAAGAATTAAATCTTCTTGTAAAATATACTTAACTAAGAGCGATAAGAACAAAGCATTTGTTAAGAATCTACAGAATCAAGGATGGGAAGTTGAGGAACTGGAACTGCAAAGGAAAGAGGTTTCCCTAAAAAAAGGAGAAACATTTGAACTAAGAATGAACAGCTATGCAAAATGTACATGGAAATCAAGCAACCCTTCGGTTGCAGCAGTTAATTATTATGGTAAGATAACAGCAAAAAATAAGGGAACAGCAGTGATAACAGCTACACTCTATGGTAAAACTTATAAGTGTAAGGTTACCGTTAAATAGGGTGACTGTGGAA
>DUNZ01000139.1 GCA_012839085.1 Clostridiales bacterium
GATTAGACACCTTAATTTTACCATAACAAAGTGAGAAGTTCCTTATATTTTGGGTGTTTTCTGAAAGTTGTTTATAATAAATCCAGCAAAACAAGGGCTTGTGGATAAAAGTACGGAAACTCAAGTTGCTAATATGTGGTATAGATAAATCTGTAACCATATGGCAATACTTATCTAATAAAAGATGGAGGTTTATTATGAAAAAATTTGAATGTACAGTATGTGGTTATATTTATGATGAAGAATTAGGCGATCCAGATAGTGGTGTAGCTCCTGGTACAAAGTGGGAGGACGTTCCTGAAGATTGGGTTTGCCCCTTATGCGGTGTTGGTAAGGAAGACTTCGAAGAAGTAAAATAGGATACTTACTCTAAGATTTGAATGTAAAAGGAATTACTGACTGCCTTAATGAAATCCATAAAAGGATAATTAAGGCAGTCTTTTTTTATTGTTTTCCTTTAGCCATACACCATGAATTAAGAGGAAAACGATTCATTAGCTATAAAGAAATGGAAAAATTATTTTATAGATAGGAAAATAGATACAACAATATACAAAAGAAGATACTTAAATTTAAAAATGAAATAGAAAGTGAATTTAAATTCAAAGATGTTGCTTCGTATAAAAGACAATGGCATTCATCAGACGAGCATATTTTTTTGACTGGGTCACAAAAATTTTGACTTCTCTAGAAATTATATTTTCACTACTATAGATAATCTATTGACATAGTAGGATATAATATTTATAATACAGAAATAGGTATCCCCCGCAAATAATATTAGGCCTTTTTTGGCTTTCCCCCCATATTATAGCGGGGGACTTCCTTTGATAATTTTTGCTATAATATAATTAAATAGAATTTTTGTTTTGATATTTAAGGTTGTTTTTTATTGTACTTTCGAGTTGTTTTTGATAGTATATTTGAGTTGTTTTTGATACTATCTTTGTGTTGTTATGAATTGTTTCTTTGATTGGAGGGAATCCAATGTTATACTTTGATTATTCAGCCAATACCCCGGTAGATTTAGAGGTATTGGATTGTTTTTATAAAGTGAGTGCCGATTATATAGGAAATCCAAATTCCTCCCATGCTCTAGGAAGAGCAGCCAAGAAAAGGATGGATGAAGTCACCGATCACATTGCCGATTTGTTACATGTAAAGGCTTCAGAAATTATTTATACCTCCGGTGCCAGCGAAGCCAATAATTTGGCCATCAAAGGTCTGGTACAGGCGTATAAAACCAATGGAAAACATATTATCTCAACTTGTTTGGAGCATCCTTCCGTAAGTGGGGCACTTACTTATCTTCAAAAGATCGGATATGAGATAGATTTGGTAGATATCACCAAGGATGGACTGGTTGATATAGAGCATTTGAAGGAACTACTTAGGGAGGATACGGTATTAGTATCCATTTGCTATGTGGACAGTGAATTGGGTGTGAAACAAGAAATCGAGAAAATTGGAGAGTTATTAAAAAATTATCCCAATTGCTATTTTCATGTGGATGCAACCCAGGCAGTGGGAAAGGTAGCCATAGATTTTGGGCATATCGATTGTGTGACCCTTACAGCTCATAAATTTTATGGTTTAAATGGTACTGGAATTTTAATTAAAAAAGAAAATGTAGTATTAGAACCCTTAATTCATGGGGGAACAAGTACTAGCTTATATCGTAGCGGTACCCCTACCTTAGCCTTAGCAGCCTCTATGGAAAAGGCTTTAGAACTAGCCTTGGGAAAAATGGAGGAAAGATATCAATATGTGAACCAGTTAAATAAGGAATTAAGGGAAGCTTTATTAAAATTTCCGAAAGTACGGATAAATAGCACTTCCTATTCCATTCCTCATATACTCAATGTTAGTGTTCAGGGAGTAAAGGCTCATGTCTTTCAGGAGGCCCTGGAAGAGGAGGGAATCTGTATTTCAACAAAATCCGCCTGTTCCGTTCAAAATTCCCCCTCCCGACCAGTTTATGCAGTAAGCAGGGATAAAAAGAATGCCATGTGTTCCTGGAGAATTAGTTTGAGTCATTTAACTAGGGTGGAGGAATTAGAGCAGTTTCTGGCTGGATTTTCCCTTTGTTATGATCGGCTGGTTAACAAGATCAATCCTACTTAATAGAGGATAAGCTACTAAATATGAAACACATAAATATAAAAATATATAAAAATATATGAAAATATTAAAATGAGATGAAAGTGGTATAAAAACATGGAACGTTATCAAGAAATTGAAAGAAGCATTATAACAAGATATAGAAAACCATTATGGAGAAAATTCATCCGGGGTATTAATGATTATCAACTGATTCAAGAGGGAGATAAGATAGCGGTATGTATCTCTGGAGGCAAGGATTCCATACTTTTGGCAAAATTAATGCAAGAGTTGCAAAGACACGGTAAGATTCCCTTTGAATTAGTGTTTTTGGTAATGGATCCCGGCTACAATGAGATTAACAGACAAACCATTATCAATAATGCCAAGCTATTAAATATTCCAATTACTATTTTTGATACCCAGATTTATGATACGGTTGCACAAGTGGATCAATCCCCTTGTTATTTATGTGCAAGAATGAGAAGGGGTTACCTTTATAAGAAGGCTCAAGCTTTGGGATGCAATAAGATTGCTCTAGGCCATCATTTTGATGATGTTATCGAGACCATATTGTTGGGAATGTTATATGGTGGACAGATTCAGACCATGATGCCAAAGCTTCATAGTACAAATCATCCTGGAATGCAGTTAATTCGTCCCATGTATTTGATAAAGGAAGCGGATATCATTACTTGGATGAGATATCATGATTTGCAATTTATCCAATGTGCCTGTCGTTTGACAGAAAACTGTACCCTGTGTGATAATGGCGGGGGAGGTTCAAAACGTCAGGAAATGAAGGTTTTGATTAAAAAGTTCCGTCAAATTAATCCCAATATTGAGATGAATATTTTCCGTAGTGTTCATGATGTCAACTTAACTACCATAATCGGATATCATGACAAAAATATGAAGTATAATTTTCTAGATGATTATGATACAAAGGGGAGAAATTAATGTTAAACCAGTTTTCTAGAACGGAGTTGCTCCTTGGAAAAGAGGCAATGGATAAATTAAGTAATGCCCGGGTCGCTGTATTTGGAATCGGCGGGGTAGGTGGCTATACCGTGGAAGCTTTAGCAAGAAGTGGAGTAGGCCATTTTGATTTAATTGATGATGATAAGGTTTGTCTTACCAATATCAATAGACAGATTATTGCTACCAGAAAAACAATTGGGGAATACAAGGTTGATGTCATGAAGGAAAGAATTTTAGAAATCAACCCCAAAGCAGAAGTTAATACCCATCAATGTTTTTTCATGCCAGAGAATGCGGATGAATTTGATTTTTCAAAGTATTCTTATGTAGTAGATGCTATTGATACCGTTTCCGCAAAGATTGAATTGGTACTGCAGGCTCAGAAAGTGAATGTTCCAATTATCAGTTGTATGGGAGCTGGAAACAAACTAGATCCAACGAAATTTGCAGTGACGGATATCTACAAAACTTCCATGTGCCCTCTGGCCAAAGTCATGCGAAAAGAACTAAAGGTAAGGGGAGTTAAAAAACTAAAAGTAGTGTATTCCACTGAACCTGCGAGAAAACCCCTGGAAGATATGTCAATTAGTTGCAAGAGTAATTGTATATGTCCTCCTGGAACCGTGAGAAAATGTACGGAAAAAAGGCAAATTCCAGGAAGTGTGTCCTTTGTCCCTTCCGTTGCCGGCTTAATCATTGCCGGAGAGGTAATTAAAGATTTGGGCGAGATACTTTAAAAATTAAATATAATTAAATAAGTAATCAAAAAAATCAAAAAAATAATATAATAAATAATTATGCATAAATATACTTAACATTTTAACTTTTTTGTATTAAGATGTAAGGACAGGCTTAGTTTCCATGGAAGATGTAACATAATGTGGATAAGCCAGTTACATGAATATACAGGAAAGGATGATAGAAATGGGTAAGATGCCTTCAAGAGAAGAGGCCTGGGAACTCCTTACAGAATTTAACAAGGAAGAATTTCATTTAAAGCATGCTAGGATCGTAGAAGCAGTAATGAAACATTTTGCAAAAGAACTAGGTTATGAGGATGAGATTGAATTTTGGGGTATCGTTGGCCTGCTCCATGATTTGGACTTTGGTATGTATCCAGAAGAACACTGTAAGAAATCTCAAGAGATCATGAGAGAGCGGGGCTTGGACGAGAGATTAATTCGGGCAACAGCAAGCCATGGATATGGCATCTGCGTAGATATCAAACCAGAACATGAGATGGAAAAGCTACTTTATGCTGTGGATGAATTAACTGGACTTATTGGAGCGGTAGCCATTATGCGTCCTTCCAAAAGTACCATGGATCTTGAATTAAGCTCAGTAAAAAAGAAATTCAAAACCCCCAAATTTGCTGCTGGATGTTCGAGAGAAGTCATTCGCAATGGTGCAGAAATGTTAGCTTGGGATTTGGATGATTTGATTGAACGTACTATTTTAGCGCTTCGTGAGGTGGAAAGGACAACCGGTCTGGTATAGTTGTCTTTGCTTAATATTTGTGATGGTTTTCATGTATTGATTCGATTAGCAGAAAGTTTGGAATAGATATTATTTGAATAGATATTAATAGATATTATTTAAAAAGTTAAAAAGTTTTATTGTTATATTACTTTACAAGGAGGAAGCCATAGCTTATAGATGCAAATGCTTGATAAGCTATGGCTAGTAAGGCTATGGTGGGTTTCGGAACAATAGGGAATATGATATTGATTTTAATTGGTGCAAGCTCAGGAATGATCATCAAGGGCAGGCTGAAACAGCGTTACCAGGAAACCATAATGAATGCCCTGGGTCTAGCGGTTATGTTTATTGGTATTAGTGGAGCCCTGCAAGGGCTCTTTGTTATAAAAGACAATCAGCTGGACACAAGAAACGTAATGTTAATGATTGTTTCCTTGGCAATGGGTGCTTTTCTTGGAGAATTATTTAATATCGAAGATAAATTAGACCGAATCGGAGAAAAACTTAAAAATTCCCTCAAAGTAAAAGGAGATAAGGGACGAGGTTTTGTAGAGGGTTTTGTAAACAGTTCCTTATTATTCTGTGTTGGTGCCATGGCAATCATTGGCTCCTTAGAGGATGGCTTGGTTGGTGATCCCTCCACGTTGCTAGCGAAAGGGGTTATTGACGGTGTGGTAGCAGTGTTCTTTGCCTCAACCTTAGGTATTGGGGTCTTTTTCTCCATATTGCCTGTAGGAATCTATCAGGGGCTTATTACCTTATCTGCCAAGTACATAGAGCCATATCTAAGTGATCAACTGATTTTGAACTTATCCTTCATTGGTTCGGTTTTAATCTTTGGAATCGGTTTCAATATGATTTTTGGTAAGAAGATACGCTGTGGGAATCTGCTTCCCGCAATCCTTGTGCCAATAGCATATGAAATTATATTGTCAATCATATAAGGAGTAAACTTAGGGTTCATGGTGTTTGTTTAGAGGAAATTAAATGAATGGAGAATCTATTCCAAAAGGATCCAAAAAATATAAATTTGATACTATAAAAATATAATTAAAAAATAAACATGAATAAAATGAGTGTCCCCTCATAATATGTTCCTTTCCTAAGTAAACAAGTTTTGTATTTTACTTGTCTACTAGAAGGGGGTATATTACGACCAGGGGCACTTTTTTTAGAAAGTGCGATAAAAAATGATTTTCTAAAGAAGTACATCTCTTCCCTACGTTAAAAAATGGTTTTCTAAAGAAGTACATCTCTTCCCTACGATAAAATATGGTTTTCAAAAGAATGAAATCCCTTTGCTTACGATAACAGGAAGTGCTAAATCGATATGTTTGCCTGTA
>DUNZ01000140.1 GCA_012839085.1 Clostridiales bacterium
CTTTTGGCGTAGTTCTTTTTTGGTTATCCAAGAAAATTGATGCCCGTGTCATAAATGTTTATAGCGGTAGTATTTTTATGAAAGATTATAATTGTATCCTCTTCCATTTAGCTTAGGTTTATATAGATTAAAAGGTGTAAAGTTCTGGAATAAAGCCATTATTAATTTACCGATTAAGCTGTAAGCAATTATGTATTTCATTTTATCAATTTTAGTGTTAAAATATGTTGATTGGATTTATATATTAGTCTTAGATTTGCAAGTAATGTTGTTATAAGGTTTGATGAAAGACTGCTATAAACATACAGCATTGGACGATGAAAGGGGAAAAGACAAATGATTAAGATTGAAAACATAGAAACTTATGGATGGGAAGCGGCTATTCGGGGAATGCGAAATCCTATGAATTCATGGGATAAGAGCGATACTGCTTGGGTGAATGACCCTGATGCTCAACAAAAGGCGGTTGCATATAATAGTGAAGGATCCGCACTGCTTATCGGTGATAATGATCGAAATCTTATGAAGAGACTTGCTAAGGCCGGAAACGATCACGGTAAATTCTTGAGGTTCATTTGTGTCACCCTTGATATTAATGCACCACTTTATTGGTGGAAAGAATTTGACACCTACAAGGTGGGAACCGTTGCTAATTCATGTTCAACGATGCATAAGATTCATGCCACAACATTTACCCTTGATGATTTTTCTCATGAACACTTGACCAGTGAAAGCCTAGGTGTTCTTGAAAACTTAATATCAATTTTGAATGGAGTAAGAGAGAAATATCTAGAAACGAAAGATAAACAAGATTGGTGGCAAATGATTCAGCTTCTGCCGTCTAGCTACAACCAGCGTAGGACAGTTCATTTGAATTATGCCGTACTAAAAAATATGTATCATGCCCGGAAGAATCACAAGCTGGATGAATGGTTGGATTTTTGTAAATGGGTTCGGGAACTTCCCTATGCAAAAGAATGGATTGTAGGGGATAGTGATAGTAATAATTAAATAAGAGTGACATTAAAGAAGCATCAGCCTTGAAAATTAGGTTGGTGCTTTTTAATAAGCGGATAACGGGAATCGAACCCGCAACGCAAGCTTGGGAAGCTCGAATTTTACCATTAAACTATATCCGCATACTTTAATTTTATAACTTTTGTAAAAAAAGTCAACAAGAAGTAGAGAACTACGATTAAAAAAATCTCCAGATGGCAATAATTAAGTGTAAGCCAATTACAAAAGTTGTTTAAAAATATACAGAAAGGAGGATAAATGAGCTTAATAATACAAACAATAAATTTGTAATTTTGTGGGCGGAAAAATGTAAAACCCATTTACTGTAAAAGGTATAAATAAATTATTATCTGAGAAGAATATAGTTTGAGGTGATAACATGAAAAAGAACAGATTTATGGAATTTTTCAAAGGAAAAGGTTATTATGTGTTATTATTTGTCGGTGTTATAGCAATTGCTGCAGTAGCAATCGTTGGGTCCAGATTATCTTCTGATAGAAAGGAAGAGGATAATAATAATTTTGTGGACTTAAATGATACAGATAATAACATAGCAGCCAGAGATGATAGCAATGATTTGGCTGATAATAACGCAGAATCGGATGACGTTACCGATAATAATCTAATCGAAAACGAAGTAGCCGATTCAGGTACAGAAGAGGAAGATGGTCAGCAAGTTGCAGATAATGACAGTCTGCTAGAGTTTGATGTTTATACAGAAGAAGAGGAAGAAGGTATTGATATTTCAGAAACGAAAGATCCTGTAGAAGAGGCAAATGCAGAGGAAGAAACACAAGAAACAGAAACTGTTGAGACTTCAGGCTCTACAGTAAAGGCAGATAATACACCTGTTCAGGAAACCCTTTCATTCCAGGCTGATAAGGGTCTTCTATGGCCGGTTAACGGCAATGTTATCAAGAACTACAGTATGGACCATACAGTTTATTTTGAAACTTTAATGCAGTACAAATGTAACCCGGCAATTATTATAGATGCTGAGGTGGATACTGAGGTAAAAGCAGCAACAACAGGTATTGTAACGAATATTGTTAATGATACGGAATCTGGCCTAACGATTACTACAGACATTGGAAATGGTTTTAGTTTAGTTTATGGTCAACTAAAGAACGTAGATCTTAAAGTTGGGGATGTTGTTAGAGAAGGAGAAGTAATAGGGTTAATCAGTGAACCTACAAAATACTATGTGATAGAGGGAAGCAATCTTTACTTCCAAGTTCTCGAAAACAACCAAACTGTAGATCCCATGCTATATCTTCGATAAGGTTACGAAAGCAAAAAGTTTGGGTGATTATTAATAGGATTAATAATTCGCCCAAACTTTTTCTGTTTCCATATGATTGTTTTCTTGTCTAAGTTTTAATGTAGAATTGTGCTATGGATTTGACTGCTTTTTACAAGAAGCTAATCTAAACTTGGGCTAGCATTCTTGCCAAAACTAAGACTATGCTTTTATAAGTCTAATTTCATATCTCCAAGCTTGATCCAATTCTTTTTTCTCATAAATTCGGAAACAAGAAGAGATAAAATAGCAGGTAAAATAAAATGTAACAATGCTATCTTTATCAAAACAATCACATAACCTTCGGTTTCTGCCATGGTCTGGAAGGTCATAATCTGACCAACAAGTCCAGAGGTGCCCATGCCAGCACCAGTTGGATTATTAGTCATTTTAAATACTATAGTTGATAGTGGACCTAGGATTGCACTAGAGATGATTGCAGGCAACCAAATAATTGGTTTTTTATAAATGTTAGGAACCTGAAGCATACTGGTACCAATTCCTTGTGCCAAGAGACCGCCCATCTTGTTCTCACGATAGCTTGCAACTGCAAAGCCAATCATATTTGCACAGCATCCTACCGTTGCCGCTCCAGCAGAAAGGCCAGTAAGACCTAAAGCCATAGCAACAGCAGCTGAGCTAATAGGAAGGGTAAGAATCATTCCCATCAAGACAGATACTATGATTCCCATAAGGAAGGGTTCTCGATGGGTTCCAAATTCAATTAATGCTCCAACACTGGTCATAAATGAAGAGATTGGTGGGCCAATGAGTAGGCCAGTTACAGAACCAGAAATAATCGACACCAAAGGGGTTACGATAATATCCAATTTTGTTTTTCCTGCTACTAAATGTCCCAGCTCAATTCCTACATAGGCTGCAATAAATGCACCAAGAGGCTCTCCCGGACCGATTAATTGAATGGTTCCATTTTCAAGAAGAAAGCTACCAGCAGCTATTTTACCTGCAAATGCTCCTACCATACCAGCCGTTGCTGCAGATAATACAACTAAGGGTTTTTCCTTAAACTTATATGCAACCCCGCAACCGATACCTGCTCCGGTTAAAGAGGATGCAGCTTTCCCTATCAGTGCTAAGGTATGGCCGATTTCTCCTGGGATAAAATTTGCAATTTGAACAATAATTGTACCAATAATCAAAGTTGCAAATAAACCAAGAGCCATCCCGCTTAAACCATCAATAAAGATTCTGTTTAAATATTCTTTAAATTTTTTCATATGTCCTCCCTAATGTAAAATGTTTTTAATTTATTATGAGCTTAGTTAAAAAATTAAATTTGAAAAAGAAATCTTACGAATGAAGCATTTAATAAGAATTAATGAAAGCGAAAAGCTGACCTTGCCTTATGAGTATACAGCGTTCTTTACAGCTGTCTTGTCAACCAAAGGTATAAAAAATAAAACTACTCATAAAGATAATTTTTTTCTCGAAGTGCTTTTTCTATACGATTCAAAATTATCTGAGTATCTGCCTCTACGGTATGGTGATGAATGTCTCCGGTTAGTTCTTTAAGTGGAACAACCCTCTTTTCATTAATTTTCTTGACAAAATCATAGACATCTTGGCGATTTCGTATAATTAACTCCGTAGTAATCTCACCATAGATTTGATGGCATACCAATACATCAAGAATTCTTCCCCCATGATCAACGAAGGTGCAAAGTTCATCCTCAATCTGATCGGTGGTATGTCTGACTCTAAAGCAGCGTCTTGGTTTCGGAGAATCTGCTTGATATAGAAAATAACCCTTGGTAGAGGAGAGAATATTAATGTCGGAGGCTCTAAGGAGTGCGATATCCTGAACAATTACTTGTCGGCTTACCCCAAGAAGGCGAGCCAACTCACTACCAGGGATTGGTTCCGTACGCATGTTTAAGATTTCTATTAACTTTTCCCTACGTTCCTTTCCTTCCATTATTAACCTCATTTCTACTCATCTTTCATGACCTATAAATTAACTTTTCTTTTCACCAATATTCCTATATAATGATTTAATACAAGTATTATATCATGTGAGATTGCAGTTTGCAAGAGAATCCTTATATGGAGGCGAATTAGAAAAGAGGAGAACTATGTTTCGGTTATGGGCAAAAATATTTAAGAATAATAGAATGTTACGGGATATAGTAATATGTAATGAAGACCCGGAATTAAGAAGAACACAAAAAATATTTGCAGCAATGGATGAGATTTGTCGTAGCTTTGATCTTTCCAAACCCATTTGGCTGGATTCTACGATCAAGGACTTTAAACGTCACGATAAAACAAGATTTACTCAAGATAATTTTATGGAGACCATTGATTTTGACTATCTGGAGATCCATGTGATTGAAGAGGATGAATAAAACCCCTTATGAACATACTACTAGAAAATATAGTCTTTTTGTGGATAAATTGATTAAAAAGGAAAGGTAGTGTGGAAGGGTATGAGGCAAAAAGTACTTTACTTAATCTTAGCATTATTTTTGATAGGTTCTTTGGCAAGCTCTTGTAAAAGAGAAGATGGGTATCAAGAACCATTAAACAATCCGTCCGAAAAACAATCTGTAAAAGAAAATCAAAAGAATGAGAATGATGTAGATCGTAGCGAAATTGTTCAAGCAAAGGATTTGGATGAAAGCGATTTAAATAAGGAGGAAGTAAAGGCCGTGGAAAAAGGTTCTGATTTTAACGATTCTGCTCAAGATAACCTAGATCTTTCTGAAGTACTGGCTAAGGGTGCGAATATAGAAGAAATACATGAAATAGTTCGGGTTTACCCTTCTGGGAAAGTCCTTGATTTGACTGGGGTTGAAAAGTCAATTTGGGAGACTTTGTTTTATGCAGAGGAAATTGCCCAGGATGTGAAAAATCGTATTGTGGGAAAATCCTATGGAGAGAACTGCGATGTTCCCTTTGAAGATTTAAGATATATTCGAGTTCTTTATCAAGGGTTTGATGAATTAACCCATATTGGTGAAATGATTGTAAATACAAAGATTGCTGAGGATGTCGTTAGCATTTTCAAAGAATTGTTTGAACAAGGCTATCCCATAGAGAAGATGGTATTAGTGGATGAATATGATGCCGATGACAATGCTTCTATGGCGGACAATAATAGCTCCGCATTCAATTATCGGAATATAGACGGAAGTGACAACTTATCTTTGCATAGTTATGGTCTGGCAATCGATATTAATCCCAAGTATAATCCTTATGTAAAAGAACGGAATGGAAAAACAGTGGTTCTTCCGGAAAATGGTCTTGAATATACGGACAGAAACAAGGATTGCCCCTATTATATTAAAAAAGGGGACATTTGTTATGAAGCCTTTATAAAGCGAGGATTTACCTGGGGTGGAGATTGGAAAAAGACCAAGGATTATCAGCATTTTGAGATGAAGAAGGAGGATAAGTAATCACTTACTACCTATTATATATATTCTTTACTGGTCTCCCCTGATATTTACGAGAGCCATTTGAAGTCATTGATTTTGATTTTTTATAATGATATAATGACAGTTAATATAAGATACATGCTAGACTAATGAGGAGAGGCATCATGAAACATATCCTGATAATTGAAAATGATCCTTTGATCATACAGGAACTAGAAAAGATTTTATGCAGAAAATACAAAGTAACTGTTATAAATTCAGGAAAAAATCTCGAAGATTATTTAAAATCAAATACTCCTGATTTAATTTTACTGGCAGCAGATATCTCTGGTGAAGACTATCATACAACCTTAAATGTGATTATGGACAGTAAAATAAGTTTGCGGATTCCGGTGATGATGCTTCTATCAAGCAAAGATAGATCTTTAGAACAGGAAGTAAATGCACTAGAAATTGCTGATATAGTTACAAAACCGATTGTGGAGTTTACCTTATTAAAACGCATAAGTAATTGTCTTGAATTGCAGGAGTACCGAAATGGATGGTCGGAGGCAGAAAAATTTCAAGATGCCTTGTCTGTAAGCTTTGCTCAACTGGTGGAGTTTAGAGATGAAGCCACCGGTGGACATATTATAAATACCACAAGATATTTTAGGATACTATTAGATGAGGTTATGAAGAGAGACAAATATAAGGGTGCGATTTCTCAGGAAGATTATAAAAGCCTGCAGCGTTCGGCATCACTTCATGATATTGGGAAAATTGGTATTAGTGATGAAATTCTTCGAAAAGCTTCTTCCCTAGATTATAATGAATATGAATATATGAAAACCCATACCTTACTAGGAAAGATGGCCTTTGAAAAAATTATACGAGAAACAGGTGGCTCTAGATGGCTTTACATGGCTAGGGATATTGCCTACTGCCATCATGAACGTTGGGATGGTAATGGATATCCGAATGGTTTAAAAGGGGAAGATATTCCTTTATATGCAAGAATACTATCGATTGCTGATGTGTATGATGCACTGACTTCAAAACGATGTTACAAGAAAGCATTTTCTCATGAAGAAGCTGTAAAAACCATAGCGGAAGGAAGAGGAAAAATATTTGATCCAGATTTGGTAGATATTTTCTTGGAAACAAATCAGAAGTTTAAAGAGGTTTTAATCGGGATTATAGAAGCAGCTTCTGAAGAAAAAAGGAGTAATTAATATGTCATATACGGCACTTTATAGAAAATTCCGCCCGGATCATTTTTCAGACGTAAAGGGACAGGAACATATTGTATCTACCTTAAAAAATCAGATAAAGGCCGGAAGAATTGGTCATGCATATTTGTTTTGTGGAACTAGGGGTACTGGTAAGACTACCGTTGCAAAGTTACTTGCCAAGGTGGTCAATTGTGAGCAGCCGGTTGATGGAAATCCCTGCAACGAATGTAGTATGTGTAAGGCGATTGCAGCTCAAACTTCTATGAATGTAATAGAAATCGATGCTGCCTCCAATAATGGTGTGGATAATGTCCGGGAAATTGTAGAAGAAGTGAGATATTCACCGACCGAGGGTCGATATAAAGTATATATTATTGATGAGGTTCACATGCTTTCGACAGGAGCCTTCAATGCATTGTTAAAGACGATAGAGGAACCTCCTTCTTATGTTATTTTCATCTTAGCAACAACAGAAGTTCATAAAATTCCAATAACAATTCTTTCTCGCTGTCAACGGTATGATTTTAAGAGGATTAGTATTGATACCATTGCTAAGCGTCTGGAAGAGCTAATGGAAGAAGAAAAGATTGAGGCGGAAGAGAAGGCACTGCGTTATGTGGCTAGAGTAGCTGATGGCTCTATGCGTGATGCCTTGAGTTTGCTAGACCAGTGTATTTCCTTTTACTTAGGGAAAAAGCTGACTTATGATAATGTTCTGGAAGTACTGGGTGCAGTGGACACTATGGTCTTTTCGGAATTACTTCAGTTTATACGAAGTCAAAATGTAACAGGATGCATTCAGTTATTGGAGCAGATTGAAAATGGAGGCCGTGAGCTAGGGCAATTTATTATTGATTTTATATGGTACCTACGGAATCTTCTATTACTGAAAAATACAGAAGATGTATCCGATATGATTATCGAGGTTTCCTCTGAAAACATGGAAGCTTTAAGAAAAGAAGCCTCTATGGTGGAAGAGTCCATGTTAATACGTTATATAAAAAACCTATCGGAGCTATCCAACCAGATTCGTTATGCTTCTAGGAAACGGGTAATGGTTGAGATTGCATTAATCAAACTATGTAAACCTCAAATGGAGAATAATCCAGATTCCATATTAGAGAGGATTAGACTACTGGAAGAAAAATTAGAAAATGGTATTATGCCAGTCTATAAAGAAACAGTGGCAACGGTTCCAGAACAGAAAAAAGAGGAGCCTGTAAAATCTACCATATTGCCCCAAGCTCTTCCCGAGGATTTGAAGGAAGCGGCCAGAAAGTGGAAAAGTATAATTTCACAGGTAATGCGAAAATCACCGGCTCTGGGATCGATCCTTCAGGCATCAACCTTAAGTGTCGATGGGAATCAGGGACTGGTAATTGTAGTGACCAATCCATTGGATAAGGAGTTCATTGACCGGGATGGACAATTGGATTTAATAAAAAATACAATCTCAAATCAAATTCAGAAAGAGGTTAATCTTAGTTTAAGATATGTAGACCGAACCAAGGAACGGATGGAGGATGTTCCGGATTTGTCAAAGTTAATTAATATGCCCATTGAATATGAAGATTAATTGAAAATGGAATATTCGTACGAAAAGATAATAATTTAGCAATACAAAATATAAAATTAAGTATATAATTTATATGAGTTTGAAACATATGAAAATGCGAATTATTGAAAGGAGATCATAGAATGGCAAGAAGAGGCGGTTTTCCAGGTGGAGGTATTCCTGGAAATATGAACAATCTAATGAAACAAGCACAAAGAATGCAAAAACAAATGGAGGAAAAGACCAAAGAGCTAGAAGAAAAGGAATGGGAAGCAAGTGCTGGCGGTGGAGCCGTAACAGTGAAGGTTTCCGGTAAAAAGGAAATCGTTTCTGTAAAGCTTTCTGAGGAAGTTGTAGACCCAGATGATATAGAAATGCTGGAAGATTTAATCGTTGCAGCTGCAAATGAAGCCCTAAGGAAAATGGAAGAGGAATCCGCTAAAGTTATGGGCGAAATCTCCGGTGGCTTAAGTGGATTTGGAGGATTTCCGTTCTAATGGATCATTATAGTAGTCAAATCAGTAAATTAATAGAGGAACTGTCAAGACTACCGGGAATTGGTGTAAAGACGGCACAACGTTTGGCATTTCATATTATAAATATGCCACAAGAGCAGGTGACCGCTCTTTCCAATGCGATTACAGATGCAAAAAACAATCTGAAGTACTGTAGAGAATGTCTAACCCTAACGGATAAGGAGCTGTGTCCCATTTGTTCGGCTCCCGGAAGGAACAAAGGTCTAATTATGGTAGTAGAAAATCCAAGAGACCTTGTGGCCTACGAAAAGACAGGGAAATTTAACGGTGTTTATCATGTACTTCATGGTGCGATTTCTCCTATGCTTGGGATTGGTCCAACCGATATTAAGCTAAAGGAGTTAATGCATCGTCTCCAAGGAGATGTTGAAGAAGTTATCATAGCAACCAATTCCAGCCTGGAGGGGGAAGCAACGGCCATGTACTTAAGTAAGCTAATCAAACCAGCAGGAATCAAGGTAAGTCGGATTGCCAGTGGTATACCGGTCGGTGGTGACCTAGAATATATTGATGAGGTGACTCTGCTTCGGGCCTTGGAGGGTAGAGTGGAGTTGTGATGGAAGGAAGAAGTTGTATAAACCAAATAAACTCCTATCATTTTGCAAATTATCGATAGGAAGAAAATAAAGTTCTTGCAGGAAACATGGTTTATTAGGGTCAAGGAAAGCCCTGTAGGCCATGTTTTTTATTAGGATTTTTAATAAGAAAAGAAAATAGATACAAGGCTAAAGTTCAGATAAATCAATGGATGGAGAGATTGATTAGAAAAGAAAATGCACATGAGAAATGGATAAAAACCACTCATTCATCTTCATTCCAGAACATCATTTTAAAAGTACTTTATTTTCGGTTTTTGGGGTGAAAATTAGGAAATGTAAGGACTTTAGAAGTGCAGATTTAAAGGGGAAGGAAATTTAAGAAAAAATGGAAGAGAATAACAGGTTAGTGTTTTCAAGGGGTTGAGGGGTGTTCGTGAAAGAAGTTTATTTTAATTGTGGGACGAGTTTGTTTGATGAACACAAAAGTGTCTAAACCAAATAAACTTCTTTCATTTTGCAAATGTCTGAAGTTAAGTAAATAAAGTAGTTTTATGAAAACATGGTTTAATAGGGAGAAAAAAGCCCTGTAGGGCCATGTTTTTTGCTTAGAAGTTTTAAGGGATAAGGAATAATGAGAGAGGCCGAAATTAAGATAAATCAATGGATTGATAGATTCATTAGAAAATAAAATGGACATGAGTAATGGATAAAAATCACTCATTCATCTTCATTCCAAAATCTCAATTTACAACTACTTTATTTTCATTTTTTACCCTTATTTTTAACTGATAAAAGTACTTTACTTCAGTTACTTTTACTCCATATACAATCATGTTAATTTGTGAAGATTTTGGCGGAGATTACTCAACAGTGGCCTGTCTTATGATCTTCCCTCATAAGCCCGTTCAATACAGCTTTATTACTACAGTTCTACCAGCTGCAGCTCTTTGAGAAAATAAACAATCATTTTTATTAAGCACATTCACAGATTTTAAATTATAATTTAAACACCCCAAAGTGGAAACAAATGTAATACTTTAGTACTAATTGACAAATAACAAAAAATATAATAATATAATATTGAATAAAACATATTCAATATAATATTATTATAGTTTATCCAATTGCATAGGGAGCGAACGGAGAAAGGGGGTTAATGCACGATGAGAAATTGTATTAAAAAAATTTTTTACTAGCTTTTTGACACTAACATTATCTTTTACTATCATTATGGCAACTAATGCATTTAGAACTGAGTCAACTAATGATAAACAACAATATGTAGCAATTATAAATGAAAATGGCTCAAAAAAGGTACATGTTTACAGTTTTACATTAGAAGAAGCGGAGGAATTTAAAAATAAAACGGATTCTATAATAGCTTTTGCCAAAGATGAATGGGTGACAGGTTCAAAAAAAGAACTAAAAGATTATTATAAAAAAATAAATAAAAAGCCCCGCAAGATAAAAACAGTAAAATTGTCTTCGAAGAATTCGAATATGGAATGGAATCTTCAAATGGTGAAGGCACAAAAACCAGATACGAATCCTTCTAATAAAGTAAAAGTTGCATTGATTGATTCAGGTATCGACTATACTTCAGATATTGATGTACATGAAAGAAAGAATTTTATTACGGATCAAAATGATATTTCCATAATCTACGAGGATCTGTGCGGTCATGGAACAAGTGTAGCAGGTATCATAGCAGCAAAGGATAACGGGGATCCAGTTACAGGGATTAACCCAAATGTTGAATTGTACTCTGCCAGAGTACTAGATGATAATTTATCTGCCCCAATTAGCCGCATTGTAGAAGCAATTTATTGGGCAATAGAACAGAATGTACATATTATAAATATAAGTTTTGGAACATTAAATCATTCCGAGGTGCTACATAAGGCTATACAAGATGCCTATAATGCAGGTATATTGATTATAGTAGCTGCAGGGAACAATGGAATAGTTGAATACCCAGCAGCATACGATGAAGTAATTGCGGTTGGTTCTGTTGATTCTAAGGGAGAGCGCAGTCAAGGTAGTGCAATTGGAGATGGTCTGGAACTAGTGGCTCCTGGTGAATTGATATTATCAAGAGGATCATTAGGAGGCATCTCAGTATCATCCGGAACTAGTATGGCAGTACCACACGTAGTTGGAATTGCTTCCGCTTTGTGGGAAAAAGATTTGAATTGCTCTGCTGAGTTCATTCGTTTAGTATTAGATATTAGTGCTAATCAGTATGGACCTATGGATGAGTATGGATTTGGACTTGTAGATTATGAAAACGCTTTAAAACAATATAATAAATTGAAAAAGAAATATAATGGTTCATTGACAGGTATTGATATTATTGATTTATTTTCCGATAATATTATTGAAGAGAACAATAGCGAAGTGCCAGTATTTTCAGATGTAGATTATGTAGTAGGTAGTTGGCATGGTAGTGAACACAAGGATTTGGCAGAAGAAGATAGTGCGGAATCAGGTACTCCATTATCTGAAGAAGGTATGAAGATTGTTAAACTTGGTGCGGTGGCACCTGATAATTATATACCGGGTATGACAACTCATCCTGAATGGCATGGTTTTACAAGCTGTAAACCAAATAATGTTTGGCAATATTATTCAAATTATATGTCTGCTTATATTTATCTGACAGAAATAGCTTCTGCGGTATATAATGGAGCTGATCCGAAGACTGTAACCCCGACCGTGTATATTACAAATAATGTTAAAAATAATATAACTAAGCTATTTAGAAGTAATAATGCTGGTATATATGATTACGATTCTTCTGGCAATCTTGAGGCAAATTTAAGTTGGAGTACCGTACTAAATGGTAATACAGTAAATAACAGAAATAAGGCACTATTTATTTACGGGATGGCTTTGCATACAGCTTCAGATATGTTTGCTCATAGTTCATACGATAGTAATGGAAATTATATAAATCATGATAGTGGAGCAGATGATATCTATGAGGTAGAAAATCGATATAAGTGTGCCGAAGTTATGGCTAGTTATATAATAGCTAATATTAAGAGATTTAGATCAGGAAGCATAAGTGATTATTATAATGTAGCCAATAGCACTGTTTATGATGGTTCCTTTACATTGGGTAGGTTTGCTACATATGCAAAGGAAATTGATGAAAGCTATTATATGGCCCATAAAAATGTCTTTGATGCAATGACTTACTAAATATGAAGGGGGAGGGCGTAAGCATTGAAAAGATCATTCTATTACTATATAACTTTGGCTATAATCGCCACATGCTTGTTTGGAAGTAGTATCATCTATGCCAAAGAAGAGAAGACAAAGGACTTTCAGATAAAGGATGGTGTATTGGTAAAATACAAGGGAATTAATTCAGAAGTGATAGTACCTGACGAAGTAACAGTTATTGGAAGAAGTGCCTTTAAAGATAATCAAACTATAAGATCTGTGATATTGCCGGACGGCGTAACAAGAATTGAAAAAAGAGCTTTTGATGGTTGCATTAATTTACAAAGCGTTAGTATGAGCAAATCTGTTATCTATATTGGTGATGAAGTATTTAGAGACTGCGAAAAGTTGTCTTCTATTCACACTATGCAAAACATAGAGACAATTGGTAAGAGGGCATTTGCTAACTGTTCAAATCTTTATGACTTGGGAAGTCTTGATAAACTACGATTTGTAGGTGATTATGGTGCCTTCTTTGGCACTGGTTGGATGGAAGAAGAACTTAAAAAGTCTGATATGGTAATTATCAATAATATCTTGGTACATGGCAAAAATTGCTCTGGTTATGTAGAGATACCTAAAGGCATTACTCATATTGCCGGAGGGGCGTTTTCGTTAGCTAAAGAAATGAACCATGTTGTAATTCCTGATACAGTAAAATCCATAGGGCATGCAGCTTTTGCTAACTGTATGAACTTGGAAAGTGTCCGAATGGCAGATTCTGTGGAGAGTATAGGGGAGCAAGCCTTCCGCTATTGCCGAAAACTTAAAAA
>DUNZ01000141.1 GCA_012839085.1 Clostridiales bacterium
ATATTTTGAGTGGGCCAGAATTGTAGATGGATGATATTTTGAGTGGGCCAGAATTGTAGATGGATGATATTTTGAGTGGGCCAGAATTGTAGGTGGATGATATTTTGAGTGGGTTCAGAATCGTAGGTGAGATGTTATAAATCCAGTGGGTTATAAAAATATAGGGCTGTCGCTTTCACCTTTAAAAAAGCTGAAGCGGCAACCCCTTATTACTAATTAATCAATTATTGTTATTTTATCCTGATCCGGAGTGTGAGGTGCTTTTGTTGTATTAGCGTAGCCTAATAGGACGGAACAGCCAAATACATAACCTTCAGGGAAGCCTAAGCGTTTGCTGAATTCTTCCCCACGCTGACCACTAAAAGCCAATCGAGTAAGTCCACATATTACATTGGCAATTCCTAAGGATGATGCAGCCAGGGTGATGTTTTGACATAGGATTCCACAATCCAATAAAGCTGCTTCATACTGTGCTTGATTAATGGGAACCAGGATCATACATGGTGCGTTGTAGAACAATTTTCCGCCCCGTTCCATGATTCTATGATAGGTAGATTTATCTTCCATGTTGGCAAGATTTGATAAGCCCTCGGCTTCCATGTCTTGAATTAATTCCTTATCCTTTACCACGATAACTCGCCATGGCTGACGGTTCATTGCACTTGGAGCTTGAATTCCGGCTTCGGCTATTGCTTGAAGTAAATCATTGGGTATCATTTCATTCTTAAAATCTCGGCAGGAATACCGATTGGCTATTACCTTAAGTGTTTCATTCATTTTACATACTCCTTTGCAATATTATTTATTGGTATAGTTTTACCTATATTATGCTTGTATTAGCAATAATATTCAATACTCATTTCTCCGTACTTATTGAAAATTAGTGAATTATCTTTTGCTGTATACGATATTCTTTATTAAAAACATTGAGTTAAAACTTAAAATTATAAAAAGCGATTGATTTTTTTCTTTACCATAGAAATCACGGATCCTAAGGCAAATGCCATTGCTATGGTTACGATTCCTACGGTGCTGCCCAGTAGAAATCCGATGGTTGCTGCTGCCAGATCCCAGGCCATTCGGATGTATCGGAAAGGAATCTTTTTTATTCTGGATGAGATAACAAAAACAATAGCATCATAGGGAGCGGTACCTAATTCAACAGCCATATAAACAGCCGCAGAAAAAACAAAAACGGTTAAGGCTGGAACAAGTACAATCCATCTTACTGTAAGATGGGTAAAAAGGTCTGCCGGAAGAATTAGGTCAAAAAGCCATGTGAAAAAATCTGCACTATATCCCACCAAAATCATATTGGCAAGGGTTCCCCAGCCAATCTGGGAACGGTCAAATCGAATGACAAAGAGAAAGAGGATTCCATTAAAAATAACCTGCCAAGTTCCAAAGCTAATTCCTAATTTACTGGCAATACCAAGATTTAAGGTGCTGCATGGATCGGTACCGAAATCGACACGAATTAGAAATGATAAGGATAGTCCCATGCAGATAACTGCCATTAATACAGCAACAATTCTTTTTTTATCTTTTAGTCCAAATTTCATTAATAATCTCCTTTGATGTAGTTTAAAGTCGTTTTATAGGCCAATTTCATAATATTATCATAAGAAATGAAATTTGAACATAGCAAATTACCTTATAAACGTAGTAATACCTTTCTTTATCCAAAAAATTTATGGGATAAGATCTTGAAATGGTTTGTTTTCCAACTAAGATTGACATTATTTTTCTCTTATACTATGATAGGATAAAT
>DUNZ01000016.1 GCA_012839085.1 Clostridiales bacterium
AACTAATTAGCAGATAAAATAAGGAGCTTTCCCTTAAGCAATCAAGCTTAGGAGCGAAAGCTCCTTTTTTGCTTTAAAATAAGATACTAATTTTTGGTCTATACTTTGTATAGAATGTAAAAAGTTAAGTTTAGTATTGCTGTGCTAATAAGCTGACTTAGACTCATTACGAAATTTACCAGACTATATTGTGGAAATCATATTGCCGAATTTTCTTTTCCTGTGTATAATATAAGAATATGTAAACCAGTTCTATAGAAGGGAAAGGTACTCGAACAATGAAGCAAAGTAAAGAGAAACAAGACAATCAAAATAATAAAAGTAAGACGAATAAAAATTTTAGTTCGGAATATAAAGTTAAAAAAAGTAAGATAGAAAATAATAAAAAACAAAATAAATATGGAAATAGTAGGAATCAAGTTAAAAATCTAGAAGAAGCTACAAATCCCTGGTACGTGGTACCGATTATTCTTGTTATGTCCTTAATTCCCTTAATTGTTAGAATGAAAATTTATGATCCTAGGATTAAACAGTTTAAAGGGCTTCCGAGTACGGATTTTCAATATGATTTTTTCTTGTATTATAAACAATGGTTTTTAATTGCAATCGCTGTTATAATGTTAATTATTTTATTATGTAGAATATACATATATAAAAAACCAGTAGCAATGAAACCAGTATTTATCCCCTTAATGATCTATGCCCTATTTGCAGTTTTATCCACTATATTTTCAGACTATGCTTCCTATAGTCTGAAAGGCAGTTTAGAACAGTTTGAGTCCTTATTTGCTCTTCTTGGATATTGTATTGTAGCCTTTTATGCTTACTACTTTATTAACTCAGCAAAGGATGTAAAATTAATCTTTAAAATATTTACCATTAGTGTGCTGATTCTGGGTTTGTTAGGTTTGGGTCAGTATTTAGGACATGACTTTTTTTTCACTACTTTTGGTAAGAAGCTGATACTTCCCACCAGTGAATGGGCTAATATAGATGCTTTTGAAGGGAATTTTAATGGACAAGTATATTTAACCTTATATAATCCCAATTATGTAGGTGTTTATACTTCCTTGGTAGCACCAGTAATCCTGGTTTTATTACTGTTTAGCAAAAATATAGTAAATAGTATCCTGTATCTTCTAGCACTGGTAGGATTGATTATCTCAGTAATAGGATCATATTCAATGGCCGGTTTCTTTGTTACCATAATAGCATTTATAGGAGTATTTATCTTTCTATGGAGATATTTACTAAAACGATTTTATATTTTTATTCCAGTATTGATTGTAATAATAGGATCCTTATTTTTGGTGAATAAGTACAATGATAATCTAATTATCCGTAGAATAAAAGGGATACTAGAGTTTGAAAAATCAGAATATAAGCTAACCAGTATTTCGACTTTGGATGATCGAATTTCTATCATCTATGATGGGAATGTTCTTAACATGGAGTTCCAGTATGAAAATAATACCATAGGTTTTAAAGTAACTGATGAAGAAGGAAATCTTGTTCCAACCGAGTATAATGAGGCGGATGGATTCTTTGCCATAAAAGATGAACGTTATCCTGGTTTTACTTATGCACCGGTTATGTATAGTCAGTATTTGAGCTTTTATGTTAAGATTGAAGGAGAAGATTGGTTATTCTCTAACCAAGTTGGGGATGGAACTTATTATTATATGAATGTCTTTGGCAAACCGGACAAGATCGTTCCAGCAGAAACTGCTATATTTACCGATTATGAATGGTTAGCATCCGGTAGAGGTTACATTTGGTCAAGAACCATACCGTTATTAAAAGACAATATTATCTTAGGTTCTGGACCAGACACTTTTGTATTTGAATTTCCTCATCAAGACTATGTAAGTTACCGTAGGAATAATCCTTCCAATAATGTGTTAACGAAACCTCATAGCTTGTATCTACAAATTGGAGTACAGACAGGCGTTATTTCCTTAATTGCATTTATCTTATTTTATGGAATTTATTTTATATCCAGTGTACTTCTATATATCCGAGGAAGGTTTAATAACTACTATGCCCAGGTTGGACTTGGTATTTTGATGGGTACCTTCGGATACATGGTCTGTGGCCTAACCAATGACTCAACGATAACCGTAGCTCCAGTATTCTGGGGTTTGATGGGTATTGGAATTGCCGTAAATGCCAAAGCTAAACCTCTAATCATGGAAGAGGAGAGGGAAGCAAAAGAAAGAAAATTAGAAATGAAAAAGAAGCAATCTGAAATCGAAACCATAGCCGAATGAATGAGATGGTTTTCTTAAGAAATGAATATTATATCTATGTGGTTTAAGGAGTTACTTCAATTAGAATTATTTGTTCTAGGATGATAAAACCGCCTGAGTTTCACTCAGGCGGTTTATATGTAGCTGAATCCTTAGGATTTAATTGCTATCGTTCATTATTTCTTTAATGGATGGTACTTTTATTAATAAGGGGAATAATAAGGATGATAATATAATTCCAAATAGATTTTGTAATAAATTAAATGGTATTCCGGCTAGGGCTGCAGATAAAAAATTACCAGTTAGTAGAGCATCAAAAAGGAAATAACCGATGGTAACTATGAAACCACCAAGTATACCAGCGAATAGAACTGGACGTATCTTGATTTTTCGGTAAGTAATAGAAGCAATAATTGCAGCTAGAGCCTTGATAATTAGGGTAGCTATTGCATATTGAGGAGCTCCTACAATGAGATCCGCTAGCATAGAACCAATACCAGCAGCTAAGCCACCATAAACAGGTCCAAGAATGATACCAGAAAGTAATACGAAAGCATCACCAGGATGAATATAGCCCCCATTACCGTATGGAATTTGAATTGGTAATAAAAATGTAGCTACACAGGATAATGCAGCCATCAATGCTGCGGTTACAAGCTTTACAAGATTTTTTGATGTCATAATTTACGCCTCCTAAATTCGCTAAAAATTATTAAATGAAATCATAGCACATCTTAGTCCTATACACAAGTAGTATGAACAAGGTTGATAAAAAACTTTAGAAGATAACAGGCAAAAAACGAATCATAGGTAAGAAACAAATCATAGGTAAGAAACAAATCATAGGCAAGAAAACGAATCATAGGTAAAAAACGAATCATAGGCATGATAACGAATCTATAGAAGAATAAGTGCTTGCCTATGGAGTAACTCAAATGGAAGACTACATTCTTGCACTAAAAGATCGGATCATAAGACACAATGAAATAGAAACTAGAATTGATACTATTAGGAATACTTTTCGTAAGGCTTATAAGTGTATTAGGCTAGTTTATTTGGTTGACAGTTGGAAATACTTATAATATAATTTATTAAATGCAAATGAGTTGCAATTAGAAAGGTAATATAGATGAAAAAGAAACTGTACGCATTATTAGGACTAATTGTGATAATTACAATTTTTTGTGTAATTATTATAATGGGATTAGACAAGGAAAATAATGAGGATAGAGATGATACTAGGATACAGGTCGTAACCTCATTTTATCCAACCTTTATCGTAGCATCTAATATTCTGGACGGGATACCAGAGATTAGGGTACAAAATCTAACCGATAGTACGACCGGTTGTCTTCATGATTATCAACTCACCACCCAAGACATGAAGATTATCTCAACTGCCGATTTGTTTATCATGAATGGTGGCGGCATGGAAGGATATATCGATGAAGTGATAGGGAATTATCCAGATTTAAATACGATTAATCTTAGCAAGGATATACCGATGCTTGAATCAAATCACCATCATGAACATCATGATGAGGACCATGTAGCAGATCAGGAGGATAACCATCTAAAAGTGCATGATGATGACCATACAGAAAATCATAATGAAGATCACCTGGAAGAGCAAGACCAGAAAAACCATGAAAATATATCTCATGAAATAGAATACAATTCCCATGTTTGGTTAAATCCAAGGCTTTATATCAAACAGATTGAAAATGCAAGGGATGGTCTTATTGATTATGTCAAAAGTAATTCAAGCCTAGAAGCAGAAAAACATGAAGAAATTATAACTAAGATAGAAGCCAATGCTGAAAATTATATGGAAAAGGTAACTCAGCTAGATGAAGACATTACTGAGGAATTGAAGAATCTGAATATTCTTAATAAAGAAGTAGTAATCTTTCATGATGCGTTTGCCTATCTGGCGGATAGAGTAGGGCTTGTGGTAGCCTATTCCGTGGAAATGGATTCCGAATCACAACTGAGTGCTACAGAGATTGCAGATATTGTTGATCATATTAAGGAAGAAGGAATCCGATATCTTTTTATTGAGGAACAATTTGGAGATACCATAGCCCAGAGAATTCAGGATGAAACCGATGCGACTGTATACATCATTGACTCTGCTGTAACTGGTGATGGCTCAAGGGATTCTTATTTGACAGCAATGAAAAACAATCTAGAAGTAATAAAGGAAGCCTTACAATAAACAGGGCTTCCTAGCTTTTTATTCGATTGGAAAGGCCTAGTTACTTCAAAGTAGTAAGCTGTGATTTCCTAAAGAATAAAAAATAATTTCATTAATAGAAAAATCCATGGGATAGACTGGAGTAGACTATGTTAAAAATGAAAGGTTATAGGAAAAATGAAATATTGGAACAGGGGCATGATGCCGCCTGTGGATTTCACTGTATCAAAATCAATAATATCAGTGTTAAATATGGTGCGCAAGCCATTATAGAAGACATAAATTTGCATATTCATTGCGGAAAAATTACCGTTATTATTGGTAGGAATGGTGCAGGAAAATCTACCCTTATTAAGTCCATCCTTGGAGAAATAAAACACGAAGGTAAGATTGAATTTACAGATTTGAAAAATCAAACCATGCAGGACTTAAAGATAGGATATGTACCACAACATATTAATATGGAAAAAAACACTCCTATGAGTGTTTATGATTTGTTTGCAAGTTATATTAGTAATGCTCCCGTTTTCTTTAGAAAAAAACATAAGTTGTATCAGTTGATTAAGGAGAGGCTTAGTATATTTGATGCTCATAATCTAATAGATAAAAGAGCCTGTGATTTATCTGGGGGAGAGTTGCAAAGAGTATTATTATCCATTGCAATCACGCCCGTACCCAATCTTCTTTTACTGGATGAGCCTGTTTCTGGGATTGATAGAAATGGTATGGGGTTGTTCTATGAGAATATTGGAAAGTTAAAGTATGGATACGACCTGGCTATGATTATTGTTTCTCATGACTTTGAATATGTCAAAAAATATGCAGATCATGTGGTGTTATTAGATCGAACCATCTTAAAAGAAGGTAGCCCGGATGAAGTTCTAGCTAGTGAGGAATTTAGAAAAATATTTGGAACCATCTAAAGAATTAGTAGGAGAGACTATGGAAATATTATATAAAATAATTGATTTAATACTTCCTTTTTCATGGGCAAATTATAATTTTATGAAAAATGCCCTTATTGCAATACTTATTATCACCCCATTGTTTGGAATTTTAGGAACTATGATTGTTAATAACCGAATGGCCTTTTTTTCTGATGCCTTAGGACATTCTGCATTGACAGGAATTGCTTTGGGTGCAATTTTAGGCATTATAAACACACATATATCCATGCTAATATTTGCTGTATTGTTTGCCCTATGTTTAAATAATATTAAAAGAAGAAAAACCATGTCTACAGACACGGTCATATCTGTTTTTTCCTCTCTAAGTATGGCAACGGGATTGGTGATATTATCTAGAGGGGGTAATTTTTCTAAGTATTCTAATATGCTTGTCGGTGATATACTTAGTATTAATGCAAAGGAAATACTTGCCTTGCTTCTAGTTTTTATCATGACTATGATATTTTGGTTCTTAGGGTTTAATAAATTACTGGCGACTGGTATCAATGAGACCCTGGCTAGAAGTAAGAATATTAATATTAATTGGGTAGAGGATCTGTTTAGTATTGTTATAGCAATTATAGTTATGTTCTCTATTCGCTGGGTGGGAATTCTTATTATTAATGCTTTGTTAATTCTACCAGCAGCTGCAAGCCGTAATATTGCATCGAATATGAGAGAATATCATTTGTTTTCTATAATTATTTCTGTGTTTTCAGGTGTTATAGGACTTATTATTTCCTTTTACATCGGAACAGCCACTGGTCCTACCATTGTAATTATAGCATCAATTATTTTCTTCCTTACTTTAATCCTTCGTCGATCCTTTAAGTAATCCATATAGGGAACCAAGGTCTTTATTTTAAAATTACATAAGGAGGTAAACATATAAAAAATTTACTGATGTCGCATAAATTTTAGGATGCTTGTTGCTAAATAAAGGAATCAATATTATAATTGTAAGTGTTAAAACCTAAATTTTTGGAGGAAAACTATGAGGGATTCTAAAATATATATAAAGATTTTGATTAATCTTCTCATGTTAATATTAGCTGCCTTTGCAATTCTTTACGTTCTGCCAAAGCTAATTGGATTTTTTATGCCATTTGTTATTGGATGGATCGTTGCAATGATAGCAAACCCCATGGTAAAATTCCTCGAAAATAAAGTTAGTATTTTACGTAAACATAGTTCAGCTATCATTATTGTTGTGGTAATTTCCATAATAGCAGGGGGCATCTATCTTTTGATTGCTCTCTTGTTTAAGGAAATCGATGGTCTGATTTCTAATTTACAAAATATCATGGATCAGCTGGGAAAACAATTTGAGGAGGTATCTGACTGGTTACGTTCCGTTTCCAAAGGTTTACCCGATAATATCCAGAATACCATTGAGAATTTAATTCTAAGTATATCTGAAGCCATAACCAACTTTGTTAAGAATATAGATCCACCTTCTATAAGTGAAGCCGGTATAATTGCCAAAGTAATTGCAGAAGGTTTCCTTATGGTAATAATTACAATTCTATCAGCTTATTTCTTTATTGCAAGAAGAGATGAACTAATCAATGGAATTCGAAAAAATATGCCAGAACCAGTAACCAATGGATGGAAGCTCATTAGTGATAATTTTAAAACAGCGGTTGGTGGATATTTTAAGGCTCAATTTAAGATAATGCTAGTCTTAACCATTGTTATGTTTGTGGGATTTGAAATTTTACGAGTGGATTACTCGTTTTTATTAGCCTTAGGAATTGCATTTCTTGATTTTCTTCCGGTGTTTGGTA
>DUNZ01000142.1 GCA_012839085.1 Clostridiales bacterium
AAAACAAAAAACGGATCCATATAACACATCGATTACTTATAGTTGATGCGTAAAACAATTAATTATTTTAATTGAACTTTCACATATTAATTAATTCTATCTACAAAAAATAGAGCGTATTAAAAAACAGGGCAAGATATTTCCCAACCATCTAAGGGAATTATCGGTGCCCTGTTTTATTAATTATCTTTTATTCTATTAATTTGTCTTTTATTCTTTTAAATTATTTTAATGTACAAATAATTTCTCCAGTTTTTACAGGTCTAATAATTGTATCATTACCCTGTACTTCATATGTAGCATTTTCCGCCAAGATGATATCATTGCGATTTACCAATACCACCGTATATGGTTTATCGCTTTCCACTCGAATTCGAATGGTATTATCCTTCTTAATGATCTCTGCCTTGACAGCTAAATTGGCTTTTTCATCATAAACCTTTGTGGTAGAGGGAGTTCCATCCATTAATTCATAAGCCTTTAGGATTACACCGTCTGCATAGTCATAGACAGCATCATCATCCCTTGCTCCGATTGCCAAAAGGCTATTCTCTTTTACCATTAGAGGAATACTTAAGTAACCATGTTTTTCTTGATACCAACGGCTACCCTCTTTCACTTCTCCAGTAAAATAGTCCGTCCATCTTCCTTCTGGGAGATAATAGCTAGCCATTCCCTCATCATTAAAGATCGGTGCAACTAATAGGGAATCACCCAACATATATTGCTTGTCTAGATAGCCGCAGGTAGGATCTGAAGTAAACTCTACAACCATACTCCTTATCGCTGGAATTCCAAGCTCTGATGTTTCAATGGAATTTCTAAATAAATATGGCATGAAGGAGGCTTTCAATTTGGTAAAGAAACGAACCACATCAACGGATTCCTCATCATATGCCCAAGGTACTCGATAAGAATGGCTACCATGGAGGCGGGAATGAGTGGATAAAAGTCCAAAGGCTGCCCAGCGTTTATAAACATCTGGTGTAGAGGTGTGTTCAAATCCGCCAATGTCATGACTCCAATAGCCAAAACCAGACATCGTTAAGGACAAACCACCACGGAGACTCTCTGCCATGGATTCATAATCAGACCAGCAGTCACCGCCCCAATGCACGGGGAATTTCTGTCCACCAGCTGTTGCGCTTCTGGCAAACAATACTGCCTCATTCTTTCCTCTTTTTCTTTCCAATAATTCAAAAACCGTTTTGTTATATAAGTAACTATAGTAGTTATGCATTTTATATGGATCAGAACCGTCATAATAAACACAATCCGTAGGAATTCTTTCACCAAAATCGGTCTTGAAACAGTCAACACCCATATCAAGAAGAATTTCTAGTTTTGATGCATACCACTCTGCTGCTTCGGGATTTGTAAAGTCTACAATGGCCATTCCAGGCTGCCACATATCCCACTGCCATACATCTTGGTTCGGTCTCTTAATAAAGTAACCTTTTTCCACTCCCTCTTGGAATAAAGAAGATTCTTGTCCTATGTAACTATTGATCCAAACACAAATTTTCAGTCCTTTTGCCTTTAAGCGTTTTAACATACCTTCTGGATCAGGGAAGACTCTTGAGTCCCATAGAAAATCAGACCAATGGAAATCTTTCATCCAGAAGCAGTCAAAATGAAATACTTTCAAAGGAATTCCCCGGTCTAACATACCATCTACAAAACTATTTACTGTCTCTTCATCATAATTGGTAGTAAATGAGGTAGATAGCCATAAACCAAAGGTCCAGGCCGGTGGTAAGGAAGGCTTTCCGGTAAGATCGGTATATCTCATTAATACTTCCTTCATGGATGGTCCGTTAATTAAAAAGTAATCAAGACTTTCTCCTGGAACGCTAAACTGTACTTTCTTCACCATTTCGGAACCAACTTCAAAGGAAACCTTCTCTGGATGATTTACAAATACGCCATATCCTTTATTGGAGATATAAAAAGGAATGTTTTTATAGGATTGTTCGGTAGATGTTCCACCGTCCTCATTCCAAATATCAACACTCTGACCATTTTTTACAAAGGGGGTGAAACGCTCTCCTAGGCCATAAATCAGTTCCCCAACCGATAAAGACAAACGTTCTCTCATGTAGGTATCATGTTCACCACCATCATCATAAGCAAGCCCTCTCCAATCGGTCTTCACATAGGCTAGATCACGCCAAGCAGTATCTGTGATTTTTTCATTTCCTCGATAAAAAGTCATTTTCCAGTTCTTTTTATTAATTTCTACTCTTAAACTACCATTTTGAATTACCAGTAGTTCCTCTCCATCATCCACCTTAAGTAGATCCGACTTTCCGCAATTCAACTCAAAGTCTGGTGTTTTTTTTCTGACACCCATGTAATGATAGGTCTGTATTCTTAATACTTCCGGCATAGGTGCAGAGATTTTAATGGTCAGGTTAACTCCTCCCAGAGTATCTCCCCTATGATTGATTTTGTGTGTAGGTGCACATAGTACCACCTGATCTTTCTCCAGTTTCGTAAAATATACTTCCGCAGGAGAAAAAACCTCACATCCTTCTTTTTGCAACCAACATCCATTACTAAATTTCATTGAATGACTCCTTTCATAGTTTGATTCTAGTAACAACAATGCCTTATAATCATTTATTGATTAATTTGTAATATTTACATTTTGAAACATTGATTAATCAGTAAATATTACATTTTGAAACATTGATTAATCTGTAAATATTACATTTTAAATGATGATTAAGTTATAAATTTTTCACTTATATATGATTAAATTTATCAATTGGATTTTATATCTTTTTAAATGGAGATTAAAATTTATAAATTTTTTATGTCTTCACTCATAATAATATTATTCGAAGGTTGTTTGGAACGATCTAATAATTTTTTTAAACAAACATAGGAATAGCTCAAATCTTCCCAATTGGAAATATTATTACCTATAGCCATGGTAAATGAACTTCCATACTGATTTTTAAGATCCTTATAGTTTTGTTTAAGATGATAATATATCTCATGTAGATGATATCCCTTAATAATGAGAACCAACTCATCCTCCACTAAAATTTTATCGGTATGGAGAAGTCCTTTCTGTAAAAGTTCCATCATAGTAGCTTTCTCTACTTCATCCAAAGATCCCCAACCATCTTTAGACGCAATAATTGCGATACAAAAACTCTGGTATTTGAAATCCATTCCATACCGTTTAATTTCCTTTCGTATTGCTTCTTTATCCTGTAATGGTAGGAGTATTCTTCGCAATACATCCTGTCTTTCCTTTAATTCACTAATTGTAAAATAGTCATCTAGATTCTTTTTCGCATCTAACTCTGCCTGAACCTCTTTGATATTATCTATTAGTTCATCCTCATCGATGGGTTTTAAAAGATATGCTCTAACTCCAAGAGAAACTGCCGATTTTGCAAAATCAAGATCGGAATATCCCGTAAGAATAATAAACTTACCTTCAAAACCTTCTTTTCTTGCTTCTCTAATCAATTCGATACCACTCAGTCCAGGCATTTTTAAATCTACCAGAACCAAATCTGGCTGATAGACCAATATCTTTCTTAATCCATCCCTGCCATCGATGCCCTCTGAACATATCTCAAAATCATAATCTTCCCAATCAATTAAGTATTTTATTCCTGCACGGACAACAGGTTCATCATCAATGATCATCAATTGATACATATCATGCTCCCTTCTACGGCTAAATTATTAAATAAGCTTACTGATCCTCTTGCATATATAAGCCGAAGTTCGCTAAGATAAAATGGAATCCTTATTGTCTCATATCTTCTGGAAGTTCAATTACAACCGTAGTACCTTGATCCTCCTGACTATCAATATAGATTCCATACTCATTGCCATAGAGTAATTTTATCCTCTGATTTACATTACATAGTCCAATATTATTCCGGTCAAGCCTACTAGAATCATCCAAACTCTCTTTAATCTCTTTTAGTTTATCCTTGGACATACCGACCCCATTATCGATAATATGGATCCGTAATCGATCATTACGTTCTACTAAAATACGAATTTCACCCTTCCCCTCTTTGGTTTCCAAACCATGAACAAAGGCATTTTCCACCAGAGGCTGAATGATTAGTGGCATAATTTTCAAATCCTCGATATCACATTTTAAATCAATATAAAAGTTAATACGTTCTCCAAAACGATATTGTTGAATCTTAAGATAGTATTCAACCAGTTCCAATTCGGATTTTAAAGTAACCAGATTGTCCCCAACTTGAATATTTCTCCGCATGATTTTAGCAAGCATTTTCACTAATTCTTCAATCTCTTTTTGTCCATTAAATCTTGCCTTCATGCGAATTGTTTCCAAAGTATTATATAGAAAGTGGGGATTAATTTGGCTCGCAAGCATTTTGAATTCCACGTCTTTTTGCCGACTATTTAATTTTTCCTTTTGCACTTGCTCTTCATAAACAGTTGCCACAAGATGCTGTATACTTTCAATCAATTTATTTAAATCATCATACAATTCACCGATTACATCATATTGATTTACTTTCTTTATACTATTAAAATCCCCATCTGCCACCTTATGCATATGGATTTTAAAGGCATTCAAACGACTTCTATAGTACATTGTAAAAATAGTAATGACACTCATTGAGATAAGAATACATATAAATATAATAGGAAACTCTGTCCTGTTTTGCTCTTTCATTTGAGCTTTCAAATCCTGATATGGTTGAATACTTACCAGGATACGATCCGAGCTAGGATCTTCTTTAACCGCTGTAAAGATCGATTCCTTACCCTGATAATTAAACGTCCGGCTCTCTGCCTTCCCATCCAAGCTCTCAAATAACTCGATAATTTCACTTACATCCCTGGTATCTTTATTCGAAGCAATGACCTTCCCATCTTCAAATACCATAGTCTCATGATTTCGAAAAGCCAGTATCTTAGAAAATTCATTTTCCTCTTCTTTCATTTGATCTAGGATGAAAGTTAAGGAAGCAATTTCATCTTTCATATATTGTTTTAAAACAATTTGATTGGCCCCATATTTTATATAGGCTGTAAGAAATATTAAGGGAATCATTACACATAAAAAGTGTATCAAAACCATACTATGATTTGCTATGTACTTTCGCATGGATACCATCCTATTTTTATTGTTTTTCATTTGCAACCCCCATAATTATGTGTTTACCAACTAGTCCAAATATTATTCTACCGTTACAAAATACATCCGATCTCTTATCATATGGAAAATCAGTTTATTCCCCTCCATACGATAATCCAAAACGTTACCCCAACTATCCCGGATGCAATATGTTTGATTACTTTTCGTTAGAATCACACAATTTCTATCTCTTACGGATAGAATCCTTGCCTTTGTTAATTTACCTTCTGACCATTCCATATCTACGGTAAAACCACCTCTGGCTCTCATACCAATAATTTTACCATTTTTCCATCCACTGGGTAAGGCAGGAAGGAAATTTAATTCTTCATAATAACTTTGTAGGAGCATCTCAAGAATTGCAGCTGTTCCCCCAAAGTTACCATCAATTTGAAAAGCATTGGGTTGGTCTATGATATCTAATAAACTCTCTGTTGCAAAATCACCAATTAATGCCCGTATATGTTCCCAGGCCAAATCCCCTTCACCAAATCTTGCATACAAACAAGCCACCCAAGCACGGCTCCATCCTGTATGGCCACCTCCTGCTGCAAGCCTTAAATCCAAGGAAACTCTGGCTGCTTTAAATAATTCCGGAGTTCTTTCGGGATCGATTTGCTCTCCTGGGAATACTCCAAACAAGTGGGAGAAATGGCGATGATTGGGTTCTACCTCTTCAAATTCTTCATTCCACTCCAACAATTGTCCTTTACTTCCGATTTTGAGTGGAGGAAGATAATCCAAAATTTCCTGCCAAATTTCTTGCTTGTTTTCATCCACTTTTAAAATCTTTGCAGCACGGATTGCATGGGATAATAGATCCATGATTAATTGAATATCTATGGAGGAAGAAACACAAATGGTTACTGGAAAATCTCCACCACCTACAAAGCGATTCTCCGGTGATTGTGAAGGAACCACCTGATAGATACCATTCTCATCTTTTATTAAAAAGTCTTCATAAAATGCAGCTACTTCCTTAATAAATGGATATGCCCGCTCTTCTAAAAACTCTAAATCTTGCCCATATTCGTAATGCCACCACATATGCTGTGCCAGCCAAGCGGCAACACCAACCCAAACAGACCAACCATAGGTTTCCGGTGTAGCACATCCCCATACATCAGAAGATAAAGGAAGCCATATTCCATTACAACCAAAAAGTTTCTTGGCTGCATCCCTTCCATAGGGAATCATTTTTTCTAAGTATTTGATTAATGCTTCCGTATACTCTTCCAGATGACCATTCTCCGCCGGCCAGTAATTCATTTGTAGGTTGACATCATAATGATAGTCGCAATCCCATGGTGGAACTAATTCTTCATTCCATTTTCCCTGTAAGTTAGCTGGCAACTCACCATTGGCTGAGGAGGCACATAGTAGATACCTTCCATAATTAAAATACAAGACCGGCAAGGTAACATCATCGGCTCCATCTCGGTATGCTTTAATCCGTTCATTGGTTGGAAGATCCGGTTCTTCTTCATATATTGTTAGGTGCAATCTACCATAATTCTTTTCATGTTCAATAATATTTTCCTTATATAAACGCTCCCAAGTCTTTACTGGGAGAGGATGTCTTCTGCATTCCTCTAGTGGTGTTTCACCCTTAACATCAGTACCGATATTAATAAAAGCTAAAATCTCAAGGGCATCTTCTACTCTAAGCTTATTTTCTCCTACTGGAATGATTTTACCACCCCGTAGTTTCAAATCCGCTTTTACACAAAATTGCATTCCCCGATGGAAGGCACCATGCATAATAATGGTTGCATTACCCAAATCAAAGGAAGTATCGCAACGGGGATCTTCCTTGCGATCCAGCCAGAAAGTTCCACTGATTTTTTCTTCTCTAGCATAAATCCGTACAATAATACAATCTTCAATCAGATGACCGATGACCGTCCTAGAAATGTTCTTTCCATCCGAATCATAAGTCACCTTAACCCTGGCTCTTTCCAAATTCAACTCTCTCTTATAATTGGTTATCTCACCTTGATCTAAGGAAAAATAGAAGTCTCCTGCTGGTTGATAAGAATCCTCCATGGAGGGTCGGTCACTGATACCTCCATTTCCACCCCAAGCTTCGTTGGCTAAATATGTACCTTCTTCATATCTCCCCTCTAACAAA
Organism: Clostridiales bacterium; assembly: GCA_012839085.1. GTDB lineage: Bacteria > Bacillota > Clostridia > Lachnospirales > Lachnospiraceae > Mobilitalea. The sequence continues at coordinate 7,284 of DUNZ01000142.1, forward strand.
AACTTTCTAACCTTGGGTAAATAGTGGCTTCTATCTTCATTTTTTCTATTTTTATTTTGACCAACACATAGCCATTCATGATTCAGTGCAATTCTTTCTACATCAATCCCACCTAGTACCATTCCCGCTAGCCTTCCTGTGCCAATTGGTAAACCATTTTTCCATTCGCTGGCTGGACTTGTGTACCATAATCTATGATTCAAAGTTTTTCCTCCATTCCATTACGATCATTATCGAATTGCCCATATTATAGTTAAGATACCATATTTTTATATGAACTACAATAAAACATCAAAAAGCTACAAAACGACTATTTATTTTTATTTCATTTTCGGTTAAAGAAATCATATAGAAAGTTCCTTTTTTACCATTTCACAGTTTATATTATAACCGCCCTTATGGTTTATTTAAATCCTATTTTTTTGATATAAAATACATATATTATTAGTAGTTTATTGATGAAAGGATCTCCCCCAATCCTTTACTATGTGTACTGAAACCTTTTATTTTTTACTCAATTTTACTGCTTTTCCACCATGTTCAACATCTGATCCACGGTCATGTTTTCCTTGTCGAAATCTCCCCGAATCCACTTTAATACTATTTTTTCATTCATAATTTCTTCTGCAGTACGAACCCCCCATTTTCTTATAAAAGGAAGAAGGGGACACCATCCTTGTACCCCATGCTGGATCATAAACACAGCAATTGCCCCAGTCACCAAAAACCAGCATTTACGAGTTTTTACACCAAGATAAGAACTAAGAAAAATCATTACTGCGGCATATACTTCCAAAGTTCTTTCCGTATCCCATTCCTGATCTAATTTTCTAATCCGATCTGTAATATCTTGTGGATCGCAGTTTTTATATATATTTAAGTTTTTAATGGTGTGTTTTCTGATTTGTGCATTTACATTGGGATCTGTACGTAAAAATACTCGTTGAAATGTTGGAGGAAATAAATTCTTTAATTTATTCATTGCATCACATCCTTACTTCATTAATATATTATCTTCATAATGATAACCACATAGGAATAGTATGTGTTTGAACACTATTTTTCATTCAAGTAAAGACATTTCACCAATACCATGATAAAATAGAAAAGGTATAAAATGATAACTTAGGAGGAGACAAAGAACGAATGAGACTATTATGGAGACTTGGAAAAGAAGCAATACGTTATAAGACCTTATATTTTATCGCTATTTTCTCAACCTTTGCACTGACTATCGTCAATCTGGCTGCACCCCTGATCTTATCTTCCATGACTTCGATTGTGGAAAGAGGAGAAACGGTAAATGCCAAAGATAAAATCATGGGCTTAACCATAGCATTAATTATATTATATTTATTACGTATTTTATTCCGTTATTTCAGCAACTTTCTGGCACATAAAGCGGCTTGGAACTTAGTAGAACATATGAGATCAAAAATCTATGAGAAGATTCAAAGCCTTTCTATGAGCTTTTTTCATGATAAGCAGACTGGAGATTTAATGAGCCGGGTGGTAAACGATACCGCCACCTTTGAAATGCTCTATGCCCATATCATACCAGAGATGGTTACCAATATTGTTACTGTAGTTGGCGTTCTGGTTATTTTACTAAATATCAATGTAAAGCTTTCCCTTTTAACCTGTATCCCTATTCCCTTAATTTTATTTTCTGGTTGGGTCTTTTCTACAAAGGTAAGACCAAATTTTAAGATATCCCAAAAGGCCTTGGCTGAGATCAATGCAAAATTACAGGATAATTTTTCTGGTATTCAGGAAATACAAGCCTTTGGTCAGGAGGAATTTGAAAAAAAACAAGTGTCCTCCTATCTAGGGAGATATACAAAGGCAATTCTACACGCCTTAAAATTAAGTGCCATCTTCCATCCCGGTGTAGAATTTTTATCTTCTCTGGGAACCATTATCGTTTTGGGAGTAGGAGGAATCTTAGCATACCATGGGAATCTATCTGTATCGGATATCATGGCATTCCTCTTATATCTTTCTTTGTTTTATGCTCCAATCTCTGGTTTGGCAAGATTAATGGAAGACTTTGAACATGCCTATGCAGGAGCAGAACGAGTTATGGCAATATTAGACACTCCCAATGAAATTGAAAACGCAGCTGATGCAAAGGATCTTACCAATGTTTCTGGAAGTATCACCTTTGAATCCGTGGATTTTGGATATGAAAAAGAAGTTCCGGTACTAAAGGATATTAGTTTCTCCTGTAAACCTGGTCAAATGGTTGCCTTGGTTGGTCCTACAGGTGTAGGTAAGACTACATTAACCCAGTTGATTTCCAGATTTTATGATCCAACCAAAGGACGTGTCCTAATTGATGGTCATGATATTAAAGGGGTAACATTAGAAAGCCTGAGATCAAATATATCTCCTGTATTACAAGATACTTTCCTTTTTCATGGTACCATTGCTGAAAATATCGCTTATGCCAATCCAGATGCCAATCGTGATGAAATTATCGCTGCTGCCAAGGCTGCAAGAATTCATGACAATATTATGGAAATGCCGGATCAATATGATACCAAGGTTGGAGAACGAGGCATGCGTCTATCCGGTGGTCAAAAACAAAGAATAGCCATTGCCCGAGCAATCCTACGCAAGGCTCCCATTATTATCCTGGATGAAGCTACAGCTTCTGTTGATGTGGAAACAGAAAAAGAAATTCAGAAGGCCATAGCCGATTTATCAGGAAGAAAAACAATTGTAGCAATTGCTCACCGCTTATCTACCATACAGAACGCTGATATTATATTGGTTCTTGAAGAAGGTAGAATTGTTCAAAAAGGTACTCATAAAGAATTATTGGAACAAGATGGTTTGTATCGCCGATTAAATCTGGCTCAAAAAACCACAGCATAAAAATATGAGTGAGTTTCCATGCAGAACACTAACCAAACAGGTTCAAGAGATGATACCTTAGATTAAATAAACAATCCCAATTCCTTATCTAGACTTCCTAGGGGGGATTGGGATTGTTTATTTTAGCATTTAATATTTTGGTATTTATTTTAGCACTTATTATTTTAGCACCTATTATTTCAGCACTTAATATTTTAGCACTTTTATTTGAGCACTTACTTTGAGCACTTACTTTGAGCACTTATTATTTTAACACTTATTATCTTGGCATTATCAATAAACCACACGATTAAGGAAGGCTTTCCGTTCCTTCCAGTCCGGAAGAAATTGAGTCATATAGTCTTTAAATACCTGATTGTGGCTACTTTCCAACAGATGGACTAATTCATGAACAATCACATATTCTAGACATTCCCTTGGTCTTTTAGCCAGTTGGAGATTTAAACAGATTTTCCTGCTTACTACATTACAAGTCCCCCATCGGGTCTTCATATCACGAATCACCCAGGAGCTAGACTCTACCCCAATTCGATTTTCCCACTCTTTTAGCATATCTGGAACCATGGTCTCCATCTGCTTACGATACCAAAGGTCCATTGATTTTTTCCTTTGCTCTCTATCACTATCCTCTGTCACAGGTAGGAGGATGCGCTCTTTGTCTTTTTCTATTCTTAAATCCGACATCCTTATGGGGCTTGTGAAAGGGATTAGATCCAAGGTATACATTTTACCCCATAAGGGAATCTTCTCTCCCTTTACATACTCCAAAGTTTTTTGTGCCGAATATTGCTTTTTTATTTTGGTTTGTTGCTTTTCGATCCAATCGACTTTGGAAAGAATGAATTCTAGAATTCTTGCTTCGGACATCCTTTTGGGAGCCGTAATGAAAAGCTCACCATTGGGGGGAAAAACTTTAAGATACATATTCTTGATTTGCTTTTTTTCTATATTTACAACCAGTCCATTGACCTTGATTTGCTTCATTCTTCATCTCCATTATTAATTCTATCTAAAGTACCCATGATAACAAAAACATATTACTATATTCCTTTAAACTAAGCTAGTACTTTCTTTAG
>DUNZ01000143.1 GCA_012839085.1 Clostridiales bacterium
CGGTGTTTAAATAGATGATATTTATGCACCGTTATTCATTCATATGTATGGAGAAATGTACTTCCGAAGCCCAGTTGAGACATCGGGGAGATAGGAGGACAATATGAAGAAGAATTTTTATACTGGTATAATGACAGGTCTTTGCGGTGCATTACTGATTTTCTCGATCCTGGGAGCAGTCTATCTATTTATGGATACGAAAACAGATGGCTATAACCAGGATGATCGGTTTGAATCTATCAATGACGAGACGGATGATACAAATGAGGCAAATTCGGAGTACACCCAAATAATAGAGAAGCTTGAGTTTTTAGAATTGTTAATCGACAAATACTATTTAGAGGAAGTGGATCAAAATTTATTTGCAGATGCAATCTATAAAGGCTTTATGAAAAGTCTCAAAGATCCATACTCTACTTATTATACCCAAGAAGAATATAAAGCTCTTATGGAAAGTTCTTCTGGGGTTTATCATGGTATTGGTACCACGGTGAGTCAGAATGCCAAAACTGGCATTATTACAATTGTGAAGCCATTTGAATCCAGTCCAGCGCATGAAGCAGGTCTTTTGCCAGGGGATATTCTCTATAAAGTAGAAGATGAGGAAGTAACCGGAGTTGATTTATCAGAAGTAGTAAGTCGTATGAAGGGAAAAGAGGGTACCTCAGTCAATATTACGGTAATACGTGAGAATGTTTCAGAACCGATAGAACTTAATATTGTACGTCGGGAAATTAAAGTGCCTACGGTAGAATATAAGATGCTAGATGATAAGATTGGCCTTATTACCATATTGGAATTTGATGAGGTAACTGTTAATCAATTCGATAGGGCGGTTACTGAATTGGAAAAGGCCGGGATGCAAGGATTGGTAGTCGATGTTCGTAATAATCCGGGAGGATTATTATCTGGGGTAGTAAAAATGTTAGATCGCTTATTACCGGAAGGATTGCTGGTATATACAGAAGATAAATACGGTAACCGATTAGAGGAGCCGGCCAAAAATCCCGATCAAATCAATGTACCCTTGGCAGTAATAATTAATGGAAATAGTGCCAGTGCTTCAGAAATATTTGCAGGAGCAATTCAGGATTATGAAAAAGGAACTATCGTCGGTACCACCAGCTTTGGAAAAGGAATTGTTCAAAAAGTAATCCCACTATCGGATGGCACTGCAGTAAAATTGACCATATCAAAGTACTTCACTCCAAAAGGGCGTAATATTCACGGTACTGGGATAGAGCCCGATGTAAAAGTTGAGTTAAAGGATGAATTAAAGCAGATGACCACCATTCCGGTAGAAGAAGATAATCAACTTCAGGAGGCATTGAGAGTAATCAAGGAAAAAATATATAAATAATTCACTATTTTTGTGCTGTTGTGACTTGCGCTACATACGACAGCACAATTTCTATTTTATAACAGTTGTAATTCAAGTGTATTAGCTTTATAATGTTTTGAAGAAATGTACGAAAATTTCAAAGATGGAAAAATACTCTAGGAGGAAGCTATGAAGACAACAGCTATTATACTTTTTGTACTAACTTACATATTATTATTATCATTTCCAAAGATACGATCTTATATCGCACTGGCTTCAGCAGCGTGTTTTGTGATTTTTAAAATTTTACCTATCAGTGATGTGTTTTTTTGCAGTAGATTGGAATGTTATCATGATGATTGCAGGTACCATGGGTGTCGTAGGTTTGTTTATTGACTCAAAGATGCCCTCAAAACTAGCAGATATCATTATAGCAAAGACACCCAATGTAAAGTGGCCATTATATCCTTGGCTTTATTTGCAGGGATTATTTCTGCTTTCGTGGATAATGTAGCCACAGTTTTAATGGTTGCTCCAGTAGCTGTAACCATAGCAAAGAAACTAAAAATATCACCAGTTCCAAGTGTGATTGCTATTGCAGTTTCCTCGAACCTGCAAGGAGCGGCTACCTTAGTAGGTGATACCACTTCAATTCTTTTGGGATCCCATGCAGAGATGAGCTTTTTGGACTTTTTCTTTTTCAGAGGAAGGATTGGGATCTTTTGGATTGTTAATTGGTGCAACCTTGGGAGGAAATCTCACTCCAATTGGTGCTTCTGCTAATATCACTGGAATCGGTATCTTACGTAAGGAAGGATATGAAGTGAGTGCGCCGACATTTATGAAAATTAGTGTGCCCTTTACCTTGGCTGCAGTAATAAGTGGATATTTGTTAAACTGGTTTATTTGGAGTTAATTTTATAATTTATTTTATTCAAAGGAGCTGTTGCATCTGTGGTTGAAGCTGTGGATGCACGGCTTCTTTTTGTCATGGGTGGGCAGAGGCTATAATGGAAGATGATTCATCAAGTTGTTTAAAATTGATGTAATTTTTCTTGCGAATCTTGTTGATAATTTATTTGTGAAAAAACTAATATAAAATTTAAATCTTCCGATAAATAGTATAGAATAAAGAAATCGAAAGGAAATATTTGGATAGGTGGTGAACGTATGCGAATAGATGCATTTAATAAGATTAGCCAATTATATAAGACCAATCAGGTGAAAAGCCAAGCGAGTACACCAGGTGCTAGCTTTAGCGATCGTTTAGAGATTTCTCAAACAGGTAAGACCTATCAGATAGCCAAACAATATGTTACAGCTACCCCTGATGTCAGAGAAGATAAGGTCAATGAAATTAAGCAAAAGATATCTACTGGTACGTATCAGATGAGTAATGAAGAGTTGGCGAATGCTTTGATTCATAAGTATTTTGATGAATTAATCTAAGAAATCTATATAAGAAATGAGGGTAATCGTGGCAAGTTTACTTGAAGAATTAATTGGTGTCCTAGATAAAGAATTGGACTTATATCAAAACTTAATACCAGTATCCGAAGAAAAAACAAGAATCATTGTTAGGAATGACCTGAATGGTCTACAAGAAATTACTGCCAAGGAGCAAGCCGTTGTGGATAGCATTCGTGCCCTTGAACGCAGAAGAGAAGAAATTATGGCGAATATTAAGACGGTTTTAAATCGGAAATCCGATCAATTAAATTTAGGCACATTAATTCAAATTTTGGACAAGCAGCCAGAAGAACAAAAGAAGTTATCTGCATTACATGATAATTTAAAAAATACGATTGGTAGGTTGACTGAAATCAATGCGAGAAACAAAACATTAATTGAGCAATCCCTCGAGATGATAGAATTTAATATGAATTTTATCCAAAGTACCAGAATGGCACCAGGGAATAATACTTATACGAGGGGAGCATCCCAATATGGTAACGATTCTTATCAGGCAGGGATGTTTGATGCGAAACAGTAAGGCAAGGTAAGGTGAGATTATGGGTTCGTTTAATGGTTTATATATTGGAGCTTCAGGCCTAAATGTCAGCCAGGCAGCTTTGAATGTCACATCCCACAACTTGGCCAATGTAGACACCAAGGGCTTTGTGCGACAACAAGTAGTAATCAATGACTTTAATTATTTGAAAATTGGGGAATCCTATATATCCTCTATGCAGCAAGGCTTGGGGGCGAATTTTGCTACAGTTAAGCAGGTAAGGGATTCCTTTTTAGATTTATCCTTCCGAAAGGAAATTGGGAGGCAGGCATATTATGAAGCGCAATATCAGGCAACACAAGAGATAGAGAGTCTTTTTGGTGAATTAGAAGGAGTGGCCTTTCAAAATTCCTTGGATGAGTTTTGGGTTTCTTTACAAGAACTGGCCAAGGAGCCAGATAGCATTGTTGCAAGAGCCTCATTAATTCAGACATCGGTTTCCTTCATAGAACGGGCTGAGAATATTTCAAAGCAATTATATGAATATCAGATTAATCTTAACACCCAGATTAAAAATCAAGTAAATCGTGTCAATGAATTGGGGGAAGAGATCAAGAAGCTGAATTTAAAGATCAGGCAATATGAAAGTACAGGGGTTGAAAGAGCCAACGATCTAAGAGACCAGAGGAATGTTTGCCTAGATGAGTTAGGAAAGATAATTAACATTACATATAAAGAAAATAAAGACGGTATCGTAACAGTCAATGCAGAAGGAGTGGCTTTTGTAACAGAAGATATGGTATATCGTATGGATGCCATAAGAATTAGTGAAGCTTCTGAAATGCTAAAACCAGTTTGGGTAGCTCACGGTAATAACGATGTATTTCATTTGGATCGAGCGCCCTCTTCCATGCATGATACGGATGTCGGCTTTCTAAAAGGACTTCTGGCAGCCAGGGGATATAAAAAAGCAAATTATACCGATATCCCCAGAAGAGAGGATTTTGAAACGGAAATTGAATACAAGGCAGCAGTAAGCCATTATAATAATGAGATTAACTCTTCCATGATAATGACAGTACAAGCGCAGTTTGATCAATTAATTCATGGAATCGTAACTACAATTAATGATATATTAAGTCCAAATAAAGAAGTTACTTTAGCAGATGGAAGTAAGATAAAAATTTTGGATGAAGAAAATGCACCAGTAGGAATGGATCCTGATAAAACCATGGGTGAGGCTTTATTTAACCGAAAAACCATGGATCGTTATAGCGACTATGAGACCATTGATATCATCAATGAGGAGGGCAATATTGAGACGATTACCGCAAGGATCTACATTGCTGAGGATCCTTCCGATAATTATTCTTTATTTACTTTAGGTGAAATTGAGATTAACGAGAAGATTTTACATAATTACTCTATGATACCTTTGTCCAGTAATACAGGTTCTGGTGATTATGACATTGAAACGGCTAAAAAATTATTGACAAAGTGGCAGGAGCCATTTTCAACATTATCTCCGAATACTTTAACACAGAACAATTTTAGCGATTATTATACTTCGTTTATATCAGAAATAGCCAATCGGGGTGAGCAGTATTTTACCATTAGTAGCAATCAGGCCTCCATGGTAGAGAGTATTGATAATCAGAGGACGCAAGTTACTGGGGTATCCTCAGACGAGGAGCTTACCAATTTAATTAAATATCAGCATTCCTATAATGCAGCAGCACGATACATCAATGTGGTAAACGAAATGTTGGAACATATCGTTACCAGGTTATAATAGATGTTTCAACAGATAATAAAAAAGCTTTCGATTGGTGATAAGCAAGACAACAAAAGAGGTGATAGGGAGTATGGCATCAACATTTTTTGGTTTAAATATAGGGAAAACAGGACTTTATGCATATCAGGCAGCCTTAGATACAACGGCACATAATATTACCAATGCAGAAACTCCAGGTTATAGTAGGCAGGTTATCGAACAGAAGGCAGGGAAAGCACTGGCGATGCACTCTTCCTATGGAATGGCAGGTTCTGGAGTTGATATTTCAAAGGTTAGTCAACTAAGAGACAGTTATTATGATCTCAAATACTGGAACAACAATACCTTGTTCGGTGAATATTCAGCAAAGGCTTATTACATGACTGAGATTGAGAATTATTTTAATGAGTTGAATTTGGAAGGTTTCACTACAACCTTTAATTCTATGTATGATACCTTACAGGAATTACAGAAGAATCCGGCGAATTTAACCGTAAGAACTCAGATGATAAACTTTGCAAAAAGTTTTACGGAATATTTTAATTCCATGTCTGAGAATTTAAAAGCCACCCAGGAAGAATGTAATTTTGAAATTAAAAACAAGGTGGATCAAATTAATTCTACGGCTCAACAAATAGCGGCTTTGACCAAGCAAATCAACACCTTGGAGGTGGGGGGAAGCAATGCCAATGATTTACGAGATCAAAGAGCCTTATTGATTGATGAACTAACAGAAATCGTCAATGTATCAGTAACTGAGAAAAAGGTCGGTGCGGGGATTGGTGTTACCAGTTATGTGGTAAAAGTAAATGGACGTACCTTAGTTGATGGTGGAAATTATAGCAGTTTGAAAGTGGTTCCTAGGGAAGAAAAAATTAATCAAAATGATATTGATGGTCTCTATGATATTACATGGTATGATGGGCAAAAATTTGATGCTATTGCTCCTACCGTGGGTGGAACACTGCAGGCATTATTTGAAGTTAGGGATGGCAATAATCTGGCCAACCTAAAAGGTACGGTATATGCAGAGGCAGGGGATACCCATATTACTATGTCTGATACTTCCATCAATTCTGTGGTGGATTTAAATATACCTGAGACAGGAAAGATTACCATTGGTAATCATGAATATACCTATACTGGATTTGAAGTGACAAAGGATGCTAGTGGTAAATTTATTTACACATTTGAAATTGAGGGTTCAGTAGTAGTGGATGCCTTGGATGTACCGGCATCCATAGGGGAGAGCATAAATTATAAGGGAATTCCTTATTATATGGCTCAAATGAATGGATTTCTTCGTACCTATGCTATGAGGTTTAATGAGGAACATAGAAAGGGTCAGGATTTATTGGGAGAGTCAGGAATTGATTTTTTCAGTGCAAGCCATAAGGTGAATGGAAGGGATTACGTTTTTGGTCCTTATGAAGATTCGGATGATTATGAATACTATGATTTTGATACCTTCAATTCTCAAACCGGGGGATATAAGGAAGATATTCCTGCAAATCAACCTTTGTATGGATCCTATTACTTTATGACCGCTGAGAATTTTACAGTAAGTTCGCAACTTCTTTTGGATCCAAATCGATTGGCAGCATCTACCAGTGTAATCAATGGATCAGAAAACAATGATGTTATCAGTCGCTTGATTGCACTAAAAACGGACAAAAATATGTTTAAACAGGGACCACCCGGAAGTTTCATACAAACCCTGGTTGCAGAAATCGGAATTGATACGACAAAGGCCAATAATTTTTCACAGAGTCAGGACAATATCCTAAAAACCATAGAAAACCAGCGTTTGTCAGTATCCGGTGTTGATATCGATGAAGAGGCTATGAGTTTAGTCAGATATCAGAATGCCTATAATCTTTCGGCAAAGGTGATTTCAGTTATGGATGAAATTTATGATCGGTTGATTAACTATATGGGTGTATAGTTTTATATAAATTTTCGTTTCTGAAGAAAATTCAGGAGGTTTATGGATGAGAATAACAAATAGAATGATGACCAACAATATGTTGAGTAACATTAATAAGAACAAATTGAATATGACCAATCTGGAGCAACAGTATACCAGCGGTAAGAAGATACAAAGGCCGTCGGATGATCCTATCGTAACGGTAAGAGCTCTAAAACTTAGAACCAATGTATCAGAGCTAAAGCAATACTACGAAAAAAACATCCCCGATGCCATGTCTTGGATGGATGTAACGGAGAGTGCATTAAAAACAATCAATGAAATACTTAGAGAGATGAATACTTATTGTAATCAAGGCAGTTCCGATACTTTGACAGCAAGTGACCGTTCTTCCATCGTCCAAAACTTAAAACAGATGAAAGAACAAATTTATCAAGAGGGTAATACTAACTATGCTGGACGTTATGTATTTACAGGATTTAAAACGGATAGCTCTTTGGTGTTTCAAGAAGATACAAAGAATTTGACATATTCTATCAAAGAAAACTTCACGGGTAAGGACTTAGGAGTCATAGAAAAAGTAAAGGGGGATTACTCTTTAGAGGATTTAGACGATCCAGATCTTGATTTAAGTGTACTGCCCAAGAAGGAAAATAGCTATCGTTTACAATTATCTTATGACAATCTGGATGTGGAAGATATGGAAAGCATCCAATATTTCAAAAGGACTGCAGATGGTGAATTGCTGGAACAACCACCATTTACCAATATTAACCGGGTATCTGTTTCTGATGAAAATGCCTACTGGCCTATGGATAATGAAATCAATTTTATTCCTGAAACCGGTGAATTAATCTTTGGAAAAGACGCATACGAAGAATTTCGTACTGCCGAAAAGATAACCATAGATTATAACAAATCAAATTTCCTTAAGGGGGATCTAAAACCAGAGCATTATTTTGATTGTGTAGTGACAGATACCTTAAAACCAGAACTAGAGCCGATTGAGTATAAAAAAGAGGGAAAACAAGAAATTCAATATGAGATTAATTACAATCAAAAATTGACCATCAATACCGAAGGTTCCGAAGCCATTTCCCATAAAATCGGAAGAGAAATAGATGATATTATAAATAGTGTAGAAATGGTTGAAAATACAGAGAAAATGATTGCTAAGGTTAAGGAGCGATTGCAAGATACCAATCTTTCCCAAGAGGATAGGGAAGGCTATGAGCGTATGTTGGAGCAGCTAGATATTCAGTTAACCTATGGTAAAGATATTATGCAAAAAGCCTTTTCTAGGGGAATTAGCTTAACCCATCAAGAGCAGGACAGAGTCAATGTGGCTGTGGCGGATTTGGGAAGTAGATATGTTCGCCTTGAGCTAACGGAAAATAGGCTGTCCAGCCAGATGGTAGATTTTAAAGAATTGATGTCTAAAAATGAGGACGCTGATGTGGTTGAAACCTTTATTAAATTCACGGCAGCCCAATCGATCTATAACGCATCCTTATCAGCGGCATCTAGAGTGGTACAGAGCACTTTACTGGATTTTCTGTAGAAAAGTTTTTGGATTCAATGTTAATTAAAGAGAGATAGTAGCAGTAGAGCGGAGAGTAGCCAGGCATATAAGTTATCATATAAACTGGAAGAAGGGAATGAAGAAATTGCTAATTAAAACAAGACATTTTGGGGAAGTAGATTTGGATGAGAGTAAAATCATTTACTTCGAAAATGGAATTATGGGGTTTGAAAATTTTAAGAGATATACCGTTCTATATGATAGTCAAGAAGGGGGGGAATCCAATATTAGCTGGCTTCAGAGTTTGGATGAACCAGCATTGGCATTGCCGGTCATTAGCCCTTTTCTTATCAAAGAAGATTACAATCCAGTGATTGAAGATGAGCTACTGAACCCCCTAGGATTATTAAACCAAGAAAATACAGTTGTACTTGTAACCATTACAGTTCCCAAAGATATTAAAAAAATATCTGCTAATTTAAAAGCACCTTTCATTATGAATGCGGATACCATGAAAGGATGTCAAGTAATCGTAGATAATAACGATTATGAAATCAAACATTATTTTTATGAAAGATTACAAGAACTAAAAGAAGCAAAGGGGGTCGAATAAGATGTTAGCCCTATCAAGAAAATGTAATGAATCCATTATGATAGGAAATGATATCGAGATTACGATCCTAGAAATAAAGGGTGATCAAGTAAAGCTTGGTATTAATGCTCCCAAATCTGTTCCTATTTATCGGAAGGAGATATATTTACAAATCCAAGAATCCAACAAAGAAGCTTTGGATGTATCCTTAGATACTGTGGACTTGAAGAATCTTTTTCGTGGGAATGATAATTTATAAAACTTTTAGAAATAACTGTATTTTGGTATAAATTATAATTACTGAATGACGATATTAATATTATAAACAATGCTTGGAGAGACGATCAAGGAGGACATGGTTAACCAGGCTAGATGAAAGTAAGTGTTTATGGACACATGGAGGTGCTTATTATGGATGTTAAATCAATTTCAACTTCAGTTTATCAAAATACTACTAGAACGACGATGCAGGATGAGCAGTATTATTATATAAATCCTCTTGGATCAGAAAAGGCAAATGAAGATATTAGTAAATTAAATAACAAACAAGAGGATAAGACAGTTCAGGAAAACCAAAGAAAAGAAGAAATCAACAAACAATTTATTAAAAGCTCAGTAACGAAAGTGAATAAAGAGTTGGGAATTCGAAGAACCAAAGCAGAGTTTAATTATAACGAGAAATTAAATCGTATATCCATCAAAATATATGATGAAACATCTGGTGAGGTAATCCGAGAAATTCCACCGGAAAAAACTTTAGAGATGGTTGAAAAGATGTTAGAATTAGCTGGACTATTATTTGATGAACGTATATAGGAGGTGACTTTCATGGCAATTCGATTGACAGGCTTAGCTTCTGGCTTAGATACAGAGGCTATTGTACAAGATTTAATGAGTGTTCAAAGGTTAAAAACAAGTTCCATTCAAAAGAATATCACAAAATTAGAATGGACACAGGAAAAGTGGAAGCAATTAAATAATAAGATTTATTCCTTCTATACGGGACCATTATCTAAGATGAAGGCACAAGGAACCTTTAATGCAAAAAAGGCTAGTTCTTCCAATCAAGATAAATTAGAAGTAAATGCTGGTCTGAATGCTCCAGAGGGTGTTCATAACATAAAAATCAATTCTCTGGCAAGTTTCCAGTATGTAACTGGAGATAAAATTGTTACTAAAGATGGTGAGAAAGTAACGGAAAGTACTTTGCTTACGGAATTGGGTTTTGATGCGGAAGCAAAAACTAAAATAACCATTAAAACACTAGGTGAATCGGAAGCGGTGGAGCTTACCATAGATGACAAGACGACCATAGGGAATCTTGTTGCCAAACTAAGAGAAGCAGGTTTGAATGCATCCTTTGACACTACTCATGGAAGATTTTTTATCAGCTCGAAGGCTAGTGGAAAAAATAATGCATTTACCATTACCCAATCCAATGAAACGGTAGATGGTTCTCTGTCCTCTCTTGGACTAGGGGTTATTGATCAAGATCGTGATGGTAACATAGTTTCATCAAATTCCAAGGTTGCTTTGGTACAAGCAAGCGATGCGGAAATTGTATATAATAATGCGGTTCTTACCAGTGACAGTAATAACTTTACTGTAAATGGTTTAAACATTGTTGCGAAAGAAATAACAGCAGAAAATGAAGTACTTAAGATCAACGTAACCAAAGATACAGAAGCAGTTTATAACACGATTAAAGATTTTGTGAAAACTTATAACGAATTAATTACGGAAATGAACAGTGCATATTATGCAGATTCAGCTCGTGGTTATGACCCTCTCACAGATGATGAAAAGGCACAGATGACAGACAAGCAGATTGAACAATGGGAGGATAAAATTAAAACATCCTTATTGCGTAGGGATAATACTTTATCCAAAGTAATTACATCTATGAGAAATGAATTAGGGAAGTCCCTTGACTTAGACGGAGAAAAATATTCTCTTGCATCTCTAGGCATTGTTACCGGA
>DUNZ01000144.1 GCA_012839085.1 Clostridiales bacterium
AATAAAATCAGGAATTGCCATGGGCAATTCCTGAAGTGAGGGGATTCGTTCGATTTACGAGAAAGCTACACCAAACCATATTTTCAAGGACATTTCCTATTCATCCATACATAAAATTTCTTATCACCTAATATTTGTTGTTCTTTCTTCCAATTCCTTCTTCTCTTACATTATGCTCCTGATTTTGATTTCTGGGTTTCACAGAATTGGTAATACTATTAAAGATTTCTTGCTCTTTTTTTTGTCTTTCTTTTTCCCGTTTTTCTTTATTCATAGGATCACCTCATCCATAGTATGCTTTGAGCTTTCATTAAATATGTGTTTTTTGTGTCTTCCAATTAATGATGGGTTTTACAAACATTTAACAAAATGTTATAATAATGGTAAGCTAGTTTATTTAATAAACAATTTATAAGTTTATACTGAATCTAATTTGTGTTCCTTATCGTTTTCCAATATAGTTGAGAGGTGTCTAAATGTATACGATCTTTATATCTGACGACGAATTTGCAATCAGAGAAGGTTTAAAATCTTTAGTTGACTGGGAAGCTTTAGGATTTAAAATTTGTGGAGAAGCCAGCAATGGAAGTGATTCCTTGGCTAATATACTGGCCAAACGGCCTGATATTTCAATTCTAGATATCCGTATGCCCAAATTGCATGGAATTGATGTAATTAAGGAGGCCAGAGAGCAAGGATATACTGGTAAATTCATTCTCTTAAGTGGCTATTCTGACTTTCGCTATGCGCAGAACGCCATTCGTTATGGAGTTGATTATTATTTAACCAAACCAATTGACGAAGATGAATTATCCCTAGCAATTAGTGAACTTAAGACCCAATTAGATCAAGAATATAAAAAAGATAATTACATATCTCTATGTAAAAGGAAAGCTAAATATGTTATCCTTCAAGAGTTACTTACAAATACGTATGAATCAGATTCATTTATTTTATCAGCTACCGATAGAATAGATTTGAACTTAGAAGCTGATATCTATCAGGTTGTTTTATATGAAAATTTCGATAAAACAATCTCTGATTTTGCCTATAATTTTGCAGATTTATTAAAAATTGCTAATAAAGGAAATCAAACCTTTGAATGTATTTCCGATGAAAATACAAATATTATTTTGTTAAAGGGAAATTATGCTCTAAAAAAGTTCCAAGACTTTCTAAATCATTACGAAAAATTAACACCTCAGAAAGGAAGCCCTCTGGACAGCCTCTTCTTGGCTTATGGAAAGCCAGTAACTAATCTCACAGACATTCACCAATCATATGAAGATGCCCTAGCTCTAATACATAGAAGATTTTTCTGTTCGCCCGGGCAGCATAGTCTAGGCTATGAAGAACTTCCTACATTCTATATAGAAAAAAAAGAGATAACGGATGATTTGTTGCAAAATTACGCCAATCTGCTAACCGATCATATTCAGACCTTTAATCGCAACAAAGTTTCAGAAACTTTAAATCAGTTAAAAGAATATTTATTTAAGGTAGATGATGAAATCCCTGCCATAAAACTTTTCCTTACAGATATGTATTTGCAGATTAAAGAAAAGATAAATCATTTGTATAGCACCATTGATATACCCTTTCCTACAAATTCGACCATTATTGAATGCATTGATAGTAAATATTATCTTTATGAAATTATTGAGTTTTTATCAGAGCAATTCGAGATGATTATGCGTTCAACGGGCAATTCATCGAGAGATAGTATTATTGATGATGTTATATATTATATTGATCATAATTACAAGAACAATATTAAGTTAGAAACCATAGCCCCTTTATTCGGTTATAATAGTGCATATCTTGGAAAAATTTTTAGTAAAACTGTGGGTATCAGTTTTAATTCCTATGTGGATACGGTTCGAATTAATCAGTCAAAGAAACTTTTATTACAAAATGATCTTAAGGTTTATAAGATATCAGAACTTATTGGTTATAAAAATGTAGATTATTTTCATAAGAAATTCAAAAAATATGTGGGGATTAGCCCAGCGGAATATAGAAAGAGAAATAAAGCAAGACAATCGCAGGAAGAATCCGCTTCTACTAATGAAAATAGAAGTTAACTAAAATTATCCAAAACAAAGATTAAGAACAGCCTGATTCTAAACAGTATCCTCCTTAAATTCCGTGGGATACAGGACAAGAATCAGGCCTTTTTTCACTTACTCGCTTTCTTCTAACTTTTGAAAAATACGAAGTGCAAAGGAACTTACTGTAAAAATAATAAATGCTGGTCCTAAAATAATACCAAAAAATATATTTGTTTTATTAAAGAATATTAAAAGCAAAGTAAAAGCTATAATTAACAACAATATAATTGTTCTTAATACAAATCTTATACTTATAAGAAAGGAATTTTTTAATGTATTAAAAATTGTGTTATCATATCTTGCTATCAAGGGATAAGCATATATAAAAGAGAAGGTGAAATATACGGAAGCAAGAACACCTACGATTACCAGGGGAAGAGGATTTGATTCTATAGCATAAAACAAACTAAAATTTATGCATACTAAATAAATCGAAGCCATTGTAATGAATCCCAAGATAATTCCTTGTTTCCAATTCTCCTTAAAGGCTTTTAGAAAGGATTTTCCTATATATCCTTCTTGATCATCCACCATTTTTAAGGCAACACTATAGGCTGCCACAGTAGAGGCTCCAATGGTGACAATGGGAAGGCTAAACAAAATCCATAGAAAATTCAATTTAAGTACATCTAATAATCTAGATAAAAATTTATAAAGTGGACTATCCAAGCTAAAAAAACCCATTACTTACTTCCTTTCTTTTTGAAAGGGCTATTATAAAACCTAAGCTAGGAAGTATAGTAGGTTTTACAACAGCCCCTTTCCTTTCAGAACTTAAGCCAATTCAATTACTTAAGAACTGATTTATTTTTTAATTATTATTTACCTAACACTTCATCTTCTGCCGCTTTTCTCTTAGCTGCTTCTTCAATACAGAATTGAGCACACTCTTCAAATCCGTATTCGTATGCTTTCTCTCTCATCTCTTTAACTATCTCTTCATATTCTTCGTCAGTTTCAGCATAAATTGCTCTCCAAGAATAATCCTTAATACAGGTGATTACCTGTTCCCAAATTAGCTTTAATTCTGCACTTCTTGTTGCCATAGTATAGGTGGTTCCTGGAACTACAACGTAAGGGCGATTTTGTAGATACTCGTCTGCAGTGGTATATCCTACGTAGTCTCTCCAGTCTTGCAAAATATCAGAAGCCTCTAAAGCATTATAACTTCTCCAATATTCATAATTATATTTCTCACCGTTGGAATCTGGATTATAGGAATCTAGAGCCCAAGTAACATTATTCATTTGATTTGAACCATCACTATAAGTACCACTATAATCTCCGGTCATTTCCGTATTTTTATCTTCTCTACATTTTAATCCCAAATCTGTGAAATAGGTATTACCATCTTCATCGTAATCCCAAGTAAGACCCTTAGGGCCATATTCGGAAACCATTCTTCCCTCTGGTGTACACAACCAGTTGATAATCTCCATACATTTTTCTGGATACTGAGTCTTGGATCCGATGGTCCATACACGGTTACCACCATATACATTTAAACCATAGGTTAATGTTTTTTGATCTTCCATTGCCAAGGTATACATTGCTTTTCCTTCAGCAATATGCTCTGGGGTATTATAGTTAATAGAAGCCATATAATCAAAGATATTAAAGAATGCCGCACCATCCTGATAATCTTCCGCAGAACCATCAAATTTCTGGGTTAGGGAGTCAGGATCTAATAAGTCTCTTTGATATAATTGATTATGGAATTTCAAACTTCTTAAGTACATACCACCTTCTTCAAGACAACTTTCCCAAGTTTGATTTTCTACATTATAAAGACCAACGCCAAATTCATCATATCCATATAAGGCTCCAGTAGCCTTAACGAACATTACCATGTCGCCGTCCCAGTCATTGAATAGTGATACACCATAAGTTTCTTTACCTGTATCTGAAGTAGGGCAAATTTTCTTCATTTCAGCTAATACATCAATCCAATCTTCTAAGGTTTCAACCTTTGGGTAACCCAATTGTTTGTATAAGTCCCAACGAACGTCAGGATGATAGAAAAAGGCCTGATGATCTTCCGCAGAAGGAGCTACCGCATGACCAAATCCATATACTTTACCACCAGAAATCTGTGCATTCTTCTCAAGAGCCTTCTGCATATTTTCTTTAATATAAGGTCCAAATTCCTCTAATAGATTGTCCTGATTCCAATCCAGTAACATTCCCTTTTCAACTGCTTCAATGTAATCATCGGTATCCGCTCCAAAGATAACGATATCCCCAAGATTACCTGATTCCATACGGGTAACGAATACACCCTCATCATCTTTTACAATGTTTACTTTAACATTAAAGCGATCCAATAATTCTTTTGCAAACCAACCAATCTGCTCACCGGAATAGTTAGCTAATTGAGAATAAACCGTCAGAGTGATGGTTTCCTCTTTTTTATTTTTGCATCCTGCTAACACCGATGATGCTGCCATTACCACAATTAGTAACAGAGCAAGAAATTTACTTTTCTTTCTCATTCTATTATCTCCTCCTTCTTATTGCTTTTATATTCACTGCAGAACTCCTGCAGTTAAACACCCAACTTTAGCCTTTTACTGCACCAAGCATAATTCCTTTTTCAAAGTAGCGTTGCATAAACGGATAAACGAACAAAATAGGTAATACAGTTACCATAGAAATGGTATATTTTATTGTTTTAGAATTTAGTAACAAAGCCTGATCTGCTGCCGATAGCTGCCCAGTCCCTGATCTCATAATTGCGCCAATATTAGATGTTTCGTTCAAGTATGTATATAGACGATGCTGTAAGGTATGTAAACTGGCATCATTTTGCATTAAAATCAAGGAATCTGTAAATGAGTTCCAATGTCCTACTGCACCAAATATGGCTATGGTTGCTAAGATTGGCTTACTTAAGGGCCAAATGATTTTCGTAAATACATTGATATAGGTAGCTCCATCAATATAGGCACTTTCTTCTAGTTCCGCTGGAATGGACTCTATATAGGTCTTTACTAGAATAATATTATATGGTGCTACAATTCCTGGTATGATATAACCTAAGAAATTATCGGTTAACCCTACCATGGACATATTAAGGTACCAAGGTATCATACCTGCATTAAAATACATGGTTATTACAATAAAACGGTACCACAGACTTCTTCCCCACATTTCCTTTTTTGTAACAACAAAGCCAACTAATCCAGAAGCAGCCACCATTAATCCTGTCCCTAATACAGTTCTACTAACGGATACCATAAAGGAGGTCATTAAATCATTTACATTCTTTAGGGATATGTAGTTTTTTAAATGAAGTCCTTTTGGTATCAGGGTTATAGCTCCCTTACGGACTAAATCATTGTCACTGATTGTATTGATAAACAAATAATAAAAGGGGAAAATACAAGCTATTGTAAATATTATAAAAAATGAGTAGTTTAATATATTAAATATAACATCACCAGGATGGAGATGGTATTTTGGTCCGGAAGACTTCAATTGTTTTTTTTCGTTTTTCTTGTTAGCTAAATTTATCTTCATACTTCCACCTCCTATATAATCGTATTACCACGGATAATCTTAGACAATTTATTTGCAATAAATAATAAGGTTACGCTGACTAATGATTTCACCATACCAATAACCGTTGATATTGGTATATTCCCCTGGTCAATACCAAGTTTATAAACATAAAGATCTAACACCTTAATGTCCTGGGTGTTATTCGGGTTTTCAAATACAAGATATTGATCTAATCCATTGCTTAGAATACCTGCAACGCCCATTAAGAATAGAACAAAGAAGGTAGGAAGTAGTCCAGGTACTGTAACATGCCACATCTTCTGGAAACGTCCTGCTCCGTCTACTGTTGCTGCCTCATATAATTGCTGATCAATACCAGATATTCCTGCAATATAAACAATAGCACTCCAGCCGATGCCCTTCCACATTCCCCAAGCAAGCATCTTTAACCAGATATGGTCTCCATTCATTAAAAAGTTTACTGCAGTACCACCATTTCTCACAATTAGATTACTAATAAGCCCGTCTGTAGCAAATATGGTACAAGCGAAAGAGTAGACCAAAACCCAGCTAATAAAATTGGGTATTGTGGTACAGGTTTGAATAAACCTACGTATTCGCATATTTTTTATTTCACATAAAAAGATGGCAAAGGCCATTGCACACCAACTAGTGGATAATCCAAGAGCACTCATGGCCAAGGTATTCTGCATCACCTTGACAATATCATTTCGAGTTGCTTTATTTTGAAATAAGATAGTAAACCACTTAAATCCAACAAAATTTTCCCAACTTAAAGTTCCGCCCGCTTTATAATCAAAAAAGGCATATCGCCATCCCCATAAAGGAAGGTAGCTGAATACAAATGTTAGGGCGATAAATGGCATCAATATTAAAAACAGTTTATACTTTGCTTCTAAGGAATAAACCTCATTCTTATTAGGTTTTGGAATTAAGTAAAGCAATACTATGGTTAATACTAAAACAATGGTAAACATTGCGCCTATAATATAAACCCCATTGGGAAACATCGGTTGTACCCAATCGGTATTGCTTGTTTTTGATACCTGATTATAAGCAATTAGAGCTCCTCCTAATCCCAGATATCCAACAAAGGTACCGATTAGTACTATGTAGTGACCAAGTCTTCTTAATTTAAAAGATCCTAGAGACATACAACCTGCAGCTACGGCCGAAAAAATACCTAAACAAGATAACAAACTAGAAATAAACAATAGGACAAAAGTACTTTCCTGAACCCATCCTCTGTTTACAGCTCGCGTTATACTCTGCGTAAGCGCCGAATACGAAACACCCGATGTAAATAAGGACATGTTTCCGTTAACCATACCACATATCCTTGCTGGGTTAAAACTGGGAATAAATAAACTGATTGCAAAAATAATAATTACTATTCTATATAAGTAATAAAGAAAATCAGTTATTCGTCCTTTCATAGATTTTAATTGCTTTTCCTCATGCATAATACTCCTCCCGTCCATTATAAGACATTGCTTTACAGTTAATATTATACACATCTAAAACAATCATAACTACCTCAAATACTTCACATAAATTACAATACTTTTTTGTTTTCATGCTAAACAAATTAGCTAAAAAGATATAAAATTTTTATTTCTATTTGTTATAATCATATAATAAAACTTTCAAAATATCAATGACTTGTAAAACAATGGTGTAAATTTGTTAAACTAACCAAGACTTTTCTTAAGGATTTACCGCTGAAAGAACAATGAAAAAGGGCGATTAAAATCGCCCTTTAAACTCTATCTCATTACCTATTTTAAGTACAAGATTATAGATTTACTGTTGTTTTTTCTTCTTCCCCATTACAAGAACAACCACAACTACTGCTATAACAACCACTGCTGCTACAACAATACCAATGATTACACCGGTTGATAAACCGCCCTCATCTTTTACTGGTGCTGATGTTTCTTCTGCTGCAGGAGTTGTCGTATTTGCTTCTTCCTCAGCTTTTGCAGCTTCTGCTGCTGCTTCTTCCGCTGCTGCTGCCTCAGTATTAAGTCCTGTTCCTTTTAACTTAAATATAACTTTAATTTCTTCTTCTGGACAAATGTTCTCAGGTATTGTTGGAGGATCATTCTTAATCATAGCATTGTTAAATCCCCATTCATTATAGAATTCCATACGGAATCTACCTTTATCTTCAAAGTCACCATATAAAATTTTACCACTCTTGAAGCTTACTTTATTTCCATCAACATAAACTTCTGCTGAAACTTCAATATCATTTTCCTGTGGAACTCCACCCTCAAGGTGAGAAGCATATACAGTTCCTAGATGTTCCATGGCTGTTCCCATATCAATAATATCAATAATAAACACCTGAGCCGCATCTGCAGGACCTGTGGCACCGATATCATCTGCTCTCATTACAACTTCGTAGGTACCATCACCAAGAACTGTAACTGTATTAGCACCATTTTCTAATGGATCATAGCACTCCCAATTGCCGTTTAAAGAAGAGAATAACATATAGGCTGTAAATTCGCTAGGCATTACATATTCTTCTTCTGGTTCTTCAGCAGCAGGCTCCGTAGCTTCTCCAGCTACTGGCTCAGATAAGGTAAAGGTTACAAATACAGTTTCTACCTCTGCAAATAATGCAGGATCAATTACAACAGGACTGGCACCCTCAAGACTGCCATCTGCTGTACGAGCATCTGGAGGTAATTCAGATACCCAACTATTATATATATTAGTTCGCATCTCAACAGCATCATCGGAACTGGTGTAACCCTTGGTAAATTCAATTGGTGCACCATTTACTTCGATGGCATCTAATGTCATGATATAACCAGGGAAAGATAGGGAACCATTTTTGATAATCGGAGCAGCAAATGCCAACCCATAAGCCTTTCCATCTGCGGTTCCTGTAAAATCAAGGCCTACCTTGTATTGACCAGGACCTGTTACCGTTGCATCTGTAGCAACTACTCCAGTTTCCACTGGTTCACCCCAATACTGATATGTCCAAGACTCATCTGCATATGCAAGATATACAGGTACAGGCTCTCCAGTTCCCTCTACCGCTTCCGCTGAACCTTCCTCTCCTTCTTCTGTCGGAGTGCCTTCGGATAAGGTAAAGGTTACATATATGGTTTCTACCTCTGCACATAAGGCAGGATCAATAACCACAGCACTGGCATCCTCTAAATTACCATCTGCTGTACGAGCATCATCAGGAAGTTCTGATACCCAAGAATTAAAGATATTACTACGTAATTCAACGCCGTCATCGGAGCTAGTATAACCTTTTGTAAATTCAACTGCCTGACCATTAATCTCAATGGAATCAACGGTTATAATATGATCTTTAAAGGTTACATTACCATTTTTGATAATCGGAGCAGCAAATGCCAACCCATAAGCCTTTCCATCTGCGGTTCCTGTAAAATCCAATCCTACTTTGTACTGGCCAGGACCTGTAACTGTTGCATCTGTAGCAACTACTCCAGTCTCCACTGGTTCACCCCAATACTGATATTTCCAAGATTCATCAGCATATGCTAAATATGCTTTTTCTTCCTTCACATCAGCAGCTGCGGGGAATGCCATGCAAGATAAAAGCATTGCGCCCGTTATTAAGGCTGAAAGAATTCTTTTAAATTTTTTCATTTATTTTCCTCCCTGCTATCTATGCGCTTTACGCATGGTTAATCACATATCGGTTGGGTAAAATTAAGAACATTATAAAATACTAATGCTTTAGTCCAACCATTACACAATAATGCTACTATAAAAACTTATGTAAATAAACATTTTATTTTGCACATTTTATACATTCAAATTTTTACATTACCATAAACTTATATGTATAATGATAAGAATTATAAGGATTCCGCTTTATATTCTATGAAATACTTATAAATTTATATTATAAACTTCGTGATTGCCTCCTCTAACTCCTTAGCCTTCTCTTTTAATTCCTCTGCTTGAGAATTTAAGGATTCTACGGATACAATTTGCTTGTTTACTGTCTCACCTACAACTTCAGAAGCCGCTGCTGTTTGTTGTGTAACCGCAGCTATATTTTTTATAGAATCTAGAACCTCATCCTTTGAAACTGTGATCTGGTTCATGTTTTCTGTAATGTGCTTTATTTTATTCATTAAGACCATCATATGCTTGTCAATGTCTTGGAATACCTCTACGGTATTATTCAAGGCATTTCCTTGAGACATTAACATTTGTTCTGCATTATTGGCTGATTCTGCAGTCATTCTAGTTTTTTGCTGGATACTTTTAATGATCTGTTCAATGCCCCTTACGGCTTGTACAGACTGTTCCGCTAACTTTCGAACTTCTTCTGCTACTACAGCAAAACCACGGCCGGCCTCCCCAGCTCTGGCTGCTTCAATGGATGCATTCAAGGAAAGTAAGTTTGTTGTGGAAGCAATGTGATTGATGGTCTCAACAATACTTCCAATATCTCTTGATTGCTTCTCTAGTTCCTCAATGTCTTTAATGATTACCTTTGTAATCTTTGAAGTGGAATCCGACTGCTCCATCAAATCATTTACAATACTCTTTCCGTTGGATACAATCTCCTGGGTCTCATCTGCAACCATACCTACCTGTTCTGTATCAACACAAGCATCACCAATTTGATCTGCAAAGTTTGTCATTTCAGCATGACTCTTTTCCGTATCATTGACCTGAGCATTAATTCCCTCTTCCATAATTAAAACGGTATCGGATACTTCATTAATGGAGGAAAGAATTTGCTCAGTAGCATCCGATACCTTAATGGCTGCGGAAGATACATTATGTCCAAAGCTTGCCATACTACCGATTAATTTTCGGATATTAACAAGCATATCATCTAAATTTCCTGCTAGGACACCAAATTCGTCCTTACGAGATAGATCCACCTTTATGGTGAAATCACCATTGGATACCTGTTTAAAATATGAAGAAAATTTATTGATATTTTTCCCGATATCTGTGGATAATAGTAATCCAATGAATATGGCAATTACACAGGATATTAATACAAACAATATGGTGGCATTACGAATGGTTCCCAATTGACTTAGAATATCGCTTTGTGGTATTAAGGAACAAATCATAGCTCCTGTATCCCCAATTTTTGAATATACAAATAAATGTTTCCGTCCTTCAAAGGTAACATAATCAAAGTCATTCACCTTGTCATTATTAACTACCTTCTTATAAAAATCTTGATTTGCAATCTTTTTCTCTCCCTCAGAAAGCTCCAAGGCCTGATTACCATTGCCCTTTAATATGGTCTCACGACCATCTGGTGTTATAAAAGCAGATAAACTCCTCTTACTTAAAATTGAGCTTTTAAGAACCTTTTCCACCTCTGATTTCTTAAGGTCGAAAACTAGATACCCATCCCCATTACTAAATGTTCTAATATAGGAGGCTGCATAATCATTGGTTGATGAACCAATCCCTTCATCAATTACATCATGAATCCCCATCCATAAATACTGAAATCCTGTACCCGAAATTGAATTTTCAGACCAGTATATGCCTTCCTCCCCATTAGTAAATCGATGATACAAGTCACTGGCAGGTGACTTTTCAAGATAGGACATAGGATTACCAACATTTCCAAATGCACAGGCACTACTAATCCCAACCGAGCTTCTTACTAAAGTATTTAAAGTAGATCTTGCACTCATAAAATATGTATTGGAATCCATAACACTATTGGTCTCAAAATGTACATAATAAAAGGAAAAATCATTTAGACTAGCCAACTGAGATGCTCTTGTCTCAATATCATCCATAAGTAAGCCAAGGTATAATGAGCTATTTACAATGGTTCCCTGGCTCGAATTCTCATAGTTTTTTACTATAGTTCCCCTAAATCTCCAATATGAGAATACCCCTAAAGAAATAATTAATAAGACTGGTACACAAAAGGCAAATACCAAGCGAAAGCGAATCTGCCTTCGAAAAGGTAGGGACTTATCTCCAACATAGGTAAGCATTTCTTTTAATTGACTTCTACGGGAATTCTTCTTATCCTTTTTCAGTTGTTTTGCTTCTTTCTTCTTTTCTTTTGCCTTCCTTTTTTCTTCCTTTTTTCTATCTTTCTTTATTATTTTTTCCTCTGGCAAACTAGTTTTTTCTAAATTCTCCTTATTTTCTTCTCTTTCTCTATCCACTTGTAAATGTAAATCTTCAGACTGTTTATTAAGATCAAGCTTCTTCTTTCTCATATGTAACCCCCTATTACCTTTTACATTAGTTAGACTAGTACAAATATCATATTAAAACATTTTTCCCCATGGTACAATGTAACTATTACTACAATTTTACTTATCATTTTAGACTTCTAGCTTCTAAAACATCAAATTTGTAAGTATAGCACTTGCTATAACTCCTGTAAAAGTAGCAATCAAGCATCCAAGAAGGGTATAGCGGGTCTTTTTTACTCCTGCTGCTACAAAATATACTGCCATGGTATAAAATATGGTTTCTGTACTACTCATTATTATGGATACCATCCTACCCACTTGAGAATCCGGGCCATATTGTTTATAAATATCCAAAACTAAACTGGTAGCTGCAGAAGATGAGAACATTTTAACTATAACCACTGGTACCAATTGGGATGGAAACTTAAAAAAAGAAGTAACTGGCTTTATAAGCTCAGACAAAAGATCCAAGGCTCCTGAAGCTCGGAGAATACCAATGGCCAACATTAAACCAATTAGGGTAGGCATAATATCTAAAACCACTTTAAAACCATCTTTTGCCCCCTTAATGAATTCATCATAAACATTGGTTTTGGTAAAAAGACCAAACCCTATAATATAAAAAAATATAAAAGGTATAATAAAATCTGAGACATATACCAAAAACTTCATACTCCCCACCCTTTCTAATGTGAACTAACTTTTCTGGCTATGACAGAAAAGAGTACCCCCGCTACGGTTGAGCATAGGGTAGCTATGATACCGGCACCCAAAATTTCTGCCGGGTTTGCTGAACCGTACTGACTACGATAGGCTATGATATTTACCGGTATGAGTTGTAAAGAAGATATATTAACTATTAAAAATGTACACATATCGCAGCTGGCAACTTCCGAATCATGATTTAGCTTTTTTAACTCCTTCATTGCCATTAGGCCCATGGGGGTAGCGGCCCAACCTAATCCCAGAATATTAGCTATCATATTCGAGGCTATGTACTCATTAACAATATGGTTTTTGGGAATGCTGGGAAATAAAAATGCGATGAATGGACCTAATCTTTTGGTAAAGGCCTCAACCAAGCCACATTTCTTAGCAATCTGCATAATCCCTGTCCACATGGCCATAATTCCCATCATTGTAATACAAAGGGCCACAGCCTCCTTTGGTGAATCAATGGCTGCATTGGTAACATCAGCGATATTCCCTTTTAGAACCCCAACCGTAATACCTATTACAATCATAAATCCCCATAAATAATTTATCATTCCGATTCCTATCCCTTCCTATAATAATACTGTAAGTTAGGCCCATCCATTTCTTATTAAAAGTCTTATACTTTCAACTAGAACTTGCCCACATACTCCTTAAAATCCTATTAATCATTGCTTAAAATTATTCCGTAACCGAAGTCAAAATAATGAATTTAGGCTCTCCATAGACATCATTTCTAAAAAAATTATAAAAAGTATACTAAAAATTAAAAAATTTACATTTATTGTTTAAAAAGTACTATGTTTTGACAATTATTTTAGTTGACTAACAGGATTTGCTGTGTTATCTTATATTAATGCTAAATACAAATTATGTAAGTTGGATATATCCGCCAATTTACATTGTATCTAGCAAACTACTATTTAATTCCCCAATACACTAGAGAAAAGGAGGCCTATTATTATGAAAAGTACAGGAGTAGTTAGAAGGCTTGATGAGTTAGGAAGAATTACACTTCCTATCGAATTAAGAAGAACTTTGGATGTAAGCGAAAGAGATCCATTGGAAATTTTCGTAGATCAAGGTAGAATTATTCTTGAGAAATATGAACCTTACGATGTATTCACTGGTAGCAAAGAAAACTTAATTGACTACCAAGGAAAGAAAGTTTCCAAAGAAACTATTATTGAACTTGCTAAACTCGCTGGTATTATCGAGTAGTTTACATAGTACGTAAGAAAAAGAAGGTTGCCCTTCCTATCTTGGAAGGACAACCTTCAATAACTTTAATGCTTTTTATGCTTCTTATGATTTTTTCTCTTACCTATTATTTTATTCTATTGATTTATTTTTATAATTCTATTTATATGGAGTTTTTTACTTGATAAAGGTCTTTACACCCCATAAGGTCTTTTTATTGATAGAGTAATATTTTCCCGTAGCTTCTTCATTCATCATGATTCTTCCAATCACATATTGGTTCTCATCGGATAAAGGAATCGTCTCACCATCTTCATTGATATAAGCTAGAGGAATTCCCTTCTGTGAAGTATAATCAACGTATCCCTGCAGTTTACCATCTTGATAAAAGTATTTACGCATAGAACCATTTTCTGCACCATTGGAATAATAGCCTTCTGTTATGGTCTTATGGAATATCAATTTGTCCTCTTTATTCTCCCGTATGATAATCTCTTCTGTCTTTCCAAAACCATTGGGATTATCCATATCCCATTCCCCTTCATAATAATAAGGAACCTGTTTTCCATTGCTCATAGACAGTCTAAAGAAGATTCCATAACCTTTTCTAATTCCATTTTGAAACTCTCCAGAATAGATGTTGTTCTTGTCATATATAATTAGACCCTTACCATCGACTGTGTCCCCTTCTCCTTTGATTCCAAAATAAATAGGGGCATTCTCTACAATCACTTCTTGAAAAAATTCTTGATTTAAGATTTTAATTACCTGGTCTAATTTTAATTCTTTCAAGGCTTTATTTAAAGAAGATAACATATTTTCTTTTTTGTCTTCTTCTTCTTTATAGATAGACACCTTTTCAAATAAATCTTTTAATATCGTGCTATTGTTCTTCTTAAGAGCCTCCTGCAGGAGGGCATAGGCCTCCTGGTATCTTTTTTGTTGCAAATAGATTTCTGACAACCCACTATATGCTAGCTCATTTTCTGGTAGTAACTTAATCGCTTCCTTATACTTTTTGATGGCTTCATCATAATTTTCTTGATACACATATTCCTGAGCTTCCAACAAGATTTGCTTGTATTGCTCTGTTAATAGGTAACTTTTGATCCGCTCCATTAAACCATCAAATTCTTCACTTTGTGTTAATGCAATTCCATCTAACACTTCTTCTTCAGCTGATTTATATTCCCCTTTTTCTATATATGCCTCAGCAATCCTTTGATATGAAGTTATTTCCTTACTCTTAATTAGCTTGGCTTTTTGATATTCCGCTATTGCCTTGTCATATTCCTGATTGTTAAAATAAATCTCCGCCCGTGAAATAATTTGATTATATTCATAGTCCGTTTTCCTTGCGGTTACTTCTTCTATCTTTTCTTTCACCTTTTGTCCTGAAGTGTTTTTATAACAATCCCGTAAAATCTCTAAAGCTTTATCATATTCATTGATTCCAATATAAGCCTCTGATAATCCTATGGAAAGCTCTTCTTGATTACTATTTTTCATTGATAACGCTTTTAAATAAGCCTGTATTGCCCCTTCATAATTGCCGTCATTTAAGTATTTATCTGCCATTACTGCCTGCTCTTTATAATTCTTATTATCAATAAAATTCTTAAAAAACAAACTTCCTAGAAAAATAACTATAATCAATATTAAAAGAGCAAACAATCTTCCTTCTTTCGTTTTTAATCCCCCATGCAAATTGGTTCACCTCCAAAGACTGCTATTCCTTCTCCTGCAATCCTTCCTGAATAAGTAAATGATAAATTTCTCTTTTACTAATTCCCCTATCTTTTGCAACAGCCTTCATAGCTTCCTTCTTATTAAGACCCTTCCCCTGATAATAGCTCATATGTTCTTCCAAGGAAAAAGACTCCCATCTTTCTCTTTTCTCTTCTTCAATCTCCTGTGGATTTTTCCCTTCTACGATTAAAACATACTCGCCTTTTGGTACTTTCTCTTCCACCATGGAAATTGCTTCTTTTATTGTTACTTGTAAAATAGATTCATGAACTTTTGTTAACTCTTTAACCAGTGTTATTCTTCGATCCCCTAATACTTCATATAACTCCTTCAAAGTCTTTCCCAGCCTGTGGGGAGCTTCATATAAAATTAATGTTCGGGTATCATTTCGTAACTCATCCAACACTTTTGCCCGCTCCTTTTTATCGGAAGGGAGAAATGCCTCAAAGGAAAATCTTCTGGTGGAAAGTCCTGATATGGTTAAAGCCGTAATGGCTGCACATGGCCCTGGAAGAGAGGTAACCTCAATTCCAGCCTTCAACGCCTCTTTGACCAATACTTCTCCTGGATCTGAAATACCTGGAGTACCAGCATCCGTTATAAGAGCAATATCTTGTCCCTCTTTTAGCTTTTCTACCAGATAGATTGCTTTATCGATTTTGTTATGTTCATGATAACTAGTCATGGGTGTCTTTATTCCGAAGTGATTTAATAGTTTTATACTATGCCTAGTGTCCTCAGCAGCAATCAAATTAACTTCTTTTAATGTACGAACTACCCGAAAGGTGATATCCTCCAGATTTCCAATCGGTGTCGCACATAGGTATAATTTTCCAGACATTTTTAATTCCTTCCTCTTTCACTTTGGTCGATTAGAGACCGTTATATTGATTGCCATATATTTTATGAATTTCATCCGTATATACATTAGGTTCCTTATAAACAACTAGGGGCGCTTCTACCTTTACCATTGATTTGCCTCCCTTAAGACATTCCAGCAAAATCATATTGGGCTCCTTATTCATATAAGGATGAACAAAGCGGATTCTCTTTGGTTCTAACTTATAGGAACTTAATGTATTAAGAATTTCCACAAGCCGAAAAGGTCTGTGTACCAAATAAAATCGACCATTGGGTTTTAATACTCTAGCTGCTTCCCTTGCAACATCCTCAAAGGTACATAATAACTCATGCCTGGCTATGGCCTTTGCTTGTTCTGGATTTATTAATCCATGAGCATGATTCATATATGGGGGATTACTTGTAACAACATCAAAGGAAGCCTGTCCAAAAATACTAGAGGCCTCCTTGATATCTCCTATAATAATATCAATTTTATCTTCCAGATGATTTATGGCAACACTACGCTTTGCCATATCGGCACTTTCCTCCTGAATTTCCAATCCAGTAAAATGCCTTCCCTGTGTTTTTGCTTCCAAAAGTATGGGAATTATACCAGTTCCCGTTCCTAAATCAAGCACATTTTCTCCGGATAAAACCTTAGTGAAATCAGATAATAAAACTGCATCCATACCGAAGCAAAATTTATTGGTGTTTTGAATAATTTTATAGTTATTCCGATGAAGATCGTCCAATCTTTCATTGGGCTTTAAATATCCTTCTTGCATATTAATTTCCTTATTCATCGTCTAATAAGGATTTACCTTCCTTTTTCTCTAATAACTCCAGTGCTCTTAGCTCATCATCTTCAATGGATGATAGTATCTTTTCTTTCTTTCTTTTCTGTTTAAATTTAAGGTCATCCACCTTATATTCCCGAACTTCTTTCTCGTCGTTTTCTAAGGTTACAATCACCTTTACCAATTGTTTTAATACACTTACACTTTGAACTTCTCCACGTAAACCATCCATGGTAGTAACCATATCACCTACATTAGGTAATTTGCTGTTCAATTCCTCGTAAGCCTCTTCCTCATTTTTCAGACAACACATTAGTCTTCCACATACTCCTGAAATCTTAGTGGGATTTAGAGAAAGATTTTGTTCTTTTGCCATTTTAATGGAAACCGGTGCAAATTCCGATAAATAGGTATGACAACAAAGGGGTCTTCCGCAAATACCAATACCCCCGACAATTTTGGTCTCATCCCTTACACCAATTTGCCTTAACTCAATCCTAGTTTTAAATACCGATGCCAAATCCTTTACCAGTTCTCTAAAATCGATTCTTCCATCGGCTGTAAAATAAAATAATACTTTATTATTATCAAAAGTGTACTCACAATCAATTAATTTCATATCCAAGCCGTGTTTCTTAATCTTTTCCAGACATATACTGAAGGCTTCTTTTTCTTTATCTTTATTCTTACGTTCCGTTTCATCATCTTCCGGTGTTGCCGGACGAATGACAGGTTTTAAGGGTTGAATTATTTTGTCATCCTCAACATCCCTAGGGCCAAGTACAACCAAACCATACTCGATACCTCTTGCTGTTTCTACAATTACATGCTCTCCTTCATATATATCAAAACCCGCAGGATCGAAATAATATATTTTACCAGCCCTACGAAATCTGACGCCTATAACATTAACCATTACCATTCTCCTTTATTGTAAGTAACATAAGCTCAATTGCTATATCAAAATTCACGTTTGCCCTTAGTCTAAGTTTCGCTTTCTCCAGTGCCTCAATAATTTTATCTATATTTTCATAACTTCTCCTAATGGCTTGATTCTGTATCGATGATAATTCTCCTTTATACATCAAAAGGTTGGGATTCTTTGTTGCCTTAAACATTAGTACATCCCTATACCAAAGAATCATTAAATCAATATAATCATCGATCGCTTCTTTGTTTTCTGATATGTTTTTTAAGCTAGTGATAATCTCATGCAGTTCCATATCATCGATATTCTTTAGTATATGAAGAACATCATCCTTCATACGGTCAAAATTCTCTGAAGAAGCATATCGCAGAGCTTTCCCTACATTGCCTCCAGAAAAATTAGCTGCAATCTCTGCCAAATAATCCGGAATCTGATGGTTGGTCATTAAATATTCCATGATAGCCTCTTTACCAACGGGCCTTAAATTCAGTTGAATACACCTAGATAATATGGTTGGTAAAATAGTAGCAATATTGCTGACTAAAAGTAAAAACAAAGCATATTCCGGTGGTTCTTCTATGGTCTTTAACAGAGCATTCTGAGCCTGTTCTGTAAGCTTTTCAGCCTCATCGATAATATAGATTTTATATGAACTACTATACGGCTTAACAAAGATATCTGAATTTACCTGAAGACGTATATCATCTACTCCAATGCTTTTCTTTTCATGAGTAACCCAGATAATATCCGGATGGTTGTTTGTTTCCGCTTGCATACAGGATTTGCAATGGTTACAGGATTGTATTCCACCCTCTTCACATTGAAGGGTTTTGGCAAAAGCCGATGCAATCAACTTTTTTCCCATACCTTCTTCTCCATGGATAATATAGGAGTGGGAGACTTTTCCTGCCTGTATGGCATGCTGTAAGTGCTCAATAATATTTTCATTTCCAATGATTTGTTTAAAGTCTTGCATTCAACCACTCTCACTAAGAGGTTTCTTCTTTTATGTCAGTATATCCAATAGAAGACCCCTAATTTCATCTATTTTATTAAGGATAATAAGATGATCCTTTTCATCCTTAATCAACTCCAGTGCCAACTCATCAAGATTTTTATCAACCAGCTTAATCATGGTATATACCCGATGTCTACCTCTTTTATCTAAAAAGTTTTCTCTTGAAAATTTATGGGAACGATTAACGATTTCATTCATAAACTCCTTAATCAATTCCCGATAATGTTTCATATCTTTTAAATCCATATGCTTGGCTAATTTTTTACCTTGTGCTGAAATATCCTCCAGCATCATATTTAACCTAGCGGCCAATTCCTGTTCTTCTATATGTGATATTAAGGTGAATTTAAAAGAACCATCCTTTTCAGAGATTGGTGCCTTAGGTACGATCTGATTCACTGTTTGCATCTGGTTAACTTTAATATCCATACACAACTCCCTTGTTCTTTTCCAATCAATTACCAGTGGTACAAGTATAACATATTATTTTCCTACTTAATAGTACTCATTTAAGAGGATTGCCTAAGCATATTTTTTATGTCTTGACTTATCATTTTTAAACAAACATGAATGTTTCGATTTGTGTACCTTTTCACAATCCCACACTTTTGTAGATTTTCCTCTGAAAAATCCTCCTCATCTGCCAAGTAACGTCTGCACATTTCGGCATATTTGGGATTTTCTTGTTTTAACTCTCTTTTTAGAGCCCTTTGCAATCGAATTCCATCATCAACTTCTATATATATAGGGAATACTTTATCTTTACCAAAGTATTCTTTCATTTGCATATATGTTTCCAAGGTTCCAATCATTAAATAGTCCGACTTACTTAAATCGATTTGACCGTCATTGGCGGTAAAATAATGCCATGTTCCATGAATTGTCTCATAGGATCTATGTTCAATAATTTTATTCTGCTTTTTTAAATCCCATAAATAATCTTCATTTACAAAATGATACTCTACGCCATCGGTTTCGGCTATTCGCTTTGGCCTTGTAGTATACATGGTAACTGTTTTTAATTGCAATTCTTCCGATTCAAGCAGTCGTTTATATATGGTATCCTTCCCTGTTGCACTTTTTCCTATTACGATAAAAATTTTAGCCATGGTTTTATCCTCTCTAACTACCGTATGCCTTAAAACTTATAATTCCAGCTATCCTTTTTGATTCTTCTCGTCCATTTTTTGAAGTCTCAAACGATATTTTTCTTTTTCATATTT
Organism: Clostridiales bacterium; assembly: GCA_012839085.1. Lineage (GTDB taxonomy): Bacteria > Bacillota > Clostridia > Lachnospirales > Lachnospiraceae > Mobilitalea. The sequence goes on from DUNZ01000144.1 coordinate 20,306, forward strand.
TTGTTGATACATCTTTGCATCGGCAACGACAATACAATCCTCGATGGTAGTTGATTGATTCGGTAAGATAATGCTCCAACCATAACTAACGTCTACCATAAATAAATATCCTTCTTCAACATTAAAGCGTTTGATTTCTTCTTCAAAGCTTCTTACAAAACGCTCCATCTTAGACTCATCATATTCCAGACCAATTACGGTAAACTCATCGCCCCCAACACGCATACAGATCTCATCATCCTTAGCAGCTTTAAATAAGGCGTTGGCAACGGCTTTTATAGCGACATCTCCTCCGGCATGACCAAAATTGTCATTGATATATTTTAGCTTGTCCATGTCCGCTGTAAATACCATAAGCTTAGTTTGTTCTACAATGCTTTGATCTAAGTATTTCTGACCCAACATATCCAAAGCTCTTCGATTATATAATCCCGTCAATTCATCCTTGATATACATATCTTCCATTTTATATATTAATCGGCTCATCTCGGTATTAACCCGGACATTTTCTAGTGCATTACATATATTAATCAACCAGCCCTGATAATGCACTTTATAGGCCTGTGGCTCATAAAAACTAATTGCCGTATATCCAAAGCACTTTTCCTGGTAATGAAGCATATTAAACATAAAAAACTGTGGATCTTTATCCTTATGACATGATGGAAGCAAAGAATGATTCACTGAAAATTCTTCTTTCTGTAACCATTCACCATTCCTTATACCAACTTCCATAATCATATCTTTTCCATACTTGGTATCTGTAATATTCTCTTCATCAAAGGCATCCCAGTCTTTGTGAAGACACATATAAAAACTAGCATAACCTTCATTCATATATGTACAGGCTGCTACTTTTTGATCCAATTCATCGATGGCCTTAACTCCTGTAAGATCAATGGACATAAATGCATTATTCTGAATGGCCAATTCCTTTGCCTCAATCTCTTCAATAATGCGATTTCGTCTAGCGTTCATAAGATCGCCGCTTCTTCTAACTTCACATCCACAGGATTCTCTAAAATAAGTTACGGTCTTAAGATAAGAATTTTTATCCTGATTGATAGCTTCACTATGTTTATGTATTTTATCCACTGCTTCTATCCCCATTTCAAATATGGGCATAGAGGCAGTCGTGATGGAAGGACTGAAATCTTCTGCTACTGTTACATCATCACAACCAGATACCGCAATATCCTCTGGTACGGAATAGCCTTTCTCTGACAATGCATTACATACTGTAAAAGCCATATAATCATTGGCACAGATAATTGCCTCTGGTATCATCTCAGGATCCTTTAACCATTGTTCCACTGCGTGATAGCCAGCTTCCTTCCAGAAGTCCCCATAAAAAACTCTTTCTTCTTCAAATGGAACATCAAAAGCAGAAAGCGCTCGTTTAAAGGCTTCCAATCGTTTTATAGAAGCTGGATTATCCTTTGGCCCGGTTAAAAAATTGATTTTTCTATATCCATGATGATCTAGAAAATGAAATAATATTTCATCCATTACGGTATCATCATCGATTAAAACATTATAATATTCATCTCTTTTTTGCCTAATACTGACAACAGGACAATTACTATCTTTACGTATATGTTCCCTAATTCTTTGCTCAAATCCTTCTCCGTAACTATCGGGAATTATAATAATCCCATCTAAGTCCTCATAATTTGGAAGGTCAGCAATATCTTGCTCACCTACTTCATACTGTGCATTTCCTAAATAATTTGTAAAAAAGGCAACATTATATCCTAACTCCTTAGACTTTAAGCAGATCCCTCTCATCAGTGTATCCTGAAACTCCTGATGAATCTGTGTTATAAAAACTCCTATCGTTTTTCTGCCATTTCGAAACATTCTGTATCCCCAATCTCTAAAAAGTTTTGTCAGATTAGTCAAATATCCTATCATACTGCCTAATATTACTAGTACATTATTACTATATAACAAAATGTAAAAAAACACAAGTTATCAATATATTTTCTCTCCATGAAAGAGTATCCTATGTAGACTTCTATAGTCAGTTCGGCCCGCTTACTGGAAAAATATCTAGCTGCAAAATAAGCCCGGGAACTTTAAAATTACCCCGGGCCTTTATTATACTTATTTCAGCTGTTTTTGTTTATTTTTAATTGTTATTTATCTTCATTAATATCTCTTAATAAGCGAATCATAAGCCAACTTCATACCAATTCCTAGAAATCTTTACTCTTGGGTAAAGTTTAAAGTAATCGGATCCGTATCTATGATGGTATCCCAGGTATCCGTATTAAAGATGGTTAGATAAAACTGAGCCGTATCGATTTGACTAATACCGTTGTCATCTAGGTTTAAAAAATGTATACCTTCAAATGCTTTTTTACCTGGTGACACTTCACAGGAGAAGGCCGGTTCAACCATAAATCCATTTACAGATACATTTCTTGATTGAATAGTAATCCCATCCTCTGAATTATTTTCAATGTAGAGCTGAATGGATGGGCCCATAATTTCATTTTCTGTATTTAGTCCTTTCGAGATGACTCTTATTCCTTCTCCTTCGAAAATAAGCTCCCCACTATCATCATAACTTTGTGTATAGCTTTCACTGACCGAGGTGTTGATTACAATAGGATCTGTATCTAAGATGGTATCCCAGGTGTCTGTATCAAAAATATGAAGTCGTAATTCCACAATGGCGATTTTATCAATTGCACTTGCTTCCAAATCACTGGACATAAAAACGATGGAGTCATTGGCCTTCATTCCAGCAGCAACATCACAGGATAAGGTGGAGTCAATCATCAAATTATTAATGGATACATCCCTTGCTTGAACCGTTATATTGGTCTGTGTAGAATTTTCAACAATTAACTTTATCTCTGATCCAAATAAAGTTTCTTCATCAAGTTCCGTAGCGGTTACCTTAATTCCATCCTGATCAATAAGAACCTGTTCCGTAATGGTAACGCTTTCATCCTCCGAATCATTGGTATCATCATTCTTTCCGTCATCGGTTCCATCATTTACACCTTTCGTATTGTCCCCTCCATTATCTGGGTTCTTACCAGTATCTGCCCCACACCCGGATAAACTCAATATTAAAACAAATATTAATAGTATACTTAAAAATTTTTTCATATGCTCCCTCCAATTTCTATATCCCAATTTCCCAAAAGGTAAAAGTACTTTTCTTCTTTCTTACATCCCTGGTTCCATATTTTAGTGCTAGGAATTAGACTTCTTTTCAAAGAATAGTCTACCCATTTTTCATCTTTTAATTTAATAGCAATCTGACCCAAGGATTGTTAAGAACCCCAGTAAATACATAAGAAAATCTTATACGGTACATAAATAGTATTAGTTTTATTATTATAAGAATTCGTGGTATAATAATTCTGTAAACTTTTACACATTGACTTCTAAAAGTTTTTAAAATATCTAATGAGATTATTAAATTTTTGAAATTATATCATTTAGACAATAAATATAAAGGGAGTGTAATTCATGGAAAGATTAATCGGTACAATATCAAGAGGTGTACGGGCGCCAATCATCCGAAGTGGAGATGATATCGTAGAGGTTGTAGTATCCAGTGTTCTTAATGCTGCAAAAAGCGAGAACTTCCAACTAAATGACAAGGACGTTGTGGCTATAACGGAAGCTGTTGTTGCCAGAGCCCAAGGCAATTACGCTAATGTAGATCAAGTTGCTACCGATATTCAAGATAAATTTGGTGAAACTACCCTTGGTGTTATATTTCCTATTTTGAGTAGAAACCGTTTTTCTATCTGCCTAAAGGGAATCGCTAGAGGATCCAAAAAAATTGTATTAATGTTAAGTTATCCTTCTGATGAAGTAGGTAACCATCTAGTTGATTTAGACACCTTAGATGAAAAAGGAATCAATCTATGGACCGATGTATTGACCGAAGAAATGTACCGTGAGCTTTTCGGATATCAAAAACATCCTTTTACTGGCGTTGATTATATTGAGTATTATAAAGATCTAATAAAAAAGGAAGGCTGCGAAGTAGAGATTGTATTGGCCAATGACTGTCGCACCATTTTAAAATATACAAAAAATGTGCTTTGTTGCGATATTCATTCTAGAGCAAGAACCAAGCGTTTATTAAAGGCCAATGGTGCAAATATCGTATATAGCCTTGATGAAATACTTAATTCCCCCGTTAAGGGAAGCGGATATAACGAACACTACGGTTTATTAGGAAGCAATAAAGCAACGGAAGAAACAATTAAATTATTCCCTAGGGATTGTCAACCCATCGTAGATAAAATTCAGGAAAGATTCTATCAAGAAACAGGAAAACAAATCGAAGTCATGGTTTATGGCGACGGAGCTTTCAAAGATCCCATCGGAAAGATATGGGAACTAGCAGACCCTGTCGTGTCTCCTGCATATACTTCTGGATTAGAGGGTCAACCCAATGAGATTAAATTAAAATATTTGGCTGACAATGATTTTGCTCACTTAGAAGGGGAAGAATTAAAGAAAGCTATTTCCGATTATATACGCAATAAAGACAATGATTTGGTAGGCAAAATGGCATCCCAAGGTACAACTCCTCGTCGTATTACAGACCTTTTAGGCTCCTTATGTGATCTAACCTCAGGTAGTGGGGATAAGGGGACTCCTATTGTTTTGGTACAGGGCTATTTTGACAACTTTACAAAATAATTTAATGAAGAATAAGGATATCCCCTAATCTTTTTCAAAGGCTATGGGATATCCTTTTTTATAATATTTGCAGATTATGTTTGGCAAGAAAACCAATCTAGGGTATGAAAGTTTCTGAATGGGAAACCCTACTATAGTAATGGGTTATGATTGATCTACCCAACTATAGGAGTGGTGCTATGAAAAATTCAGAAAAGATAAAATTATCAAAGGATATTAAAGAAAACATTGAAACTTTAAAGCAGAGATTACCCATTGAAAAAAGCTTTGATGTCATAGGACGGGAGCTGATTATATGTGAGAATCTCGATGCTTATCTGTTATTTATTGATGGCTTTGCAAAAGATGATGTAATGCTTTGGATTCTCGAGGTTCTTCAAGCCCTAAATGAGGACCAAGTGAATACGAATACCATTACTATGTTAATGAAGCAAAGAATTGGTTATATTGAGGTTGAAACCTTTTCCGACCTTTCCCAAATGGAAACCATGGTGCTGGCAGGGGCAGTTGCCCTCATTGTGGATGGTCTGGAAGAAGGCTTAATTATTGATGCCAGAGAATATCCAGTTCGAAGTCCAGAGGAGCCTGACCTAGAGAAAGTAACTCGGGGTTCCCGTGACGGCTTAGTAGAGACAATTGTTTTTAATACGGCACTGATCCGACGAAGGCTTAGGGATCCCAATCTCATATTTGAAATTAAAAGTGTAGGAAAGCGTTCCCGGTCTGATGTTGTTATTGCTTATTTAAAGGATTTAGCCGATGAGAAGTTGGTTCAAGAAGTAAAGGATAAAATCGATCAAGTTGATGTGGGCGCCTTAGTAATGGCAGAGAAAACCTTAGAAGAATTAATAATAAAAAAGCACTGGTACAATCCCTTTCCACAAATAAAATTTACCGAACGGCCAGATGTCGTGTCCGCTCACCTATTGGAAGGTCATATAGCCATTATTGTAGATACCTCCCCCAGTGTCATGCTTTTACCCGTTACTATGTTCCATTTTACCCAGCATGCAGAAGATTATTATCAAAATGTTTCGGTGGGTACCTATACTCGCTGGATTCGCTTTATTGGTATGCTTTCTGCCTTTATCATCCCTCCTTTATGGTTGCTTTTGGTGATGAACAAGGAAGCTTTACCGGATTTTCTTCAGTTCCTTGGCCCTAAGGAGGATTCTATAATACCCTTGTTTTTACAGTTGATTATCTTGGAAATTGGACTGGATTTATTACGTATATCCTCAATTCACACTCCCAGTGCCCTAAATACCTCCTTGGGTATCATTGGAGGATTAATGTTAAGTGAAATGGCAATTAATGTGGGTCTTTTTATACCTGAAACGGTGCTTTATATGGCCCTAGCTGGAATTGGAACCTTCGCAACCCCTAGCTTAGAATTTGCCATGGCCATCCGAATCTTCCGGCTCTTGTTACTTCTTCTTACCGGATTATTTAATCTTTGGGGATTTATTCTTGCCCTACTAATTATTAGTATCATTACCTTTACCACAAAGTCCTTCAAAAATGCAAAGCCATATACTTGGCCCTTAATTCCCTTTGATGGAAAGGCTTTGGCCCATATCCTATTTCGAATGCCCATACCTAAAATTGGTGATAAGAACAAATAAAAAATACCCTTCGTTCTTCCCTATATTTTTAAATTAAATTGACATATAGGAAAACCGAAGGGTTTTTATCTTTGTTACTTTTGCTTTATTGTATTAAGCCAAATTCATCTACTACTTCATGCATTACTGTAAATATTTCACGATTTGCGTCCAATGGCAAAGCACATCCTGGGGCTAGAATAAAACGATTATCCTTTGTCTCCCTTAAAGCACTCTCCAAACGTTTTCTTAACCGATCTTTTACCTCTTCCCTAGCACCATAAAAATCATGATGCTGATCAATACCACCAATTATGATTTTATCTGTCAAAGAACGCACTTTTTCAATGGATGTAAGTTCATCTTCCTTTACCCCATGGGGCACATTTTCCCAATTTAAAGCTTGAACCTTGTACTTGGCAAACTTTTCAATGTATAAATTCTTATCTCCATGTACATGGAACATATTAAACCAGGTCTTCTGATTGATGTGTTCAAGAAGAGCCTCATCATAAGGTCTGCAAAACTCATCAAATTCTTCTTCTGTTAGTAAATCTTTCGATGCAAACTGAGAAGCGATAAAAAAGCCATCCGCTCCTGCATTTACATAAGCATCCACCAATTGAATGGAGGTTTCTAATAATGCTTTTAAAGCTTTGTGCAATTCTTCTTTATGATTGTGGACAAACTCCAGAGTTGGGCCAGCTACAGTGGACTGTGTCATCTCTTGAACCCAAGTTAAGGGAGTAAATAAGGTGGGCAGTAGTGGGGTGTTTCCTTTATAATAATCATATAATCCCTTTACCACCGCAACTTCTCTTAAGAAAACCGGATTTTCCTGGGGATTAATAACTGGTAGCTTTGCTAAATCCTTTGCTGTAACAATGGGATATTTTCGAATATTGCCAGACCAGCGAAGGGGATTTTCTAGAAACTCAATATCCGCACCATAAGCTTCCGGAAAATAATGTCCATTGGGCATTACTTTAATGAAATCCCAATGATTTTCATTGGTGAACTCTATGGTTTCATCAATAAATTTATCCAAATAACGATCCACCACAGGCATGTGAAGCCAACCAGTGACCCCTATTTTGTCAAAAGGTTTTTCTTCAATCATGGCCCGTATTCTTTCTCTTCCTGTCATAATAACCTCCTATTTTAATTAAACTATATTCATTATTAAGGCCCTACTACCTATGAGATAGGGGCATAAAAGTAAATATCATATCTTTAAATGGAATAATCATAGTTTCGAATAATTCTACGTAAGAATTGCTTGGTTCTATCCATCTTAGGGTTGCAAAAGATCTCTTTTGGTGTCCCTTCCTCCACAACAACTCCCCCATCCATGAATACTACCTTGGAGGCTACATCCTCTGCAAAAGACATTTCATGGGTTACGACAATCATGGTAGTACCCTCCTTAGCCAAAAGCTTCATTACCGAAAGAACCTCTCCGATTAATTCCGGATCCAGAGCTGAGGTAGGCTCATCAAACAAGATGACATCTGGATTGACGGCAATGGCCCTAGCAATTCCAACTCTTTGTTGCTGTCCTCCAGAAAGTTGTGAAGGATAAGAGTCGTACTTATCAGCTAATCCAACCTTATTCAGACATTCCTTAGCAATTTCAACCGCCTTATTCTTAGATACCTTTCTAGCAATAATTAATCCTTCTGTCACATTTTCAAGGGCCGTTTTATTACTAAATAAATTGTAATTCTGAAATACAAAGGCCGTTCTCTTTCGAATATTTAAAATATCTTTTTTAGAGGCATGCTGAAAATGATAGCTTTCTCCCTTAAAGAGCAACTCCCCTTGGTCCGCCATTTCCAAAAAATTTATGCAGCGAAGCAAGGTTGTTTTCCCCGATCCACTTGGGCCAAGAATAACTACCACATCCCCTTTTTCTACTTTCAAATCCACACCCTTTAGAATCTCATTTTTACCAAAGGATTTATGGACATTTTTTACTTCTATCATACTCTACCTCCTATGATACAAGAGCTCTCTTATACACTTTCATTCGCTTCTCTACTAGCTTAAACAGTATTTCCACCAAGGAACAGATGATAATATAGATAATCCAGATAACAATATATGCTTCGATATAGTTATATCCATAGGCTGCTTCCACCTTGGCCACAGCTGTAATATCTTTTACGGTCATTAAAAATGCTAGAGAAGTTGATTTGATTAAGTTGGTTGTCACCGTACAGATATTAGGAAGGGCCGCAACCATTGCCTGAGGTATAACAATCCTTCGATATCCCTGAAAAGTTGTAAGGCCCGCAGCCTGAGCCGCCTCTAACTGTCCTTTTTCCACCGTAGCCAGAGCCGATCGAAACACTTCTGAAAGCAAAGCAACGGTATTTAGAGAAAAAACGATATATGCATATAGCATTGGATTAATATCAAAAACATTCATCTTTATATCCAATCCCTTAAATATAGATGCCATAATGCTGGGAATTAAACTATAAATCACAAGAATCTGTACCACGATAGGTGTACCTCTAACAAAGGATATATATACAGACACTAGATTTTTAACTTTGGATCTCTCCTTAAGGCGAATTACGGCAAATAAAAACCCAAGGGGCAGGGATATCAGAAGACTGAAGGCTGTTAGCTTCAGTGTAACTGGCAGTCCTCGAAACGCAGTAAAAAATGTTTGATAAAAAAATTCAAAATTAAATGACATTACCCTCACCCCATTCTAGTTGGTTTTTAAAATCCTTCTTCCCTTTCCCAGGGACTTTTCAGCACTTTTCATTACATATTCTAATACCATGGATATAATCCAATACACAAGGGCTAACCCTAAATATATCTCCCGAGAATGTGCTCCGTAATTTAATGAAACAATTAAGTTGGTTTTTCCCATAACATCGATAAATCCAATGGTAAAGCCAACTGCCCCATCCTTAAGTAAGGCAATTACTGAATTCCCAAAATTGGGTAGGGCCACATAAAAGGCTTGAGGTAAAATGATTCTATAAAATGCCTGCAAAGGAGTCATTCCAACTGACACTGCCGCTTCTAATTGACCTCGGTCCACGGATTCATAAGCGGAGCGCATGACCTCTGACATTGTGGCTGCAAATAATAGAGAAAAGGTTAAAACAACAAATATTCCTTTCTCAATATCATTAATATCAATCCTAAAGAGTCCCATCATTAACTCGGGCAAACCATAATAAACGACAAAGAGCAATACTATGGAAGGGGTACAACGAAGGATTGTTGTATATCCATTGGCCAAAAATCTACCTATTTTGTTTTTTCCTAGCTTACCTACAGCAAGAATAAAACCTAGGGCGATTCCCAAAACAACCGAAGCAATCACTGTTAAAAAAGTAACTCCCAAGAAAGGCAGGATCTCCGGCAAATATCGATAGATATATCTATAATCAAATTCACGCATCCTAAGCTACCCCTTTCTTATTGTTATTTACTATCCCCTTATTCCTTATCAAGATATTGGGATGTATCTTCACCAAGAAATTGAATTAATAATTCTTTTATTTTTCCTTCCTCTTTTAGTTCCTTAATTGCTTCATCATAAGCATCCGCCAGCTCCTGTTCCTCTCGATTAAAGAGTGGCCAAGTCTTTGTGGCAGTGAAGGTAGACCAGGATAATTCCTCATTCAGATAATGATAGGGGCCATCCTCTGCTACAACATTGGCATCATAAGTAGACTTTATTACTAACCAAGCATCGTATCTACCCTCAGATATCCACACGATTCCATCCTGTACCACAAAGGATTCGGAAGTCTCTACATTAATCTGATTGTCTGGATTTTCTTCATTATATTTTTGAACTAAGGCATACTGTGCATCTTGAGGAGCAATAGGAAGAAGCTTCTTTCCAAGGCTTGCAATATCCGAAAGATCATTTACAATACCTTCATCTTCCTTACGGATTAACAAACCGGAAGCACTAGCACCAAGGTATTCCTTGGGATAAATGTATTTCTCAGCTCTTGCATCGGTATAAAAGGCATTCTTTAACCCTAAGTGATATTTACCACTTTCTACACCGATTAAAAGATCGTCGTCAGTAGTTGGTATAAATTCAAACTGATATTGCAAAAGCTTTTCATCAATCAATTTAAGCACCTCAACATCATAACCAGTGGCATTTCCTTTTTCATCCTGAAAGGTAATCGGCTTACCTGTCTGTGCATAAGCAACTTTAATGGTTCGAACTCCAGAATTATCGGAAGAGTTATTCTCCTTGCTTGAGCAAGCAGTAACAAATAAAGCTACAAGCAGTGTTAATATAATCAATCCTTTAAATTTTTTCATGATAAAAATTCTCCTTCTTATATTTCTAGTCTTATTATTTTAATTATCTATTATCTATTATTTATTCATTTTCTTTTGAACCAGGTCAAGCTAGGGGGCTAGAACAACATCGTTCGCTTTTATAATTATGTTTGCGGAAAAAATGAGAAAGCATAATATTAGCTGGTTTATTACCATTAAATAAACCATTACGTTGTAATAATTTTCCCATAATTCTTCCCTCCCAATTCATTTCATAGTAATCAGGTATGAATACTATGTATTTTACTTTTTCACAGTTTAATATCTAAATTCATATTTGTCAATAGATTTCATTGAAATAATTGGAGAATTTTATTTTTCATAAGATTCGATTACAAACAATCCATATTGTTAGAAATTCTTGTTAAATTTGTATATTCTTATAATAGAAAGAATTACTTTTCTTTTGGATGTTTTTACTGGTTTTTCTTGTAAAATATTTATTCATCCATTAGAATAAGAGAAAATAGGGCCATTTGGAAAGAAAGGAAGATATGCCATGAAACCAATCGTTATATATAAAAGCAAAACTGGATTTACTGAGAAATATGGTCAATGGATTGCAGAAGAGCTTAGATGCAAATCCTTACCCCTAAAAAAAGCAAAGCAAGAAAATTTACAGGATTATAATTTGATTATCTATGGTGGAGGAATTTATGCCGGCATAATCGTCGGATTAAAAGAAATGAAAAAACTTTTATCTGCTCTACCAAATAAAAACTTAGTGGTCTACTGCACCGGGGCAACTCCCTTGGAAATGACAGAGAAAATTGCAGAAGTAAAGAAAGTAAATTTAAAAGATTATGAAAGAAGTAATATTCCATTTTATTATTTTTTAAGTGGATTAAATTATGAACGAATGGGCTTTTTCTCTAGAATAATTATGAAGCTTATGAGCAGTCAGTTAGAAAAAGAGTTAAATCAATCTGGTACCGAGAACTCCAAAGTACCAGAGAAATCCTTTGATTTGTCGGATCGAAAATACATAGAACCCCTGGTTCGTTATGTAAAGTGGCTCACTCACCACTCCCATATTTCCTATATTATATACACTTCTATTATAATTCATGTAACAAGAATTTACGAGATATGTTAAAGAATATTTATCCAATTTTTTATATAAATCTCTGTCGTCTTTGACTGCTCTATAAACGGACTATTTTCCTGACTAACACAACACTAAAAAAGACATTGACTACATCTGAATAAACACTGTTTTACCAAGCTTCTCTTGTTTAAACTAGAAACATCAAGATTTTTGAAAAATCCTGAAACCCTTAAAAAGACAAGAAAAAAGTCCTAACCCACAGCTCCTATGTCTGCAAATTAGAACCTTTTATAAAGTGCGCCTCCAGGGGCTCGAACCCTGGACACCCTGATTAAGAGTCAGGTGCTCTACCAACTGAGCTAGAGGCGCATATTTTTTATCATTTTATTTTCGAACGCAAAAGCTATTATATATGATAGTAAAATAAATTGCAAGTAGTTTTTTTAATTTTTTAAAAAATTTGATAAATTTTTTTTGAAAATCTTAATCTCACAAGGAAATACCTATGAGAAGGTATTTCCTTGTAAATTTTAGGTTTATTTGTAGGACTCGATTTTATCCTGTAAGGCTTTCTTTGGAACCGCTCCCACAACTGTATCCACTACTTCTCCATTTTTAATGAAAAGTAATGTAGGAATTGTCATCACCCTATATTTCTGAGCTGTTTCTGGATTATCGTCCACATTTAATTTTCCAATTTTAAATACTCCAGCATACTCATCTGCCAGTTCAGCCACAAGTGGGGCAATCATTTTACAAGGGCCACACCAATCTGCATAGAAATCTACTAATACAGGTATGTCCGATTCTAATGCTTCCTTTTGAAAATTTGCATCCGTAAATTGAAATGCCATGCTTTTCCTCCATTCCATCTACTTGAGTATTCTATGTTCACTTATTCAAAGATTAAATTTACAATGAATTCAGTTTCATACTCAAGAATTCTTCGTTTGTTTATAGTATCTCGTAATCGCTTACTATTATGTGATATTACCACTATAAAAACAAATTAACAAGTCTTTCATTATTTTTTCTTCTTTTGAACTGAAGTATTCAGTAATTTACTTACTTCATCCCAGGATGATTTCAGTTGAAGAACTTTTCTATTAATTTTATAATTAGTGCCTGTCATTCTAGCTATCTGATGTTTCCATGATTTTTTCATGAGAACTCACCTATATACCTTTTTTACCATAGTATGAAAATACTTAAAAAATAACACCTTGTCTTTATGAAAAGGCTCTTTATACTCTTTAATTACGGTAAATGGTAAATCGATGGATTGGTTTTCCCTCTGCCACAAATTTTTCTTCATACTCTGTCATTATATTTCCATCGAAATACTCACTCTTATGCAAATCATAGGTGATGTCTTTCATTTTCCATCCTGCCTCTTTAACTTCTTCCACTGAAAAATCAAATAATTCCCGGTTATCCGTTTTAAAGACTACAAGACCATCTTTTTTAAGAAAATGATGATATCGATTTAAAAATTCCTTAGAAGTAAGTCTCCTTTTTGCATGTCTTTCTTTGGGCCAAGGATCAGAAAAATTGAGATAGATCCGCTCTATTTCCTCTACATCAAAAATATCATTGATATATTCCGCATCGTATCGGATGAAGTATAGATTCTCTAATTCACATTCTTCCCTCTTTTGTAGGGCCCGCAAAAGAACACTGGAGTACTTTTCTATTCCAATATAGTTGATATTGGGATTTCTGATTGCCTGTTCCATAATGAATTTCCCTTTACCCATACCAATTTCGATATGAATAGGATTTTGATTGCCAAATAAGCTATGCCATTTTCCTTTATACTGTTTTGGCTCTTGTATCACAAATTCACTATTAGCAACCATTTCTTTGGAGCCTTTAATATTTCTTAGTCTCATCTACTACTCTCCTTATATTAGCTTAGTTAAATGAATAAGATCATAACTAAGGATAGACCTTACTTTTATTTCATTCTTCTTGACTTATTTCAATAAATATATGTCCTATTTTTTTATTATATAAATATTGTTTCGAATAGTCAATTATCTGAAAAGCGAATATGTAATAGGAATTACTTCTTCTTTGTTTTTTGTAATATTTTTTTGTTATTTGTAAAAATACACCTAGAAATATGCTATATTTGTATTGTATGGAATCTTTAAGTAAAATTAATTACCAACTTGTACTATGTTTTGTTGTTTACACAGCATATTTTATATAGTAAAATAACTCATATAACATATAAAAATTCAATGTTAAAATATAAAGGAGGTTTATCCAATGTCAACATTAAAACGTTATGAATTTTGGTTTATTACCGGCTCCCAGCATTTATATGGACCCGAAACTCTAAGACAAGTTGCTGAAAACTCTCAAGCTATTGTAAAGGGTTTAAATGATTCTACAAATATTCCATGTACTGTTGTTTATAAGCCTGTTGTAACAACACCGGATGAAATCACAAATATGATAAAGGAAGCAAATAAAGATGAAGCATGTATCGGTATTATTACCTGGATGCATACCTTCTCTCCTTCTAAGATGTGGATTACAGGATTGTCCTTGTTACAAAAACCATATTGCCACCTTCATACTCAATTCAATCGTTGCATTCCTAACGAAGAAATTGATATGGACTTTATGAATCTAAATCAGGCTGCCCATGGTGATAGAGAACATGGCTTTATCGGAACCAGAATGAGAATGCCTCGTAAAGTTATTGCTGGTTACTGGGAAGATGAAGATGTTCAGAGCAGACTTGGTAAATGGATGAGATCTGCTATCGGTGTACATGTAAGTAGAAATCTTAAGGTTATGAGATTTGGTGATAATATGCGCCAAGTAGCTGTAACCGAAGGTGATAAGGTAGAAGTTCAGATGAAACTTGGATGGCAGGTTAATACTCACGCAGTAGGTGACCTGGTTAAGGAAATCAATGCTGTAACAGATGCTCAAGTTGATGAATTAATAAAGGAATATCAAGAAAAATACCAAATTGCTACCGATAACCTAGAAGCAATTCGTTATCAAGCAAGAGAAGAAATTGCTATTAAGAAAATGCTTGATGAAAATGGCTGTGGTGCTTATACAAATACCTTTGAAGATCTACATGGTATGAAACAATTACCAGGTCTTGCAAGCCAGAGACTCATGGAAGCTGGTTATGGATACGGCGGCGAAGGCGATTGGAAAGTATCTGCCCTAACCCATATTATTAAACAAATGTCTGAAGGCTTAGAGGGCGGAACAACCTTCATGGAAGATTATACTTATGATCTAACTTTAGGAAATGAACTATCCCTTGGTGCTCATATGCTTGAAGTATGTCCTACCATTGCTAGTGACAAGCCAAGAATTGAGGTTCATCCACTAGGAATCGGTGGAAAAGAAGATCCTGCTCGTCTTGTATTTGAAGGACGTCCTGGAGATGCTATCGTTGTATCCCTAATTGATATGGGTGGACGTTTACGTATGATCATTCAAGATATCGAATGTGTAGAACCTATTTATGAGATGCCTAATCTTCCAGTAGCACGGGTTATGTGGAAGGCAATGCCTGACCTTAAGACAGGTGCTGAGTGCTGGATCTACGCTGGTGGCGCTCATCATACCGTTCTAACCTATACTGTAACTGCAGAGCAAATGATTGACTGGGCGGAAATGATGGATATTGAATATGTTCATATCAACAAAGATACTACCGTACAGAACTTAAAACAGCTCTTATTCTTACAGGATATTGCTTGGAAACTTAAATAGCATAAAGTTTAGCTTTAGGCCTTTTGATAATAAAGTCCACTTTGCTAATAATTTTGATATGAAAATAAATATATAAATGTAAATGTGCCAGAATAAATCCATTTTGGCACATTGTTTTAACGTGTTCTAGGAGGTTTTTTATGAAGCAACAAAGGTTTGCTTTAATATGCTTAGTCTTAATGATTGTATTTCAATCATTCACAGTTGAAAAAGTACAAGCTACGGTAGATGATCAAACTTCCAAAGACTGGCCCCAAGGCCCAAAGGTATATGCTGAGGCTGCAATCGTTATGGAGGCATCTACTGGCTTAATCCTATATGAAAAAAACATTCATGAAACTTACTATCCTGCCAGTATTACAAAAATACTGTCAGCTTTGATTGCAATAGAAAACTCCAGTATGGGAGAAATCGTTACCTTTTCTAGAGATGCTATATTTAAGGTGGATTTAGATAGTAGCCGTATTGGTATTGATGTAGGTGAACAGCTAACCATGCAGCAATGTCTATATTCTATCTTATTGGAATCAGCCAATGAGGTGACTTATGCAACTGCGGAGCATATCGGTGGTAGTATTGAAGGCTTTGCTCAGATGATGAATGAAAGAGCCAAAAGTGTTGGCGCTCTTAATTCAAACTTTGTAAATCCCCATGGTTTACATGATGATAATCATAAGACAACTGCTTATGATATGGCCCTAATTACAAGAGAAGCCATAAAAAATGAAACCTTCCGTAAAATCTTCAATACACGAACCTATAAAATACCTCCAACAAACATTCAACCGGAAACAAGATATTTGGCAAATCATCATCGTTTTGTACTAAAACAGGATTATTTTTATGACGACTGTATCGGCGGTAAAACTGGTTATACTAGTAAGGCAAGATATACTCTAGTCACGGTTGCAAAAAGAGGTGATTTGGAGTTAATTACTGTTATTATGAAGGATGACAGTTATGATCATCAGTATCAAGATACCATAAAATTATTGGATTATGGTTTTGATAATTTCTCGATTTATCCCATCGCAGAATTAGAAAAATCCAATCGTATTGTTGAATCACCTATGTTTACCAGATATAATGCTTTACTAAGTGAATCCAATTCACCGATTGTTACCGATGAAAACGGATATTTGGTCCTTCCAAATACTGCATCCTTTGAAGACGCTGAAAAACAAGTTTCCTTTTACGATTCTTCAGAAATAAAAATGATGGAAGGGAAAAATGTCATCGGTAGAATCTCATACACATATCAGGATAAATATGTGGGAGGTGCCAATATCATTTACAATAATATCAAAACACCTACCCTTAATCTCATCCTGCCTGAGTTAGATTCTCCAGCATCCAATAATGGTAATGGTGATCCTATGGAAGACTCTATTCATAAACCAAAAGGTTCTTCCTTACGGCCAATTATAATAAGTGTTACCATAGGTGTGCTTGTTTTATTTGTGGGACTTTATTTTGTTTTGGTAGAACGACCTCGTTTAAAAAGAAGGAATGCTTATTATAGGAAAAGAGCTCTTCGCAGAAGAATGTATCAAGAAGATGATTTTTTAGATTTATAATTTAAATAAATTATGTAAATAAGGCAGTACAGATTTATATAATCTATGCTGCCTTTTGTATTGCCTGTTTTATGGTCTAGAATTTCCTTTTTTTATTCTTAGATTACTCCGCTGGTATCATTCCTAATCGATTAATGATTTCTTGTCCTTCCTCCGACTTTATAAATGTGAAAAACCCTTGTATCAAGTCCCCCTTAAGAGGAACATCCTTATCAGTTACCATAACCATAGGTCGAATCAGTAGATAAAAGCCTTGTTTCATATTTTCTACGGTAAGCTCTACATCCTCTATTGTCATAGTTAAAATTGTATCATCCATACTATTTCCTGCTACATATCCAATTGCGCCAGAAGTTGAGGCTACTTTTTCAATTACTTCCTCTGTTCCATTTAACTCATAGGAATATTGAGATTTACCCCCTATTCCTAAGGTTTCTTCCAAAGTATCTCTTGTCCCTGATCCCTTTTCTCGACCAATTACTACAATAGCTTGATCCTTACCCCCAACAGCACTCCAATTCTTTATCTCCCCAGTAAAGATCTTAACCAACTGATCAATTGTAAGGTTTTTAACTGAATTCTCTTTATCCGTAATAATTGCAATCCCATCAATGGCAATAATGTTTTCTACGGCTCCTTGATTCTTTTCACTTTCACTTAATCTTCTAGATACATTACCAATATCTACGGATCCTAGCAACATCATTTCAATTCCTTTTTCAGACCCTGTAGCTTCCGTAGAAACTGTAACCTTGGGGTACTTATTCATAAATGCTTCTGATAAATCTTCAATTAGCTTTTCCATGGATGTGGAACCAGCCAAGCGGATGCTTCCCTCTAATGAACCGATATTTCCTAGATCATCAGACCCTTCATTTCCATTATTACTGGTATTATTCTCACCTGTATTGTTATTTTCTTGGTCATTGGGCTCTTGTAGATCATTATTTGTATTTTCATTATTCTTATCTTGCTTATTCTCTTCTCTTCTACATGAAACCAGTGTAGTTACTATAAATATTAGAATAAGTATGATATATCCTGTTTTTTTCACTTTTAACATCATCTTGCTCACCTAACTCCTTTTTATTAAGTTAAATATTTGATTTTATAACTTGAAAAACTACCTATTGAGTATTATTTGTAATTAATTCAATCCTATACTAATAAATGGTAATAAAATCAATAAATGCATATTAACTTAATAAAAAATGGACTGGTTTCCCAGTCCGATTTCAATTCTATATACGTGCCTAGCGGGATTCGAACCCACGACCTTCCGCTTAGGAGGCGGACGCTCTATCCTGCTGAGCTACAGGCACACGCACACAGCGTATATATTCTACTATTTTCTGCGTGCTAAGTCAATAACTTTACCAAAGGAATTCTGTAAGAATTTTAATCTCTCACAGTTATTAACTATATTCCTTAATACTTATTCCTTAACTAAATCTGAAAAGGTAATATAACCCTGCATCCAAATATTACCTTTAAATCTTCTGCCTACCATAGGTTCCCCTAAGAGATCCTTCTTATTAATACATACTCGAAATGTTATATCATTACATTTTAGTTGCATATCATAGAGTTCTTCCTTGGTAATTGAATTTACTATGATATTGCATTCTAAAATATTGGCTATGATACTATAATTATCAGATTCTGAACCGTAGGGAATGAAACATGTATCTACTATAGAATATATGTCTTCTTTTTTAGCCCTACGAGACACCATAGCATAAGTATCAATATCATCTATCGTCAAGCTATCAATTGCTTCTTGATTTCCCTTTTTCGCCTCTGCAATAAGGTTATTTCTATGTTTTGTTTCAGCACTAATGTTTTTAACCTGTATTTCATCTTTCTCTATCGGTAGTAGGATTCTTCCCTCTAAAGATAAAGCAGCTAATGTAATAGGGAAAGGGGTATTGAAAGGCATATCCTGCCCTTTCTTCTCTAAATACTCTACTACATTTTGCAAATAAAAGATAAGTGAAACTCCTAATCTGTAATCATCGCACATTCCAGTATAAGCCTCAGAATCAACTCTTTTGTTAATTCCTACCTCTTCCCGTGTACTAATGTTTTGCCCTACTAAATAAGGAAAATAGTGTTCCATATGAAATACATTCTTATCATCATACTCACCACGAAGTGTAATCCCTACACCCTCGGCAAATTCCTTGGAAATCTCACATAAGTTAAGATTGCCTTTTAAGCTGATATTGCATTTTTTCGTATAATCTGAGGTTATAATATCAATTAGTTTTTGCAAATCCATTCTATTGTTAACTTCACTAAACCCGATTGCTCTTAAATAACTATGCATTCTAATTCACCTGCCATTCTAATTCGCTTTTTATGAAAATACTCCTAGTCGATATCATTTATATATATTACGTGTTTCTGGTTAATTTCATGTGATATTATTTATATCATATTTTAATATGACTGGCAAGTGCTCATAAAATTCTACCTCTATTCTAATATAGAGTCCACAATAAATAGTGTTAATTCTTTCGTCAAATCTTTTACAATCCAATCCTCTGGATTCCTACCATTATTATCCCTAATAATGCGAATCACCGGTCTCGTTGGACATTTGGGGTTTTGTCTTAAGACGATTCCCATCTCCCTTTCATTGGTGATTACTATAGTTCCTGTAGGATAGGCTGCAACTGATTCAACAAAAACATTTACCACATTGTAATCATATTTTACATCTGCTTGGCTTACGATGTAATCAATTACATCATGTACTTTCATCTTATTTGACATTATTCCGTAAACTCTACTGTCAAATTCATCGCATACAGCAGCAATTCTACTACCTATTTTAATTTTATTACCCTTTAAATGAAAAGGATAACCCATGCCATCTAGTCTTTCATGATGACTAATAATAATATCTTTTGCTGTTGGAGATAGCCATTCCATTTTCTCTATGGCAGAATAACCATATATGATATGCTTCTTTATTTCTTTTCGTTCTTCCTTAGAGCAAGTTTCCAACTTGATTCCACTATAGTCTACGTTTAAATATAACATACCAATATCATGTAATAAACATCCTATAGCAATATCACGTATTTTAGATTTAGATAATTTTAGCTTAATGGCTAAAATTATAGATAATGCACAAACATTTAATGAATGGGAATAAATACAATCACTTTTACTTCTTATACTCGATATATTATAGATGACATTGCTATCTTTCATGACATCCGCAATTATATCATCTGCTACTTTTTTTATTTCTACTAATTCAATATCGTTATGATAAGTATAATTATGTAATATATCCCTCAAGGATCCTTGAAATTGATCCATGATCTGAATTTCTAGGCTTTCTTGCAAACTAACCTCTCTTGCTAAATCGTCATTTACATATAAATATTCAATATCTAATTTTTTTAATCGATCTACATAATCCCTCTTAACTTTTGTTCCAGCAGGAATTAAGAGAAAACCATTGCTACTGATGATATCTCTTGCTAATAATTCATCACCTTTAATAGAATCAACCGAAATAATTCTCACAGTTTTCTCCTTTCATAATTAGTTCTAATTAGGCGTTTGCGAAACGCCATAGCCCGCATAAATACGGGATATTTCTTTTAATAAAACACAACAACTCCTCACTGATTTATGGTAAAATTGAGTTATCGACAACCAATTTAATACCCATACACCAAGAAAGGAGTTGTACCTATATGATACCATACAAACAGCTTTCTTTGGCAGATATTTTTTCAG
>DUNZ01000145.1 GCA_012839085.1 Clostridiales bacterium
CCCTATGGTAACCGGATTGATTATAGTAAGTTGTTTGCTATTATAATTTTACTAATCTGCATGGAAGGGTATCTTTTGAAACTATTTTGGGATAAAAAGAATCGGATTACCAAGATGGTCTCTGAAGCAAGCTATTTTGATCCTAGAAAGTTCATGAAGACTTTATTTTATAATGAAAGTAAAGGAGAGGATGACCACCAAAAGGCAATAAAATCAGAAGGCAAAGGAGACGGATACATAAATCATTATCAAATGAGTAGTCAGGAAGAAGATATGGAAGAAATTAATGCTACTTGTTTGTTAAATGAGATAGAAGAAAGTAATAAGCTGCTATTAGAACCGGTGGATAAGTTCCAATATGAACCGATTATGCTCACCGATTTCCCCTTTTTTATTGGAAAACTAAAAAGAAATGTGGATTATTGTATTGAAAAAGATGTGGTTAGTAGATATCATGCTAAGATTACAAAAGAAATGGGAAAATATTATATTACCGATTTAAATTCTAGGAATGGAACTTTTGTAAACTCGGATCCAGTACCAACCTATCAAAAGAAGGAACTTTCCTTGGGAGATGTAATTACTTTTGCAAATATCAAATATAAATTTGTAAAAGCCTAGGAAAGGCTTTGTCGTCTATAAGAATCTTGAATAATTATTATGCGAAACCCCAAAAACCCTTAGATTATTATGGAATAAGGATTGTAATCCTTGGAGTAGTAGTGGTAAAATAAAGTAATTGATAAAATGGCATGCTAAGTTCATGCCATTTTATTTGATAGGAAGATTTTGTTATAGGAAATGGGGTATTGTTTTGAAAAAGTATGTAATGGCACTTGACCAGGGAACTACCAGTTCCAGATGTATTATTTTTGATAAGCAGGGTAGGATGAAGGGAATTGCCCAAAAGGAGTTTACACAAATTTACCCAAAACCAGGCTGGGTAGAGCATGATCCTATGGAAATTTGGTCAACTCAATTTTCAGTGGCTACGGAGGCCATGGCTAAATTAGGGATTCGTGCGGATGAGATAGCATCAATAGGAATTACGAATCAGAGGGAAACGACCATTGTATGGAATAAAACCACAGGACAGCCCATATATAATGCAATTGTATGGCAATGTCGAAGAACCTCTGATTTGATAGATCAACTAAAAGCAAAGGGATTAGAACCTTATATTAAGGAAAGAACGGGATTGATTCCAGATGCTTATTTTTCAGGAACAAAGATTAAATGGATCTTAGATCATGTCCCTGGTGCTAGAAAAGAAGCCGAGGCAGGTAATCTTTTATTTGGAACAGTAGATACCTGGTTGATTTGGAATTTAACCAAGGGAAAAACTTTTGTAACGGATTATACCAATGCTTCCAGAACCATGTTATTTGATATAAAGAAACTAGACTGGGATGATAAAATACGGAATGAACTAGAGATTCCCAAGTCAATGCTACCAGAAGTTAAGCCTTCCAGTTGCCTTTATGGTTATTCCGATCGTACATTGTTTGGTGAGGAGATTGCAATTGCAGGAGCAGCAGGGGATCAGCAGGCAGCCCTTTTTGGACAATGCTGCTTTACTCGTGGTGAAGTAAAAAATACCTATGGTACAGGTTGCTTCCTACTGATGAATACGGGAAATGAGGCTATTGAGTCAAAGAATGGTTTGTTAACCACCATAGCAGCTAGTACAGATTCAAAAGTAGAGTATGCTTTAGAGGGAAGTGTTTTTGTCGCAGGAGCAGCAATTCAATGGCTTAGAGATGAACTTATGTTAATTCGAAATGCCGCCGAAAGTGAGAAATACGCCTTGGAGGTTACGGATACTCATGGAGTATATCTGGTTCCTGCCTTTGCTGGACTAGGAGCTCCTTATTGGGATCAATATGCAAGAGGTGTTTTGGTTGGAATCACCAGAGGATGCAACCGAAATCATATCATTAGAGCAACCTTAGAATCAATTGCTTATCAGACCCATGATGTCTTACGAGCCATGGAGCAAGATTCCAATATACGTTTGAAATCCTTAAAAGTGGACGGAGGTGCTTGTGCTAATCGATTCCTGACACAGTTTCAAGCGGATATTTTAGACACAGAAGTTCAAAAACCAGAGTGTATCGAGACGACAGCACTTGGAGCAGCATATCTAGCAGGATTGGCTGTTGGCTTTTGGAAGGACAAGGATGAGATTAAGAGCAATTGGGCGTTAGCGGAAGCATTTCATCCTAACATGAGTGTAGAACAGAGAGAAAAGCTGATTCAGGGCTGGAAAAAGGCCGTTGAACGCTCCTTTGCATGGGAAAATTAGAGATGAAGAGGATGTAGTATCATGATAGAAGAAAGATTAGCCTATAGGCTAATGGATTTATCCTTTCGAAAGCTGGATTCCAATGTAGATAATATTTATTTTTATTATCAGATGGTTCAAGATGAGGTGATTCTAATCTCTGTTTTTCGTTTGGAAAGGGGAGAGGAATTAACCATAGATCAATATGATTATATTCTTAAGAAGATTAGGGAACATTTTATAAATCTGGGTCATCAAAAAATTCGTATGTTAAATTTGATTATAACAAAAAACCCCTTACAAATGCGATCTCTAACTTTAAGGGAGGATGGATGTATACACTGGATTATCGATTTAAATATCAATCGTTTAATCATATATGAGACCCAGGCTTCTAATTTTTATTATCTGAAAGAAGAGATAGAAAATATCCTGCTTGGAATGAGGCAGGAAGCATTTTTTGATGAAAACTTAGCACGGAATCTTTCTTTAGGTGAATATAGGACAGATTCCTATGCAAATTTTAGTAATGACTATGGAAGGAATCCTACTATCCAAAGAAAAAACTCCAAGAAGTTATCTTGGTTCACTTTAATGAATATCATTATGATTGGGCTAAATGTTATAGC
>DUNZ01000146.1 GCA_012839085.1 Clostridiales bacterium
AGGTTTTTCGTACTACCGTTACCTACATCGGCTGGAGTCACTATTTAAAAACTTCTCGTTACCTAAATTGGCGGGGACAAGCACCTGTCTTGGAGGCAATATGTTTTTCGTACTACCGTTACAAGGCGAGATAAAAAGTCCGTACTCGATTGACATCTTCTCATGTCTTATCGGGTACGGACTTTTCGAGGCTTGTAGAGGTAGCGAAAAACATGGCCTCTAGATAGGGGTCTGTCCCCCGCCACCACCATCTTATTTATTACGCATTCTTCTCCCCATCCGCCTTCTCTAACTCCACAATAGCGGACTTCTTCATAGGAATTCTACAATTCTTATTGTTTCCGAATTCAACGATAACAATTTCATCCATAACATCAATTACTACACCATAAAAACCACTGGTAGTTAAAACACTATCACCAATTTCTAGGGTAGAAAGCATAGCCTGCATCTGTTTCTGCTGCTTCTTCTGTGGACGAATAAGCATAAAATAAATTAAAAGACCGAACACACCTATTTGCAGTATTAACATAAATGGGGGGTATCCACCGGCTGCTGCTTCCTCTGTTGCAGTTGCTTCTGCTAATAGCATAAATTGATTCATAAATTACCTCCTGAAGTAAAAAATTTAAATTTTTAAATAATTATTGCCTCTTATTGCACCTAGTCCTTGCTACTAGAAAAACCTTCTAATTTTTGTTTTTTATATTCCTTATAACGTTTATTACGAATTGCTTCCCTTATTTCCTCCATCATATGGTTATAGAAATATAGGTTGTGGAGTACAAGAAGCCTCATACCCAACATTTCCTTTGCTTTCAATAAATGCCTGATATATGCCCGGCTATAAGTTCGACATGCTGGACACATACAACCTTCTTCAATCGGTCTATCATCCAGCTCATATTTTGCATTCAGAAGATTCATCTTACCCTGATTGGTATAAGCATGGCCATGTCTACCATTTCTAGAAGGATAGACACAATCGAAGAAATCCACACCACGATCCACTGCTTCTAAAATATTGGCAGGGGTTCCTACTCCCATGAGATAAACCGGCTTATTGAATGGAAGATGTGGTACCGTCTCATCCAGAATCCGATACATTTCCTCGTGACTTTCTCCTACTGCAAGTCCTCCAAGAGCATAACCGTCCAAATCCATATCCGTTATTCTTTTGGCATGCTCAATACGGATATCTTCAAAGGTTCCCCCCTGATTGATTCCAAATAACATCTGTTGCTTATTAATGGTATCCTCAAGACTATTTAATCTTTTCATTTCTGCCTTGCAACGCTGTAACCAACGGGTGGTACGATCTACGGAATCCTGCATATATTCTCTCGTGGCAGGATGAGGTGGACATTCATCAAAAGCCATTGCAATGGTGGATCCAAGATTGGATTGTATCTGCATACTCTCCTCAGGGCCCATAAATATTTTCTTTCCATCAATATGGGAATTGAAATATACGCCTTCCTCCTTGATCTTTCTAAGGCTGGATAGGGAAAATACCTGAAAGCCACCAGAATCCGTTAAAATGGGTTTGTCCCATACCATGAATTTATGCAGACCACCCAATTGCTTTATGACTTTATCTCCAGGTCTAACATGGAGATGATAGGTATTGGATAACTGTACCTGGGTTTTAATTCCATGTAAATCTATTGTAGAAACAGCACCCTTAATGGCTGCCACAGTACCAACATTCATAAAAACTGGCGTCTGAATTGTACCATGTACCGTTTGAAACTCCGCGCTTTTGGCACGCCCATCCTGTTCAATTATTTTGTACATTACATTTAGCCTACTTTCTGCTCGTATACTACTGATTTTTACCATTACAAGTATACCTGTAAAACCTTATATTTTCAACATATAATTCAATAAAATCAATGTTTCTCACGGACCTGTCAAGATTAGTGATTGAAATATTTTGATGAAATTGGTAAAATAATAGGTGAATTACTATAATTTGGGAGTATTTTTTCTCCGGAGGTCGTGGATATGTCAATCAAGAAGTCTTTAAGTATATTATTAATCATATCTTCCATTATTCCAGTGGTATTAGTCTCTGTGATTGCCTATGGCTTACTTACCAACCGATTAATTTCAGCTCAGTCTTCGGATCTGAAAAGAATGGCTGAAACCAATCGAAGTGGACTAGAGGCTATGATTGAGAGACAAAAAACAGAAATATCCATCCTTTCTTTGCAAGAACCCATTATAAACATACTTCGCCATCAAGAGCAAGACAGAAGAAGCTCTACATACGTAAATGATCTATTAAAATCTAGAAAAAATTCCAACAAAGACTGTATCCAAATGTCTATCGTTAATTTAGATGGAACCATTATCTCCAGCTCAGATTCTTCTGCCATCGGTACAGATAGCCAAGCTAATTTAACTCTTACCTATATCTCTGCGACAAAATCTCTATCCGTAGCCGTAGGTGGCATTTCACAGATGAATTTCGATGGAAAGGATCGATATACAATAGTTTTTGGAAGCCCAATTATTGATAGTTCCATGGGTTCCGATAAAATCATTGGTTATATCCTAAGTACCATTGACCTTTGCTACTTCAAAGAACTCTTAGACAACATTTCCTTAGGAATTACCGGACAAGGTATTCTTCTAGATAAGGATGGAACCATTCTTTATCATCACGACCCTGCTCTCATAGGAACAAATATTAATTCTGAAAAATTATCAAGCTTAGTAGATAATTATAATAAGGGCTTTTTAAAAGAAAGTGGTACCTTTGAATATTACTATAATAAATCAACCGAAGTTTATGGTTATAGTATGATTACGGAACCAGGCTGGGTACTACTGGTCAAACAAAATATATCCGAGCTACGCTCAATTACTACCATCATGTTATCCTTATTATTTGTTATCTGCGCAGTACTTATCATTATTATTGCCATATTTGCCAATACCCTTGCGAAAAAATTCTCCAAACCAATTATTGCTCTCCGGGATGCCATGCGGACTGCATCCAATGGGGATTTAACGGTTCAAACTAACATTAGGAGCAAGAATGAACTGGGAGAATTATCGAAGAATTTTAATAAAATGCTACATATAATCAAAACCAACTATGAGGATCTGGCCTCAATGCATGAGGAGCTTTTAGCAAATGAAGAACAGCTTCGTGCCAACTATGACCACATAGAGTATCTGGCTTACCATGATCCCCTTACCAATCTGCCCAACAAACTAGCTTTCATGGACTATATCAACGCTGCTTTAATTACCTATCCTCACGGTAAAGCAGTCCACGCCGTATATTTTGTTGATTTGGATAATTTTAAAACTGTAAATGATACCCTGGGACACGAATATGGAGACGGATTATTAATGAAAGCTGCCCAAGAATTAAACTCCTTGCTTACCGGAAAAGGAATTTTAGCAAGAACAGGGGGAGATGAATTCTTAATATTTAGTGAAGATATTTCCTCTAAAGAAAATGCCCTTTCCTTCGCCCAAGATATTATGAATCATTTTCGTAAGCCCCTAGATTTGAATGGAGAAATGGTCTATCTTTCCATGAGTATTGGTATTGCCTTATACCCCGACAATGGCCTCACTCCCAATGCCCTTATTAAAAATGCCGATATCGCTATGTACAAATCCAAGGAAACTGGCAAAAACAAATTTACTCTCTTTGATTCACGAATGGAAGAGGAACTTAACAGAAATACTTTAATTATTGATATATTAAGAAATGCCATTGAAAACAAAGAAATTTATATCCAATACCAACCCCAGCTAGATATAAAGACAAATACCATCACAGGCTTTGAAGCTTTGATGCGTATTAAAAGTGATCGTTTAGGATACCTTCAGCCTGAGGAGTTTATTCCAATTGCTGAAGAAAGCGGATTTATTATCGAATTAAGTTCTTGGCTAATCAAAGAGGCCTGCTCTTTTAACAAAAAACTTATGGATCAGGGATTAGCTCCCCGGCCTGTTTCGGTCAATATTTCCTCAATTCAGATAAACAGCCCAGACTTTTTACAGATATTAGAGGATATATTAAAGGAAACCGGTCTACCTCCGAACTACCTCGAACTAGAAATCACAGAAAGTTCTCTGGTTTCCTCCATTACAGATACCACAAAACTACTAAATGACCTAAAGAATATTGGTATTCGTATTTCCTTAGATGATTTTGGTACCGGCTATTCATCCTTAAATTATCTAACCAATATGCCTATTGATACCTTAAAAATAGATAAAACCTTTATTGATCATATTTGTGAAAATGAAAAGGATACTATGATCGCACAATCCATCATTCAGCTAGCTCATAGCCTTTGCATTAAAGTAATTGCCGAAGGTGTCGAAGAAGAATGTCAGTTAGAACTACTAAAATCCTTAGATTGCGATATTATTCAGGGTTTTATTTTCAGTGGTCCCTTGTATCCTCATGCACTTGTCAATGTAATTTGCAATTTATAAATTGGATTTACTACTGAAATTTTGTCTTCAAATTACACTCAAAAAAGCTACTTACTCACAAGAATAAGTAGCTTTTTATCATTATAATAATTATAATCCAAGATTAGTTTGCTTTTCCTGAGCAACCAAGAACGTTAACAATCTTATGCTTTACAAGAGCCTTTACATAATCTCTTGCTGGTGAAAGGAATTGTCTAGGATCAAAATGACCCGGATTGTTCATAAGATGCTCTCTAACACCTGCAGTAAATGCAAGTCTTAAGTCAGAGTCAATATTGATTTTACATACGGCCATTCCTGCAGCTTTTCTTAACATATCTTCAGGAATACCAATGGCATCATCCAACTTACCGCCATATTTGTTAATGATATCTACATACTCCTTAGAAACAGAGGAAGCACCATGTAGTACAATAGGGAAGTTAGGTAATCTCTGACCAATCTCCTCAAGAATGTCAAAACGTAACTGTGGTTTCTGACCAGGTTTAAATTTAAATGCACCATGGCTTGTTCCAATAGCGATTGCTAATGAGTCAACACCAGTACGGTCAACAAACTCTTCTACTTCTTCAGGTCTTGTATAAGATGCATCTTCAGAACTTACATTTACATCATCTTCAACACCAGCAAGTCTTCCTAATTCACCTTCTACTACAACACCATGAGCATGTGCATATTCTACAACTTTCTTAGTTAATGCTATATTTTCTTCAAAGCTAAGATGGGAACCGTCAATCATAACAGAGGTAAATCCACCATCAATACAAGCCTTACAAATCTCAAAATCAGCACCATGATCCAAATGCAAAGCAATTGGTAGATCTGTATCAACAATTGCCGCCTCAACCAATTTTACAAGATATTCATGTTTTGCATATTTTCTAGCACCAGCAGAAACCTGTAAGATTATAGGTGCATTTTCTTCTTTTGCAGCTTCCGTAATTCCCTGAACGATCTCCATGTTATTTACGTTAAAGGCTCCAATAGCATAGCCACCAGCATATGCCTTTTGAAACATTTCCTTAGTATTCACTAATGCCATATCCATCATCCTTTCCATTTGTTAATTATTTTTCAATGCTTCATTTATTATACCACAAAAATTTATAATGAAAAGATAAATTTTTCTTAATCTACCATTTCTTCAAAATTACACTAAATCAGTTTCCTAGTTCACTTGATAAATCTTTCAATTCAGTATAAAATATTGAAGATTAGATTAGACAAAAACAGAAATATTAATACATTATATCATGTCTTTTGGGACAAGTTATAAAAAGAAAGGAACTATCATATGGATGCTAAGCGGGTACGAGATTCTTTCACAGAACAAGTTCAAATTTTAATGCCCTCTCATATTAATGGGACAGACCGGCTTTTTGGCGGACAATTAGTCCAATGGATTGATGTGGTTGCTGCTGTTGTGGCCCGTCGTCACTCCGGTAGAAATGTAATAACTGCTGCCATAGACAACCTTCAGTTTAAAGCCGGTGCCTTTATCAATAACACCCTGGTATTAATCGGTCGCATAACTTATGTGGGACGCACCTCCATGGAAGTCAGGGTAGATACTTATGTAGAGGATTTGTCGGGAATACGTAAAGTCGTAAACCGTGCTTATCTGGTCTTAGTTGCCTTGGATGATGAGGGGAAACCCACGGAAGTACCCAGACTTATCATCGAAAGCGAGTCAGAACGTGCCGAATGGGAAGCTGGAATGCGCCGTCACGCTCTCCGTCATAAACGTCGTTCTGAAGGTTATTAATCAAATGATTAAATTAAGGTTTTTGAAAAATATTCTTGAACAACCGTCTCTGCAGGCTTTCCAAAGATATCATAACCACCATTTTTATCAGCATCTCCGGGATGATACAAGTTCCAAGACCAATCCCAAAGTCCATAACCGGATACCCAGCCTCTTTTTAAGGTTTTTTCAAACATCTCCCTATACCACTGAGCCTGTTCATCTAAGTCGACAGCACCATGTAAAGTCCAGTCATTGGGAATTTTAGATGAACCCCTAGAGGACATGCATCCGGTTTCTGCAAAAAAGAAAGGTTTATTAAATTTCTTAATCACAGCCTCAATCCGATCCAATTCCTGATCCCAATCGGTGATTGGGTAGTAGCCACTGGAGGAGATAATATCCACACAATCCCACCATGTCACATGCTCCTCCTGATACTTATCCGTATTATATGAAACCTGCCCTTTATATACCGACTTGATATCAGCAATTAATTTTCTCCATTCCTCTTCTCGTCTCTCACTCATTACCATCTCACAACCAGCGATAAAGATATCACAGCCAGTTTCTTGGGCTATTTTAGCAAAATGTAATTGAAAAGCTGTATAGGATTGGAACCAGTTGCTCCATTTTGGTTCACAGGGAACGTCATGATCAAAAAAGTTGATAAAAGCTCTCCAAGTATGATCCAAACAATTTACCGTTGGTTTTAAAATCACCTTCAAACCTAAGGACTTAGCGTATTGGATCATATGGATCAATTCTTGGTCACCAAGAGTCCATTTGCCATGATAATCAATTTTCTCTGAATGGGCATTCTCCTGGACTCCAGCAGGTACTAAGATTACATAATTTGCCCCTGTTCTTTGCTTCATATATGCTAGACTGTCGAGAGAAGCCGCTGTCTCAAAGCTTCCCCGATGGGCAAAAGGTCCAAATGTAATTCCATTTATGAAATCCATATTCTCTTTTCTCCTTATA
Organism: Clostridiales bacterium; assembly: GCA_012839085.1. Classification (GTDB taxonomy): domain Bacteria; phylum Bacillota; class Clostridia; order Lachnospirales; family Lachnospiraceae; genus Mobilitalea. The sequence goes on from DUNZ01000146.1 coordinate 7,199, forward strand.
TTTACCACTATACTTTTAACAGAAATATTGAATTGTCTCTCACTTCTTATCCCTCCATCATGGATGCCTTTTTTACAGCCTCTTCTAGAGTCATTCCAGAAAAATCCTGAGCATGAAGAATCCTTCCACTTTTCTTATCATCCAAAAAAGCACCCAGACATACACCAGGAATACAACTTTCTACAGAGTTGGGGGCATGAGGGCCACCAAGGTCTGTCCTACACCAACCCGGATCTGTTAGATTAATCATTACATTGGATCCCTCTAATCGAGATCCTAGATCCTTGGTAAACTTATCAAGGGCAGCCTTACTTGAAGAGTAGCCGGCCTGTTCCGGCTCATTTTTGATTCCACTGGTAACATTAATCACCCTGCCAAATCCTTTTTCCACCATCTTAGGAATCAAACGATAACAAATCATAGCTGGTGCAATCGTATTAATAAGAAAACTTTGAGTAAAGTCCTCAACAGGAGTTTTAAAGAATTCATGTCGGTATGCAATCTGAACTGCTGCATTATTAAATACTATATCCATATGGATGTCTTTTTCACTAATCTCATCCAACATCCGTTGAACTGCATTAATATCCGATAGTTCTGCCTGAACCGGATAAGCCTTTACTCCTAGATCCTTAACATCCTGCATAACCCGTTCTGTATGCCCAATACACCTAGAATGCAGAACCAAGTTACATCCTTGCTTAGCCATAAATAAGGCAATCTGATACCCTACTCCTCTACTAGCGCCAGTAATTAATGCCCATTTACCTTTTACTTTTGTCATCTAATAAATACCTCCTATGGAAAACGATGTTTTTAACTACCATTTTCCCATTAAAATATGTGAAATATTCATTCAGTAAAAAACAACGGTAGATATTACCATTTTAGAGTATATTCTATCTTTAATCAAGTATTTCAAGTGTTTTCTCTTTACTAAGCATCCCTCATCAAGTTAACACTGCTAGTTTTCTCTTTTTTAAATATCTTCCTACTATATTCCTCTGTAAGTTATCTACCACAGCTTTTCCAATACTAGTTTCCAATACAAGTTCTCTAATACAGGTGTTCCAATACAAGATTCCACTGCAAATTCTACAATACAAGGTTCCACTAAAGTTCTACGCTTCATGTTTCCACTATCAGTTCTACGATACAAATTTCCACTAAAACTTCCACGATACAA
>DUNZ01000147.1 GCA_012839085.1 Clostridiales bacterium
CACGGCTCAGTTCTATAACAGACTGGCCAGAGTTGTACAGATCTACAATCTGTTGTTTAAAATCATCCGTATATCGGATACCGTTCCTGGACATCGTTTAACACACCTTTCTTGTAGTTATTTTACCATGTTAAACTTTTTGTGTCCACACTTATATACTAACACCATGTTTTCTATCTTTCTTTTATCTTTTTAATCCATCTATTATTCTATTAATCATTGAAATCTCTATAAATTCTTATTTCATTCCATATATTTAAGATGATTCGAAATCGTTTAAGTAAAATATTTAAAAATATTACAAAATATACTTGATTTTTCTTACGAAAAGGTTTAAGATATGAATTAGAAAAATATAGGCAATGTAACTAATCATTGCCATATTAATCAATAATATGTAATGTGCCAATGAATTGTATTGTGACAAACAGAAAAATAGTTCATTAATTTTCTTTTCTTTTGTTGATATTGCCAGTTCATAGGGAAAGAAAACGATTAAGTAATTATTTTAGCTTACTATAGAAAAAAAGGAGACTAAATGTGGTATCAATTAAAGACATATCAATTCGATGCGGTGTATCCATTGCAACCGTAAGTAAAGCATTAAATGATCATAATGATATCGGTCAAGCGACCAAGGAACATATAAGAAAAGTTGCCAAGGAAATGGGATATTTTCCGAACTCATCTGCAAGAGCATTAAAAACAAATCGCACATATAATATCGGAGTGTTATTTGTAGACGAAGCACAAAGTGGACTGACTCATGAGTATTTTGGAAATGTATTAGATAATTTTAAAGTCCAGGCAGAACAAAAAGGTTATGATATTACCTTTATCAATAAAAACATGGGTCACAAGAAGATGTCCTATTATGAACATAGCAAATACAGAGGTGTAGACGGAGTAGTAATTGCTTGTATTGATTTTTCGGATCCGGATGTGATTGAGTTAATTAATGGGGAGCTTCCGGTAGTAACGATTGATCATGTCTTTGATAATAGGACTGCCATCATTTCCGACAATGTAAAGGGTATGAAAGATCTGATCACTTATATCCATGGAAAGGGTCACAGTAAAATAGCTTATATCCATGGTGCAGATTCATCGGTTACTCGCAATCGTGTCGGTAGTTTTTACAAAACGCTGGGTGAACTTGGTATTGATATTCCCGATGACTATGTCAAAAGCGGAATCTACCATGATCCAATAACGACAGCAAAGTTGACGGAAGATTTACTGGAATTAAAAGACCGACCTACCTGCATTATTTTTCCTGATGATTTTTCTGCCATTGGAGGAATCAATGCAATCAAAAAAATGGGATTAAGAATACCGGAAGATATCTCTGTTGCGGGATACGATGGTATCTTATTATCTCAGGTCTTGGATCCCCAATTAACGACCTATAAACAGAATACGACTGTTTTGGGGAAAAGTGCAGCAGACAAATTGATTGAGCTGATTGAGAATCCAAAAGCAGCAATTATTGAAAGAATTGTAATCGAGGGAGAAGTAATGGAAGGAGGAACCATCAAAAAACTTTATTAAGGAAAAGAAAGGGAGAGTATTCGTATGAAGAAGAGGTTTTTAGCAATTTTTCTTGTGTTAGCCATGGTAGTCGGAAGCCTAGTTGCCTGCGGTAACAAGGATGATGAACCTGCTGACAAAAATGTATCGAATCAAGACAAAGATAACGAACAAGATGATGGTGAAAACGATGTTTCCGACGTTGAAGAGGAAGAGGAAGTTCCGGAAAACGAAGTTGTTGGTGATGCAGATGCTGAAGATGCATTCTATGTTTATGGATGGAATACCGACGTTCAAAACAATGTATTAAAGTATTTTGCTGAGTTCTATCCCGAGGATGCGAAACGTATTGTATTTGTAAACACTGGTGGTACTGATTTCTATCAGTCAAAAATTGATGCACTACTAGAAGATCCTAATAACAAACAATATCCAGATATGTTTGCTATGGAAATGGACTATATCATGAAGTATACCGATAGCGATTATACTTTACCTGTTTCCGAATGTGGTATCACAGAAGCAGACTTAAGTGAAATGTATGAATATACCATACAGGCAGCTACCGTTGATGGTGTGCTGAAAGGATTATCCTGGCAGGCTTGCCCTGGAGCTATGATGTATCGTAGAGATCTTGCAGAAAAATATCTTGGTGTATCCGAACCGGAAGAAGTACAGGAATTCTTTAAGGATTGGGATACTATGTTAGAAACTGGTAAGATGATTCTTGAAAAATCCGGTGGAGCTACCAAATTATTCTCCGGCGTTGATGATGTAAAACGTGTATATCAAGCTGGTAGAACTCATGCATGGTATGATGACAACAATAAAATTGTTGTTGATGATGTTATGCTTGACTATATGGATTATGCAAAACAATTATTTGATCTTGGTTTAACAAACAACACATCTCAATGGAGTGATGAGTGGAACGCCAATGTAAAATCTGACAATACCTTTGCTTATATGGGATGTACTTGGTTCCTTCACTGGACAATTAAAGCCAACGCAGGAGATGCTGAAACTGGTACCTATGGTAAATGGGGTATGTGTGCTGGTCCTCAGTCCTACTACTGGGGCGGTACTTGGCTAGGCGTTGGAAAAGATTGTTCCGACAAAGAGCTGGCTGGAAAGATCTTAAAGGCACTTTGTGATAAAGATGTTATGAAGGCAATCTGTAAAGGTTCTCTTGATTATGTAAATCATAAAGCTGCAATCGCTGAACTAAGTGCAGAGGGTGAAGGCGCATATGATTTCTTAGCAGGTCAGGATTTCCTTGCTTACTTCTCACCACTGGCAGAAGCTATTGAACTTCCTGCTATGTGTGGCGAAGATCTTCAGATTACCAATGCATTTGATAATCAGGTAAATGAATTTGTTAATGGTAATAAAGACAAAGATAAAGCCATTGAAGATTTCAAATCAGCTGTAACAGACTTATATCCATATCTTTCAAAATAAGTGACTAATTAAAAATACTAATAGTTTTAATAGATATTTAATGCCAACCCTGGTTCTATAAAGAATCAGGGTTGGGGAAGACGTTCCAATATGATAGGGATAACTCTATGTAGTTTTGAATTATCCAAAGAAGGAGAAGTGAGTTGATGAGCATTAAGAGGGGAAAACGTAAGCATAAGACAATTGAGTATGGGCGATACGGTTATTTCTTCATAGCTCCATTCTTTATTGTATATGCAATATTTCATTTATGGCCACTGATTAATACCATATGGATGAGTTTCATGGAATATTATGCAAAAGGCCTGAAAGTTGTAGGACCTAATTTTAACGGTTTTAAAAATTATGTTAATGTTTTATTTGGTGAAGGGGAGCTTTTTAATACATTTACATTCCGTACTTTAGGAAATACGATAATTATGTGGGTAGCAAATTTTATCCCACAAATTCTATTGTCCTTATTACTAGCGGCTTGGTTTACCGATACTAGAGTGAAACTCAGGGGTGTAGGATTTTTTAAAGTAAGTATGTATCTTCCCAATATCATAACTGCAGCATCCCTAGCGGTCTTATTCTTTTCCTTATTCAGTATTAACGGACCTATGACGCAGTTATTAAGACAGATAGGCCTAATCGGTGAAACTTATGACATTATGGATAATAAGTGGGCTACCAGGCTGATCATCTCATTCATAAACTTTTGGATGTGGTATGGTAATACCATGATAATTTTAATTGCGGGTATTTTAGGAATTAATCCAAATCTGTTTGAAGCCGCCAGAATAGATGGCGCTAGTTCAAGTCAGATATTTAGAAATATTACCTTACCATTATTAAAACCTATCACTTTATTTGTATTGGTTACTTCATCAATTGGTGGTCTACAGATGTTTGACATTCCTTCCTTATTTAATGTTAACCAAGCAGGTGATGGTCTGCCCGATTACGCCTCCAACACCATAACCATGTATATAAGAAAATTAACCTTGGCCAGCAAGGATTATGGCCGGGCAGGCGCATCGTCTGTGATACTTTTCCTAGTTACATTATGTATTAGTTTAGTATTCTTCTTTTTCTTATCCGATAGAAAAGAATTGCATGAGAGGGTAGCAATAAAGAAAAAAAGGGGGATGAGCAATGTCTAGAGCTGTTAAAATACAAAAAGTATTTCGTATGACCGTATGTATTCTTTTATGTCTCTTGAGTTTATTCCCTTTTTACATAATGATAATCAATGCAACTAGATTAAGTTCTGATATTCAACAGGGAATTTCACTGACCCCAAGTGGTGAGTTTTTCAAAAATTTCAATAACCTTATGTTGAAGGCAAAAGGGGTTGGAACACCATTACATAAAGCAATGTTTAATAGCTTGATTATTGCGGCACCAACTACCATTTTATCGGTATACTTTTCATCTATGACCGCCTATGGTATTCATACCTATCGGTTCAAGATGAGAAAGTTTGCTTGGTCCTTCATATTGGCTATTATGATGATACCTTCCCAGGTATCCATTATCGGATTTTTTCAGTTCATGATAAAGGTGAAATTATATGATACTTATGTACCGCTGATAATACCGGCCATAGCGGCTCCTTCTACCGTCTTTTTCATGAAACAATATATGAAGGCATCCTTACCAATAGAAATTATTGAAGCTGCAAGGATAGATGGTTCAGGTGAATTTAGTACCTTTAATCGAATCGCTGGTCCTTTATTAAAACCAGCAGTCGCAACTCAAGCAATTTTCGCATTTATTGCTTCCTGGAATAACTTGTTCACCCCTTCCATGATGTTATCCTCCTCGGATAAATATACTTTGCCAATGTTTGTACAAATATTACGAACCGAGCAATTTCGTTCTGATTATGGTATGATTTATATGGGGTTATTGGTAACCGTTCTTCCATTGTTAATCGTATATTTATTTCTTTCAAAATATATCATTGCTGGTGTAGCTCTGGGTGGAGTAAAGGAATAAATTATAAAAAAATCTTGATTTTTAATAAGACTGTATCGAAATGATCAGATATCTTTCACAAAGATTTCTTCAAATTTCGGTGCAGTTCTTTTGATTGCTTATAAAGAAAGTTAATCCTAACAGAATGAAATTGTAAGGGATTTTCTAGAATTGAAATAGAGGGTCCAATTAAAATTGATGATAAATACATTTGGCTTCTTGACTTCCACCAATCCTAGGGATTATTATAAATTTGTATTAAAAATCCACTGTTACATTTACATTAAATAATAAATTGCAAGAAACATAAGTGAAAAAGCAAAAGTTACTATTAAATAAACATATAATCTAACTTATATGTCAACTAGATTGAGGGAGGTTTCAATGCTCGATTTGTGTCAATGCGGTCATTGTCAAAATGACATGTGTATTCATAAAGTCCCCATTTTTTCCACCTTAAATGAGGAAGAACTAATAAAAATTGCAGGCTTAATTACCCATCGGAATTATAAAAAGGGTGAGATAATAATTATGGAAGGTGAAGCCACGGATTCTATTATAATTATCCATGAGGGAAGTGTGAAAGCCTTTAAGAACACACCAGATGGTAGAGAACAGATTCTTTATGTCTTTTCCGATGGCGATTTTTTTGGTGAACAAAACTTATTAAGTCACCAGACCTCTACATATACCGTAGAGGCTCTTGAAATAGTAAAGACTTGTATGCTTTCAAAAAATAAATTTCAAAGTTTATTGCATCAATATCCTGAGATAGCCATTAAAATAATTGAGGAATTAGGGGAACGGATGAGCCGTTTGGAAAATGCCTTGCAAAGCATTGGGGTAAGAAATGTTGACAACCGAATAGGTGGCATCTTACTTGATTTTAAAGATAAATATGGTAGGAAAACACCGGAGGGCATCTTAATTCGTTTACCCCTAAGTAGAGAAGGAATGGCCAATTATCTGGGGATTGCTAGAGAAACTTTAAGTCGAAAACTAGGACAATTAGAAAACGAAGGGATCATTCGATCGGTCGGCAACAAATCCATCCTGATTTTAGATCAAGAGGAACTCAAGGCCTTATCAGGAAATGTATTCTAAATGTCTTCAAATCTATACTAAAATTTTATACAACTATAAATCAGCTACTATAAAGCAGCCTTAAGTCAGCCTTAACTTATAAATAAATATAAATACTCAGTGTTCTTTATCTACACTTATCAAGTTTAACTAGAGAACCAGTTTACACAAAATATTTTACATTAATTATTCATCCTTAAAAATACCAAATACAGTGTAGCAAATTATTTAAAATTTAAATTTAATATTTTATTGATTCCAATCACAGTAATTCCTCCTGTTATGTTTTATACTACAATCAACAAGGAAACCTAAGGTAAGTAACCCATAGAAAAAATTGCAAATAAAGATAATTACAAGGAGGAAAAAGATATGACAGATTTTAGAGATAAAAATGTAACAATAGGTGCTGTAGTAGCAGCTCTACCTACTGCCAGTGGTATTTTTGATGAATTTGGTATTGATTTTTGCTGTGGTGGTCATCGTAAACTATCTGATATTGTGATACAGCAAGGTATAGATGCCGATCAACTTTATACCAAGTTGGAGAAAGCGAGAGAGGAGCGTGTAAGTGAATATCAAGGAAATGATTTTACGAGCATGGCTCCTACTAGTCTTTCTACTTATATCGAGGATACTCATCATGGTTATTTAAGAAGAGTATTGCCTGAAGTAGCTGAGTTATTAAATACCATATTAAGAGTTCATGGTAGAACCCATACAGAACTATTTGAGGTTTATCGTCTCTTTGGAACTTTAAAGGCTGATTTGGAACAGCATTTATTAAAAGAAGAAACCATGCTTTTCCCTATATTTGCTGATGAAGATAATAATAAAGAGGAAATTGCTAAAATAACAGTAGATATCATAGGTGAGCATGAAGCAGCTGGAGAAATACTGGAAAAATTAAGAGAAGTTACAAACAATTATCAATTACCAGAGGATGCTTGCGCTACTTATGCTAGAGCATATGATATGTTAATAGAAATTGAAAAAGATTTGCACCAGCATATTCATCTGGAAAACAACATTCTTCTTAAGGAATATGACAATAGAAAATATTAATAGAAAATAATTGTTAACCAATAAGAAATGCTTCTTAAAGATGATATGATCCATAAATCTCATTAAGTTATTATCATCAGAAAACATATAATCAAAAAACAATAACAATTATAATTAATAACAGTTATGATCAAAAACAGTTATAATCAAAAATAATTATAATCTAATAATATTGATAATCCAACAATGAAAATTTAAACTTACAGTTATTAACAAAAGGAGATCTCCAGTTAAGAGTATCTCCTTTTTTAATCGATAGGAATCCTTTTACATAAAAAACTTAAGAATTTGTTTAACATGAAATACTTAAGAATCATTTTACAAGAAAAATACAAGATTAATATTTTATAAAGCTATCAAGAATTTCATTTCTAAAGTTTAAAAGATTTATTTTTTATAAAATCAACAAGAATTTCATTTCTAAAATTCTCAAGATTTTTTTATAATATTATTATGCTTTTCATTTCTAAAATTCTCACTTTATTTTTATAAAATTTATAAAATTTCTTACTTAAAATTCTCAAAAATTATTTTCATGAAATACTTAAGATTAGTTTTAAATGAATTACTGAATTACTCGATTAAATTTACATGAAAATATATTAATATCATGAAGAATATACTCCATAATATCAAATCAATTATCCTGTTTTTATATAGTATTGATTACCACGTTTGACGGAATATGTTACTAGTATATATTGACATATACACCCTGTATGCTATAA
>DUNZ01000148.1 GCA_012839085.1 Clostridiales bacterium
AGGGTAGATTTAACGATAGAAAATCTGTGTTATATAGGTTTCATAGGTACTGCTTGGATAGTAACGAAAACCAACTCCTAGGTATCTATAATTTTCATTTAAAATAACTTCTCTATGGGCTTGGGAATTAAACCATCCATGGGTTGAAAATATAGCGGTTCCATAACCAGCAATAATATTCTCCCCAACAGAAGTAAAATATACTCCCTCTTCCCTAAGTCGATCTCCAGGTGTTTTTCCATCGGGATCAATATGGTCAAAATATCTTCTTATGGCCATATCAGTACTATGCTTTCTAGCACTATTTGAGGCAGAAGAAGACCAAGAAAGAATAGGAATATGGTGTCTTGCTCGAATAGAGTTTGTTAAATCATATACCAGTAATTCAACATTCTTATTCACATCTTCTGAATACTCATCCAAAGAAACCTGGTTGTCTAGCAAGTATATCCCTGTTACCAGACCAGATCCAGCTTGATCCATTAATATATGTAAAGTATAAGAATCGGTATGATGGGTGATAACTTCCTCCATGGTATAGTTGCTTCCTAAGACTTGGTTTACTTCATCAAGGCTGGATCCGGATGAAATACCCCCTAAATCAAAATCTATGGAGTCTGTATAGTATCCTACCAGGCGATTTTCTTTGACGGCAATAAACAAGAGCTTTTTATAATTATTATTATAAATATAATATTTGAAGTCGTACTCGGTATCAATTATCTTTCCGGGAATTCCTAATTTTTCTACCACTTCATCAATGTTATCATTAAGGGAAAAATGAGTATTTCTAACATCCAAGGTTCCATGTTCTAAAATAGTAGACTTGGGTAGATTCGCTGGAAGATCTGATTCTTTTTCTTTTGATATGGCATCCTCTTTATCAATGAGGGAGTCGTAATTTATCGTGAATTGGTTTGTGACAGGATCAACCCCTTGCGGATCCTTAGACTTTGGATTGGCTAAATAAATCGTACCTCCAAGTATGACTGCACCAAGTAATAAAGTCCATCGATAAGAAAAAAACTTATTCATTATGTAGTCCTTTCTAGTTACAAAGTAGTAAATTGATGTCGTAAAGTGTTGTATATATATAATAACGCAATCTTTGTCATATTCCATCACAAAAGTATTAAATATATATTAACATAGTTGGGGATAATAAAGAGCTATATAATGATGGTAAAATTACAAAAAAATACTTACTAAGCTATTGGATTTTCATTATGAATAGGGTAGAATGATATTAATTATTAAACCCACAAAGGAGCGTGTCAGTATGAGAATTTTAGTAACCGGTGGTGCAGGATATATAGCAAGTCATACAAATTTGGAACTATTAAATGCAGGATATGAAGTAATTGCTTTAGATAATTTTAGTAATTCCAGTATGGAAGCGATTAAAAGAGTAGAGGCTTTGACAGGGAAAAAAATAAGTTTTTATGAAACTGATATTTTAGATCTAGAATCTTTACGGAATATATTTAGAAATGAAAAAATTGATGCAGTAATTCATTTTGCAGGATTAAAAGCGGTAGGGGAATCCTGTCAGGTTCCTTTAAAATATTTTAAAAATAATTTAAGTGGAACCATAAACTTATTAGAAGTTATGAATGAATTTGAAGTAAAAGATCTAGTATTTTCCTCCTCTGCAACGGTCTATGGAGATCCTGAGCGTGTACCTGTAACAGAAGATTTTCCACTTTCAGCGACAAATCCTTATGGTAGAACCAAACTGATGATAGAGGAAATGTTAGGTGATTTATACAGCTCAGATCCTTCTTGGAATATTGCTATATTAAGATATTTTAATCCAATTGGAGCCCATGAGAGTGGTGAAATAGGGGAAGATCCCAATGGTATTCCAAACAACTTGGTTCCTTATGTAGCCAAAGTGGCAGCAGGGGTATTAGAGAAGATTCGTGTATTTGGAAATGATTATGACACACCAGATGGAACTGGAATCAGAGACTATATACATGTAGTGGATTTGGCATTAGGACATTTGAAAGCGATTGAAAAGCTACAAGAAAAGCCCGGTAAGGTAATCTATAATCTGGGAACCGGTGTTGGTTATAGTGTTATGGATGTAATTCATAATTATGAGAAGGCATGCGGGAAAAAACTTCCCTATGAAGTTATAGATAGAAGACCAGGAGATATTGCCATTACTTATGCAGATCCTTCAAAAGCATGGAAGGAATTAGGTTGGAAGGCTAGCAGAGGAATTGAAAAAATGTGTGAAGACTCCTACCGTTGGCAAAGTAAGAATCCAGAGGGATATCGTCGTTAGCATTATCTAAGTTTGTCTTTGAATATTGTGCAAAATAACGAAAAAATCGAATGAATTGGATTATGTATTGACAATATGGCTAATATTTGTTAATCTATAAAAGGTCAGTACTGGAGATAGTATTAAGCCAGAGGCTAGTGCGGGGGAAGCGAGAGGGTAGATACATAGAAAAGGTTGGTTAAAACGTATGTTCAAAGAAGCATACCTTTTTGGCCAACCTTTCTTGTTTTTAACTATTATTCATACCAATCCTTAAGTACTTGTCTTGCTAAATCTTTGATATCCTCATATATCAGATCACCGTTTTTTGCTATGTCTGAAACACCGTGTAATTGAGCCAATTCTTCTGAATATTCATTTAAGGTATAAATCCCATAATTATAATCAGCGGGTCCATGCTCATAATGAGTTACAATTGGCGTGATACTTGCATCGCTAATATAGGTTCCCTGCTTATCTTTTGCTATTGTGATATTCGCCATGCCCCCTAGCATCCGAGGTGCTTCTTTTTGATAGGATATAAAGTTTCCTAAGGAATAGTAAACCAGCATTCTGTGATTTTTTGTGGTCTCAATCCATTCTACAGGCTGTAATACATGAGGGTGGGTACCAATCACCAAATCAACGCCCAGGTTATAGAAAAATTCCGTTAAATTGCTCTGTTCCTTGGTTGCCTCATATACATATTCCTTTCCCCAATGTGGGAAGACGATAACAAAATCGGCCTCTTCTTTGGCCTTAAGAATATCTTCTTTCATTTTCTTTTTATTTAGCATATTAACTAAATAAGGCATTTGATCAGGCAAAGAATAACCATTCAAACCATATGTATAATTCAACATGGCAATTTTTATTCCATTTTTTTCAATGATGGGTATTTTTTCGCTATCTTCTTCTGTTTTATTGATGCCTAACACTGTAATATCTGGATGTTGACTCCAATAGTCAAAGGTATTAAATACTGCTTTGGATCCTTTATCCATCGTATGATTGGTTGCATGTAGGACAACATCAAATCCAGCCTTTATGATGGCATCTCCAATCTCCCTTGGGGAGTTAAAATTCGGGTAGCCTGAATAAGAAAAATCGGGTCCTCCTAATATGGTTTCTTGATTAATGATTGCTATATCCGCGGCGCTGATTATGTCCTTCACTCTAGAATAAAGATGATCATATTGATAGCTACCATCTTCTTTTTTACCACTATTTACAACTTCAATATGAATCAAGTTATCACCCACAGCTAGAAGAGTTACCTGATTTGCATCACTTCTTTCCTCTATGATCTTATCAGACATGGTGGGTATGGATTCAGAGGCCTCCGCTAATGGAAAGTAAGACCAACGTTTTAAAGAGCCGTAATCAAAAGTCCAGGTAGGTGTCTTTAAAGGAAAGGAAAACTCACTAGCATAGTACCAAGGATCCTCTGGATGCAAAGGGTTTTTAAGCACATGGAAATCCTGTGCTGGCATATAGCCTTGAGCTAGAAGGTAGCAGCGCTCACCAGATTCGTTTTCAGCAATATCAACAACCAAGACACAATGACCAGGACTACCCCCCTCGATAAACATGTCTCCAGGAAGAATATCGGAAATCTCAATTTCGGTACTTTCCTTGGATAAGGATAAGGTTCCAGCATAGGCATAAACCATATCAAGATATTTACGGAAGCTTTGATAGGAGTCATCGAATTCGGCACTTTTCTTCCATTGAACATGATTACCATCTACAAGAATACGATTACCATCCTGCCACTGGGTATATTCCATAAAGAAGCCATTGGTAAGATGAAAGGCAATGGCATCATAATCTTTTTGGGACCAAAAATATTCTGCATATATTCGTATGATGGAATCGGCACATTGCTGCAAATCGCGATTTCCAACATCAAGATCAAACACTGCTATATGATCTTCTTGATTTGATTTAGCATTTCCATCATAAAGCAAAACCTGGCTACCATCCGGTTTTAACTTTAGATTTCTGATAAACCCTGTCAGCTCATTGGAACTAGAGGGAATCCGATGAAATCCATCTGGAGTTTTAATTCTTCCCTCAATCGTATCTTCATGGGCAACAATATAGGAAAAAACAGATTCACTATCGTCCTTCTCTGTAAAATCACTTGGATCCAGTAGTTCTGTATTATCATTATATAATTCATCAGAATTTAAAGTATCTTCTTTGGAAGAGTTTGGTTTATCTGGCTCTAGGACAGTGGAGTCCGAAGGGAAATCATTTAAATTGGGATTGGGATCTTGGGATACAGAATCTAATTTAGAGCTCTGATTCCTTGTACAGCTAGTTAAATTAAAGAGAAGGAATGACAAAATAAAAATACTAAATAATAGTCGAAAAAACTTCTTCTTCGATTGTTTGTAGGTAAAGATAAAATGATTTGAGTATTTTGATCTTTGTTTGCTATATTTAAAATCTGCTTGTATATGATTCATAGTTTTTCTCCCATTCGATATTTTTTCTATAGTATTTTACCGTATTTAGTAAATTATAACACAGAGAAAGATAGAGATAAAGAAGTTGGTAATATTTTAGCCTATTATGCATAATACTATTAAAAACCGCTTTAAATTGGAAAAAACTTTGACAAAGCATTATGGCCGTGCTATACTTTCTGATAATAGATGGAAAAGGCAATGAAAAGAAGAGTAGGTAGTGGAAGGGTCAACAGAGAACCCCGGTAGCTGAGAAGGGGAGACCAAGGCTCACAAGGTGAATATAGATTGGGGCCTGTAGAAACTACTGAAGATGGTCTTGGAGCTGCGCACTGAGGAGTAATGGAAAGATTACTTTTAGGCTGCGACGGGTGCAACCGTTATATTGCTAAGCTGTTATGACAGCGAATGAGGCTTATATCGTGAGATATAAGCAAATTAAAGTGGTACCACGGGAAGTTCTCTCGTCTTTAAGAATTTAAGGGCGGGAGTTTTTTATTTCAATTTTGTAAGCAGCCAAGTCATTTATATTGTGGTACTTATAAATATTTAACAAGGCTTACCATAAGTTGGCCTTACTTTAGCTTTTAAGTTGGAGCTTAAATTTATTTAGAAATTTAAGAAAGGATGAGAATATGAGCAAGAAACCCTATTATATTACGACAGCAATTGCTTATACATCTGGAAAACCTCATATAGGAAATACTTATGAAATTGTCTTGGCGGATAGTATAGCCAGATTTAAGCGTTTCCAAGGATATGATGTTTTCTTTCAAACTGGGACAGATGAGCATGGACAGAAAATTGAGTTAAAGGCAGCAGAGGCTGGTGTTTCACCCAAGGATTTTGTAGATGGCATTGCTAGCCAGATTAAGGATATTTGGGATTTAATGAATACTTCTTATGATAAGTTTATCCGTACTACGGATTCCTATCATGAAAAACAAATTCAAAAAATATTTAAAAAACTTTATGAACAGGGTGATATTTATAAAGGCTATTATGAAGGAATGTACTGTACACCTTGTGAATCCTTTTTTACAACTTCTCAATTGAAAGATGGAAGATGTCCGGACTGTGGTCGTGAAGTTCAACCAGCAAAGGAAGAGGCATATTTCTTAAAATTAAGTAAATATGCAGATCGATTAATTGATCATATCAATAATCACCCAGAATTTATTCAGCCAGAATCAAGAAAAAATGAAATGATGAATAATTTCTTGTTGCCAGGACTTCAGGATTTGTGTGTATCCCGTACTTCTTTTCGATGGGGAATTCCGGTGGACTTTGATGAAAAACATGTAGTTTATGTTTGGTTGGATGCATTAAGTAACTATATTACGGGAATTGGATATGATGCCGATGGAAATAGTTCGGAGCAGTTTCATAAATACTGGCCAGCAGATTTACATCTAATTGGAAAGGATATCCTAAGATTCCACACCATTTACTGGCCGATTATGTTAATGGCTCTTGATATTCCCTTACCTAAGCAAGTATTTGGCCATCCATGGTTATTACAGGGTTCTGCAGGGGATAAAATGAGTAAGTCCAAAGGTAATGTGCTCTATGCGGATGATCTAGCAGATATCTTTGGCGTAGATGCCGTTCGATATTTTGTACTCCATGAGATGCCCTTTGATAATGATGGTATTATTTCTTGGGAGCTCTTGGTGGAAAGAATTAATTCTGACCTAGCGAACACCCTTGGAAATTTGGTAAATCGAACAATTTCTATGTCCAATAAATATTTTGACGGACTTGTGCGAAATGGCCAGGTAGTAGAGGATGTGGATGAAGAATTAAAGGCTCTAGCCTTGGAGACTCCAAAAAAAGTGATTGAAAAAATGGAGAAGCTTAGGGTAGCTGATGCCATTAGCGAGATATTTACTCTATTTAAACGTTGTAATAAATACATTGACGAGACCATGCCTTGGATTCTTGCTAAGGAAGAAGATAAGAAAGCCCGTCTAGAAACCGTTTTATATAATCTAGTAGAAAGTATTTGCATTGGCGCTAGCTTGTTAAAATCCTTTATGCCAGAAACTGCTAATAAAATTCTTCAACAATTATCTACGAAAGAAAGGGCAATGGAGGAATTAAATCAATTTGGTTTATACAAAGATGGAACGAAAGTAACATCTACACCACAGATATTATTTGCCCGTTTGGATCTGAAGGAAGTACTAGAGAAAGTGGAAGCAAGGCAAGCAGATCAGAAGCAGAATAATTCAACAGATAATGAGGTTGAAAACAATAAGGATGAAACTGTTATTGATATTGAGGCAAAACCGGAGATTAGCTATGAGGATTTTGCGAAACTTCAGTTCCAGGTAGGAGAAATCATAGCCTGTGAAGAAGTGAAAAAATCAAAAAAACTCCTTTGCTCTCAGGTTAAAATCGGTTCTCAAATAAAACAGATTGTATCCGGTATTAAAGCACATTATACACCGGAAGAGATGGTGGGTAAGAAGGTTATGGTAGTAGTGAATCTAAAGCCTGCCAAACTAGCCGGTTTAATTTCAGAAGGAATGATCCTATGTGCAGAGGATGCAGATGGAAATTTAGCCTTAATGATACCAGATAGGCCAATGCCTGCAGGTGCAGAAATCATGTAAGGAATTGGGCATATAAGGAATCAAGAGTAGAAAAATAAAGTGGTTGATCTATAATCAAGTAAGAGATGAAAGCATATCTCATAGCTTAGATTATAGATCAGCTTTTTTATTCTATCCGTTAGGCCTTGTTGGTAGCTTTAAAGAACAGAGGTATGATTTTCTATAGTATCCCTTATAAAACAAATAAAACAAGATGAATTGACAAAGCAATCCACCTTGTTTTGAATAATTATTATGAAGTTACTATTAATTTAATTAATATGAGCTTGGGGGATCCATGCTCTAATATTATAAATTAAGCAAGTGCAGCAACAACTTTCTTTAATGCTTCTATTGCGTCTGCAGGAAGTTTGTCGTATCCACCTTTTTCAGTTTCTCTGGATTCAACGAACTTAATTCTATCATTCATTCTTGCTGTAAGCTGAGCTTTGTATTCTGGATCATTTAGATCTGGAACAAAGCCTTCCCATTCAAAGATCTCGATATCTTCGAAAGGACCCCATTTCTTAAATTCAGCAGTTCCTTCAACGATTGCTTCAATAATACCAAGGGTATCCTTAGGCTGAACTTTCTTGCCCATGAAATCTCCAGTATTGATAATATAGCAATCAACATTTCTTTCCGCAACAAGCTTTTTGAATTTCTCGTAATCGTTTACTAAAGGATAGGTACGGAATGGGTTAGCATAGGGTTCAACAACCAAAGCATTAGGATCTACGCCAGGAGCCAAACGCTCAGCAGTAGTTCTCTTAGTTGCTAAGGTAGCGCCCATTACAGAAGCAAGAGACGCACCTTTTAGTTTTACTACAGGAGGAATGGTAGGATCTTTCATAATCCAGAAAATAGCGTTAACTGGCTCTTCAATCTTATCAACTCGGTTCGGTGACCATAATTTTGATTTAATTGCACGGCCATTCCCATTTCTGATATCTTCGGTTACAAGAACAACCTTTCCATCCTCATCGATGGTAGCTGAACAGTTTTGTGCAGTTAATAAATATTTATTATCATCACAGTATGTAGGATAGTCTTGAGTTTTGTCAAAATAGGTAGGTTCCATAGCAATGGAGGAACCAGTTTCTGTATTGATAATGAAAGCATCATCATGAAGAACAGTTACATCGTATTTGCCACCATGTTTTGCATGAGTAATTGTGGATTTACCTGATCCAGAAAGACCAAATACAGATGCAACATAAGATTTTCCATTAGCAAGGTTATATCTTTTTTGTCCACCATGGCAGGAAGCATAGCCGTTACGATTTGCAATTGCCCAACCGATGGTAAGTGTTCCTTTTTTATGTTCACCAAAATATCTCATGCCTAGTAATGCGGCACAGTTATTAGCAGTATTAAAATATGTTAATCCTAAAGGATGTTCATTGTGTTTCCATTGAGGATTGGAGAAAATATAAACATCTGGTTCATTTCCAATAGGTCTGGATTTCTTATACATCTTAACATATTCATCAGACATATACTGGAAGTTTAACATCCAGTTGTACAAAATATTTTCTTCGCCTTCAGGAATTAATAAATGAGCTTTTACCATGAATTCAGGATCCAAACCAATGAATACCTCAGCATGGTATAATGTCTGATATCTTGTATCATAAATTGCATCCATAACTTTTTTATCAAGATCAGGACAATCTACACCGGGCTCACCAGCAATTCTTCTAGCAGCTGCACAACGGCCGGTAACGGAACCATCATTAAATAATAGTATCTTAGCATCCTTTTCAAGACCAAATTCTTCGCCACGATAAACTGGCATATCTGTGACAATTGTTCCAGGTGAATTTTTAGCGAGTTCGTAAGCTTCTTTTAAAGTATTAATTTTAATTACATTATTACCGTAAAAGGCAGCTTCAATGATAGAACGGGTTCTGGAAAAAGCAGGTTTGTTTGCACCAATTTCTTCACGTTTAAAGTACGCTCTTGTTGACATATATTTTCCTCCTATCTTTTAGTCTGTGACTATAGAATTAACAGAAAATTGTTTTCATTATAAATCAATTGTCCGCCACTATAAGTATAAAACTGTATTCTGTAAATGTCAACGAAAATTATACAGATATGGCAAAAATTTCACAAACTTATTTTAACATTTCTTCTAACCATTGATCAAGATATTCTTCAATTACGTGAAATTGTGCAGGTCCCATATCTAATAAAAATTCATGAAACTCTTTTGCTACAAAGTGATCACCTAGAGTTGTTTCAGCCTTATTTCTTAATTCCATAATTTCCAAATATCCTATGGCATAGGGAAGGTAGATTGCTGGTTCTTCCAAAAGGGTATAATAAATCGATTCTGCGATTTCCTCTTCATCTATAAAATTCATGATATAGGATACCACCTGATCCCTCTTCCAGCCCTCATAATGAATACCAATATCTGCTCGGGCATACATACAGAGGATGACAATATTATTGGCAGCTAAAAAGTCGGCAAGATTTTTGTCAATACCGGATAACTGATATGAATACAGTTCAACATATGTAGCCCATCCTTCATCGTAACCTAAGAAATTCATAATACTACGAATGGGTGCAGGATTTTGATTTCGAAAATAAACACATTGGTAAAGGTGTCCTGGATAACCTTCATGAGCTACTGTGGTATAAATCATAGATAGGGTATCATTATCATTTCCGTTAATATAGATTTGATTATTCGTAAAGTTATCGATGGGTGGGACCAAATACATAGCAGGGCTCAAATAATCTGCCAGAGACTCATGGACATATTTGATTTCACAGTTTACCGGTATGGCCTCCGGAAAATCTTTTGAAATATCTTTTTGTAAATCAGAAAGAATTTCTTCCGGATTCGTAATTGGAAAAGAGGAAAAAGACAGGTACTTATTTAATATATCGGAATCCGTAAGTGAAATGGTTGTAATCTCTAGGATACCATCGGATATGGCCTTGTTTAGCATATCCGCCATTTCATGCAAATCCTTATTGGATCCTGTTTTATAGCGTACGAGACATTTATAATATGCTTGCCCCTCAGGAAAATAGTATAGACCTGCCTGATTGGTACCAGTACCCTTTAAATCTTTTAATACATTAATCAGCATTTTATAGGCTGGGATCACGTATTCCATTACAGTTACCCAATTTTGGTTTTGATATTTTATGATTTCCTCCCTTGTTAAACCTTCATAGTCAGATATTTTCTCATTAAAATATTCAATTAAGAAATTCTTTTCTGGATTTTCTATAAAAGCTTCACACTGTGCAATAATTTGATCTGCAACCATATCACTCATAAAAAGGCCTTTTTCAGATTTTTGAATTTCAAAAAGCGCAATACTTTCAAAGTAATCATAAACACATTTAAGTAGATCCAAATAATGATCAATATCATTTTTTTCGTAGAAGGTGTATTCCGCTAATAGAATAGGAAGTTGTGCTTGTATTCCGGTTGTAGGACCTAGACATTCGTTATAGTAGAGGTAATCACCAAAAGAAAGATCCATTTTCAAATAGTCTTGAACAATATCATAGGTTAATTGTTGTTCTGGGGTTAATAAGGAGTAGTCAAAGGATTCTAAGCGTTCTAAGGCATTTTCAGAAAGACTCAGTCCTTGATTCATACGATCGATACTATACTCTCCCAAACTAGCTTTGCGAATTTCTATTCCGTATTTTTCTGGTTCTGCAAGAGAGTAATTCAAAGAAAGGGTGTCGGATTGTACTTCCATAACGAATAATTCATTCATAAAATCATCAAAACCATTCTGTACTTTCTCTGGCTTTGATTGAATGTTACAACTGACGATACTAAGGTTAATGAAAATTGAAACTAGTAAGATAGCAGTCAACTTTAAATACTTTTTAAACATAAGGACCTCCCGGTAGTCTATATCTGATAGATTGATTTGGACTAGACATAAAAGCCTTGTTTCTTTATGTGTATTCGTTGGACAAAAAGCTAAGAAGTATTTTTAATTTTTATATCTATGTAAATGTTTCATTGATCCAATGTTTTTGTGCAAAAAAGTTTTCTTTTTCGTTCAATTAAAATTTATGTTTCGATTTATGTATCATGGATTAGAAAGTCACAAAAGTAAAGTTTTATGACAAATCATCCGAAATATATTTCGTAACAATTATTATAAATGATGATAGAAGAATCAGGAATAAAAAATCTTTATATATAAAAAGTGTAGGTCAATCTACTTTTCCACAAGTATTTTGACACTAAACATAGAAAATTTTACCGGAAATATAGCTTGAAATAACTTTATCATAAATAAATGGAATGTGAAAGGCATCGGTGTAGGAATGGAATATATTTGTAGCTACAATACTTCAAGTACGTCAAGTGAATCCTCGATCCAAAGTTATAAGAAAATAAAATCAAAGCAGTTGGATAATACAAGAGCCCAAAAGGGACGAATCTCTTTTCAAAAAGGTCAGAAAATCACAGGAGTTGTTGTTGCTGTGGGAGATTCGCTGGTTCTTGATTTTAATGGAGAAAAGGTCAAGGCATCAAAGGATCTCATAAAAGGAGCCTCTGTGGGCCAGGTCTATAGATTTGAAGCGGGAAGAGTTACGGAAAAACTGATTGAATTAAAAATACTAGATTCCAATGAAAAAAATGCGATCAAAGTCAGTATGGCCCTGATTACCCTAGGATCTGAAAAAATGGCCTTGTTGGCAAGTAAAAAAGATACAATACAAGAAAAAGAGAAAAATCTCCTGAACACAAAACACCATATGGAAGAAATAAGCGCTAAACTTACCAAAGAGGATATCCAGTTTATTCTTAAGGAAGGTTTTCAAATTCATAAATTGAGTGTAGAGGAGCTTTATCATGGGATGTTACGTGCCAAAGAGCATAGGAATCATACCAAGAAGGATTCATCGACATTTGAGAAAAAAACATATGATAAAGAGGATATAGAAAAAATCCTAGCATATGAAAACTTACCAAACTCAAAGGAAAATATTCAGTTGGTAAGTTCTGCATTAGAAATGAGTAAAATTATTCCTCATATCAATAAGAAAACCATAAAATACTTAATTAAAAATGATATGAAACCAACGATTGAAAACCTTTATAAGGCTTTTTATAATGGCAATGTTCTAGGCCAGGAAGAGAACCATAAGGCATTCCATTCCCAGGTTTGGGAGGATTTGCAGCCTCAAATGAAGGAAATTATGGAAGCGGCTGGCTATGAGTTAAATGATGAAAGCTTAGATGATGCAAAATGGTTATTAGAGAATGGTTTGGCTTTAACAAAAAATAGCTTCCAGTATAAAAAAGATATGGACCAGATAAAAAACAGCTATGGACTGGAGAAAATCTTTGATCAGATTATTCAAGGAATGAAACAGGGTATGGCGCCAAAGGATGTCCTTGTGAGCCATTCTGATTTTAACTATGAAGATTTCATAAAGGATCTTAATTCTATAACAGATAAAACAGTAGAAGAAGCTGTTGGGTCTGGGATGGAGTTAAGCATCCATAGATTATGGAGAATTCAGAGATCTTTTTCTGAACCATCTACAGAATATAAAGAAACTTTAGAAATTAAGAAAGGCCAAGTAGAAAAAGGTAAGGAAAAGAAGGAAACCATTGATATTGAAGCCATAAAAGCAAAACGCCAGTTGGAAGAAATCCGCCTTAAGATGACCAGAGAAGCTGCCTATAAACTGGAAAAGAAGGGAATTCAGGTTCGAACGGAGCGGTTGGAGAAGGTAGTAGAGGCCCTAAGAGAATTAGAAGATCAGTACTATAAGGACTTATTAAAGGCTGAGCATATGGATACATCTGAGCAAAATATTCATATTTTAAAGGAAACAACCATTGGAATAGCTCGGCTAAAAACTATGCCAGAGTACTTATTAGGTACTACCTTGTCACAACGTTGGCAGCAGACAATTCCCTCACTGCTTGAGGAAGGGAATATACTTAGGCAGGAGTTACTTAAAGCAGGAGAAGCATATGAAACAATGCTTACTGTACCGAATCAGGAATATGGTGATTCGATACAGAAGGCATTTCAAAATGTTGACCATCTACTTAATGAGATGAAGTTAGAGATTACCAGAGAAAATCAAAGAGCAGTTCGAATTTTAGCCTATAATGGTATGGAAATAAACTTAGATAATATAACCCAGATAAAGGCCTATGATATGGAGATTAATTATCTTATGGAGAACTTACAATCGGCAACCATTTTGCGCTTAATTAAGGAAAAGAAGAATCCACTTCATATTCCCATTGATGAACTAAATCAAGAGATTGATCGAATTAATCAGGAAGATGGGATCGATGCTTCACAAAAATTTAGCACATATCTTCGTAATCTGGAAAAAGACAAGCTTATTTCAGATCAGGAGCGAAAGGCTTATATAGGAGTATTTCGTTTGTTGTACCAACTGGAAAAATCAGATGGGGCTGCCCTAGGGTCTGTATTGAAGTCTGGTAGGGAAGTTACTTTGAATCATTTACTTTCTGCTATTCGAACGAGAAATAAAAGCATCAACACCATAATTGATGATGAATTTGGACTTTTGGAGGGGCTTACTGAGCAAGGTGAGAGCATATCGGAACAGATTGAAAAAGGTTTTCTGGGAAAAGAGAGTATCTTAGAGGTTTCTTCATCCCTAGATGAAGTCTTACAGGAGTCCCAAGAAAAATATTATAACCGAATGTTACAGCAAATTCGAGATCGGATATCACCCCAAAAGCTAACTAGCCTTCAGCAGGAAATCATGAGCGAAAGCCAGGATATAAATAATATTCTCAGGGATGGCGAAATGGCTTCTGCTTCAAGGTCTGGTCTTTGGGACAGTATAAAAGATCTATCCTTAGAGCGTCTTAATGAAAAGCTTATAAACCCTGATCTTGATGCAGTACTGGATGGGGAGGAGAATCTGCAAAAAATTCAGGAAATTCAAGAAATATATAAGAACTCAGATTCTGCCATCCGTTTTTTAAACAGTTTTAAAATACCGAACCATACAGGAAATATCATATTGGCAAACCATATCTTAAGTAATGGGGAGTCACCAATTAAGAGGTTACTTAAGATACAGAAGGAAAATTCCGTCGAAAAAGATAAAATAAACCTAAAGGAAAATTTTGAACTAGCCGATAAATTAAATGATGAGAATTCCATGGCCGAAGCCTATGACCATTTAGAGAAGCTAGCGAATCAAGTAGTGGATCAAGCCTGTCAAGAAGAAAAGATTGATTACCAAAAGCTATCTCAGTTAAGGAATATCTTAGCGCAGGTATCATTTTTAAAAACATTGGCAAAAAGGGAATTCTACCAGATACCGGTTGAGACAGAAGCCGGAACCATTAACCTCAATGTAACCATAAATCGTAATAGGGAAGCTGCAGGTAAAGTTTCTGTTTCTATGGCTTCTGAAAAGCTGGGAGAGGTAAAGGCGGATTTTATTTTAAAGAACAATTTCTTAACCGGATTTATTGCCTGTGATAATCGGGAAGGTTTGGACCGTATCAAGGGATCCATGGGTATCCTTGAGCAGCTTGCCCTTGAAGAAAATATCAATATAAAATTCTTGGATTTTGGTATCAAACCCCAAGGAACAATCAACTACAATATTGATTATGAAGAAGAAGGGGATCGAAGGTCTGACAAGGAACGGCAACTTTATCGGATTGCCAAATCCGTAGTCCGGATGGTACAAACCATACATAATCATTAAGCAAGAGCCCTTAAAGAATTTTCTTGTCTAAAATACTAGCTAAAGAAGGCAAGACCAAGGAATATGATTAAAATTCGTTACAAGGATGTATCGAAAAATACTATAAATTTTAATTGGCTAACCATTCATGCAAGGATGGGAGGATGGTAGCAATTGAAAGGGTAAGGTGAAATCTATGCGTATTAACCATAATATTTCCGCTTTAAAAGCGAATAATCAATTAGCAAAAACCAATAAACAGATGGAAGCAAGTTTACAAAGATTATCCTCTGGTTTTCGTATCAATAGTGCAGCGGATGATGCTGCAGGGCTTGCTATCTCTGAAAAAATGAGAACTCAGATTGCTGGTTTAGAGCAGTCCAGCCGAAATGCGGCAGATGGTATCTCTGTAATACAGACAGCGGAAGGTGCCTTGATAGAAGTAGAATCTATGCTTCAACGAATGAGGGAATTAGCAGTTCAATCTGCGAATGGTACCTATACGATAGAAGACCGTATTGCAATTCAGGCAGAGATTACCCAGTTAAATGAAGAAATCATACGAATATCTGAAAATACAGAATTCAATACGATGACTCTACTAGATGGGAACATCGATCGGAAATCCTATTCTAGCAATAATAATGTAAATCTAATATCCCTATCGGACTCAGTACCGGTTGGTGATTATCAAGTAAAAATTGAGCAAGATGCAAGACAAGCTGTGATTATAGGAGCAGCTAGTGAGGAATACAAGAATGAAGATGGGGCTCCAATAAAAACCACAGAAAGAAAGATTAAAGACAGTGAAACTGGCACCATTAATATTAATGGAGAATCCGTGGTGGTTGAAAAAGATGACACCATTGATCAGGTGTTCCAAAAAATCAGAGATGTTTGTGATAATGTGAATGTCAATGTATTTGCTGTTGCTAAGGAAGATGTAGAAAATCAAGATTTACCATCAACAACAAAGAATTTGGATATGGCAGGATACCCCAGCACTACCTTTAAAGGGACCGACTCCTTAGTTTTTGTTAGCCGAGATTATGGATCAAGAGAATCCATTGAAATCTATTGTGACAACCCAGATTTGGCTAAATTATTTGGACTAAGCACAGAAAAGATAAAGGCAGAAGGAATTGATGCGAAAGCATCTTTAGTATATAAGCAAGCGGATAGCGAGGCATCCCTATTTGCAAATACAGCAACGGTATCCATCTCTGGTAATAAAATTACTGTATCGGACCGTAATGATTTTAGTATGGTCTTTGAAGTAGCTCCAGGTACTGTGCAGACAAAATTTAATGATTTTAAATTAGTTAAAAGCGCAGACCCTGATAATCCGGGGGTTAAATTACCAGATGATATTACACCACCTACTACAGCGGATACGGAAACAATTACAGTATCTGTTTTAGATGCGGGCCCTATGGATCTACAGATTGGTGCTAACGAAGGTCAGACAATGTCAATCCGTATTCCAAAGGTAAATCCAAGAACCTTAGGAATTGACAAAATAAATATTGGAACCGCCGATGGAGCTCAGGAAGCTATTGGCTTATTGGATATAGCCATTAATACGGTTTCTGCCATTCGTTCCAAATTAGGTGCATATCAGAACCGTTTGGAACACTCCATTTCCAACTTAGATGTTACTCAGGAAAACATGACCGAATCCTTATCTCGTATTGAGGATGTTGATATGGCTGAGGAGATGGCAGAATATACCCAGAAGAATGTATTGGCTCAAGCTGGTACTGCTATGTTGGCACAGGCAAATCAAAGACCACAGACAATCCTTTCCTTACTACAACAGTAATTGATTGATTTGACTTTGCTTGGGAGGGATAAAATATGAAGAAAGAGGCCATTCAGGCTTATACAGCTAGGATAGCACAAGCCAATAAAAGTGAGCTTACTGTCATTTTATATGAAATGATTCAAACAGAGCTTCGGGATGCAAAAGATGCCTATGATCAAAGTGATTTAGATACTTTTGCAAAGTCATTGAAAAGAGCACAAAAATATGTCAATGAACTGATTTCTACCCTTGATTTTAAATATGCTATTTCATATGATTTATTAAGCCTATATCTATATATAAACAAGCGGATTATCACTGCAATCATTAAGCAGAATCCGATTTCTTTAGACAGTGCAGAATCAGTATTAAATAAACTGTATACTGGTTTTTCTGGTATCAGCAGTCAAGATACCAGTGGGCCTGTGATGCGTAACACACAACAAGTCTATGCGGGCTTAACCTACGGTAAAGGTACTCTCAATGAGACCTACATTGATCCTAATCAACAGAATCGTGGGTTTATTGCATAAAGCCATGAACGAAAGAAGGACTTATAATAAACAAATGATAATATGCAAACGAAATGAGGAAAATCAAGTTTACTGGAAGGTTCCGATTGGAGCAGAAAATCACGAACAAGCTTTTGTTCATGATATGTAAGAAACCAAGGAATTTAAGGGTACGAAAGATGTTTAGAAAACCAATGTTGTTTTATAGAACGAAAGTTGCATTAGGAAACGAAAGATGTTTTATAGAACGAACGTTTTAATAGGAAACCAAAGAT
>DUNZ01000149.1 GCA_012839085.1 Clostridiales bacterium
AAGAACAATCAAATAAAGAACAATCAAAAGATATCTTTTGATGAAAAAAGCTGCCGCTTTTAAAGCGACAGCCAAAGATTATCTTTAAAACACAATCTAATAATATCTTATATTTTATATTTTTTTATAATTATGGAATAGAAACTCCTTAGGAAATAAAGCTCAAATTTTTGCACGAATCATTTTTCTATAATTCCTAGGTGCACTTTGGAACATTTTCTTGAAACAAGTTGTAAAGTAATTGGGATCCGTAAAACCATTGCGGAATGCAATTTCTGTAATTGTAAAATCGGTATCCCGGAGCATTTCCTTTGCGGCATTTAAACGAATACTTAAAAGATAATTACTAAATGTAATATTAAAACTTTTCTTAAAATATCTGCTAAAATACTCCTCACTTACTGCAAAATGATTTGCGATATCGGTTAGAGTAATATTTTCAGAAAACTGTTTTTCAATATATTGAACGATATCCTTCATTCTTTCTCCTGTTACATGATTTTGCTTTTTTTCTTTTCCTTTTTCTAGATATGGAATGAGTAAATAAAAGACATGATATACCAAGGATTTGATTAATAATTCATAACCAATATTCTTTTTTATGTATTCCTCGTAGATTCTGTTTAGCAAGTGAACGATTTCCATTGCAGAATCTTGTTCAATAAAAATATAGGGATGGTCAGTGTTATAGATTTTATTGATATATTGTTGTTGGACAAGATCGTTTACAAGAGCTCTTACAAAGGATTGATCTATCAAAATTGCACGGAATATTAACTGTAAACTGTCCTTCTCCGAAGAGCCATGAACATGGTCAGGTCTAACAAGGACAAGGTTACCAGCTTCCATTGAAATTATTTTATCACCAACTTGAAATTTCATGGAACCTTCCATGATCCAAAAAAGTTCTAGTTCTGGATGTACATGATAGTACAAGGGGATATGATCTTGTTTTTTTTCATCGATTATTGTTTCATAAGCGGAAAAAGCAAAACTAATATCTCCATGGGGGACATCTGGTTGAATTCTGATTCTCATAATAAAATCCTCTATTTCTGACAGTAAATTTATGTATTAACCTAGTTAATCATCATAACATTACAATAATGCTGAAATAGCATAGTAGCTATTTTATATTATATTACTTTTGCTTTAAAAGTGAAAATAATTTAAAAAAGTTCAGCCCATGCTGTGCAACTCAAAGATTAGTGGATAGAAAAACTTTCCATCTACCATCAATTATATATTATTCTGTTGCTGGTTATCAAGATAAATAATTACATGCAATTTATAATAATCAATCCCTAATTCCTTGTGACTATAAGATTTACTATTAAAATCCTTGTTTTATATTCGAAGAGGGTATATGAACTCTTGAGAAATATAACCAATAATGTATTCTCAACAGATTTGTACCGAATCCTAAATAATTAAAATTTGCCTCAAAATTTTTGTTGGGAGCTCTTGCTGATCCAAGATACTTGTTATCTGAACCAATAGCTCAAGAGTCGAAAGATCAACTCCTATTATACTATCATGGAATCAGTAATAATTGTCATTAAAGCGAATGTATGAATGTATGGAGGACAATGATTTACTTATAACAGCCATAAGAACAAAATATTGCTGATTCAATAAAAGATTAAAATGAAAAGTGCCATCTTATTCTTGATGGCACGCACTTTCATATTTCATCAATCATATTATTCCTATAGTACATCAGGTAATTCCTAAACGCAATCAGATAATTCCAATGTTAAATTAAATCCTAATCCTATACGAAATCAGATAATTCCGATACGAAATCAGATGATTTTTACCTAGACTAACATAGGTTCTTCAACTTTAATTTTTTCTATGATACCATCAATTTTTTCCATAGCACCATGAATGGCATCCATTCTTTCTTGCTCAGTGGTTCCAGTACCGTCGACTAATAATCGTTCAAAATTACTAATTCCCATAAACTTCACAATATCCTCCACATAATCAAGTCCCTTGTTTAAGATGGGTCTCATCATCCATGGAATGTTTCCACCGGAGGATTGAACATAGATAACTGTCCTTGGTTTATCCTTAAGAAGCCCTTCTGGTTTTTTATCATTATCGGGAAAGGATATGGTTTTATTGGATTGAACGATACAATCGATATATTCTTTTAATGGAGCAGGGAAAGACAAGCTCCACATAGGGGAAGCGATTACATAGATATCTGCTTCAATAAACTGATCACACAACTCGACGATTTTATGAACTTCCTTTTGTTCTTTTTCGGGGAGTTGATTAAATGCTTCTTTATTTACCAGACAGTTTCTACTTTCGAAATATTGATATTCTAATCTTGGTATGTGTTCTTTATACAAATCGAGTTCCTCTAAAGTAATTTCTGGATATCGTTCCATTATTTTTTTTACCAATGCTCTACCTACCGTTTTACTGGAAGATAAATGTTCCGGTTTTGAATTCACGGTGATATATAATAATTTCTTCAAAAATAACATCCCCTTTTTTGTTTTTTATTCTTTATTAGTATGAAGCTATTTTTGAAATTTATGATGAATTTTAAAATTTTATAATTTTTCGTTGTTATATATCGAAGAATGGAAAAAAGAATCATGTGAAAAATATTATTAAAAGAAATTTATGATTTACGAAACGTTTTCACACTTTCAATCGTATTACTATTGAAAGGAGGATGTCAATTGCAGAGATCTCTTATACGTTCGAACGAAGAATTAATTCAAATCTATCATCGCCATGTAGATACGATCTATCGTGTCTGTTTCATGTTTATGAAAAATAAATCAGATACAGAGGATATGGTTCAAAATACATTTATTCGGTTGATGAAGGATAAGACAGTATTTCAAAGTGTTGAGCATGAGAAGGCATGGCTTATAAGAACCGCTACCAATCTGTGCAAAGACCACTTTAAGCATTGGTGGTCGAAAACCGTAAGCATTGATTATGCCTTGGATCTAGCTACAGAGCAGACCACAATAACAGACAGTAATTTAGACAAAGTTATGGCCTTACCCACAAAATATAAGACAGCCATTTATTTATATTATTATGAAGGCTATTCCACAATAGAAATAGCAAAAATGATGAATAAAAATGAAGCTACAATTCGAGGGTATCTCCATAAAGGCCGAAAACTATTGAAGATGGAAATGGAAGGTGATGATCAGTGAACAAAGAGGAACTAAAATATTCTTTAGATCAAATAAAACCAAGTGAAACAGCAAAAAAAAGGATGCTAGAAAACATATTAAATCATAATGAAAATAAGAAGGAGGTCCCTATGGCATCATTTTCATATAAAAAAGTGGTCCCAGTATTGGCTTTATCAGCCGTGCTTGTGGGAGGAATGTATACTTATAAATTTTTAAATCAAAACAATAATCATCATGGAAATTCACAGGATTATCTGGTAACTGATGATTTAGTAACCGATGAGTTAGATACTGGTAGAGAGGATGCAGTGGCACCCTTATTGAATTTCTTTCGTATCGATGACAAAAATTATAGCTTATTATATGACGAATTAAGAGAGGAATATGGACTGCCCTCTCATGTAAAGGAGAGCGATATCGGTGAAGAGATTACTGCCATTACCATTAGCCCCGACGAAAGTTTGATTGGTAGTAAAGTTTATCAATATCTTCCTGCTGGTTCCGATGCTATTGTTGCAGTGAAAAAAGGTGAGGAATATCAACTGTTCCGTTTCTTTACTTTTGAAAGTTACAATAATAATCAAGATGAAGATGCCCTTCGGTATTTAGAGATATATGGGATAGATAAAGCGGATGATATTAAAACGATTGAATTTATTAGCCATTCAGAAGAAAGCAAACTACAAGGTCGTGTGGATATCATAGGAAAATTAACGGATAGGGAAGAGATTGCTATATTTTACAATTACTATTCCCAATTAAAGAATTCCAGTGATAAATATTTTGATCGCTTGTTTAATTTTAATAACTCCAGCTTTAATCAAGGGGTAGAGATTGATAATCTCACTCCGAATCAAGCGATACAGGATAAAGTTGCTCCTGACCAGGTGGTTCTAGATAATCCTGAACCTGTTAAAAATGCTACAGATGCAGTGGCACCAGACAAAATGGATACCGTTTCGAATGAAACATCGGTATCAAATTCAGGTTGGGATACACCCAGCTCATCTCAGGGGATGATGGATATGGGAGATGGTGTTTCCGGATCGGTGGAACCGAGTCAGGGATTTGCAGGCAATGCCTTAGGGAATCCTATTACAATTAGGATTTATAATCAAAATGGTATATATTATGATTCAGTATATTATGAAAATATAGGTTTTATTAATCGATATGAAATCAGCAAAGACTTTGTTGATTTTATCAATGATAGTATAGAAAAATAAGTATAGTAAAGTAAGTAAAAAAATAAGTGTAGAAAAGTAAGTAAAGTGATATAAGTAGTAAGTATAAAAAATAAATTGAAAAATAATCAAAGAAAGATATTATAGAAAACTAATATCAAAGAAAAATATTGTAGAAAAAATCAAAAAAAATAAGTATAAGTGGTTAATTTATAAGTTTCACAATTAAAATTACTTGACACTAGGAAGAAAAAGTGATAGCATACAAAAAAATAATATTTGCATAACGAAGAATGGTTAGGCATTCGAAGTATAAGAAAAGACGTTGAAAAGAAATAGTAGCATTTTTGATTTCTAACAGAAAGTAGCCGGTTGATGAGAGGCGCGAGAATAAAAAATGTGAATACCTCTTGGAGTTGCGTACCGAAAGGATTATTCAAGTAGGCTACGACGGAAAGCACACCGTTATCAAGTGCAAGGGTATCGCAGCAGCTGTACTCTGTAAGGTAGGCAATGTGAGTTGTCTATAAACGAAGGTGGTAACGCGAGATGAACTCTCGTCCTTTTGGAAACATTAGGACGGGAGTTTTTTTATTATTCTTTTCTTATAGAGATTGCAAATATCTATTTGTTTAATTTTAAGGAGGAAGAAGTTATGTTAACACCACAGGAACAATTAAGAATTATTTGTAAAGGGGTTCAACAATGCGTCAATGAAGAAGAGTTATTTAAAAAATTAGATGCTTCTTACAAACAAAAGAAACCACTTACCATTAAACTGGGACTGGATCCTTCTGCGCCAGATATTCATCTTGGGCATGCCGTTGTATTACGGAAAATCAAACAAATGCAAGATTTGGGCCATAGGGCTATCATTGTAATCGGCGATTATACTGGTAAGATTGGTGATCCCACAGGAAAATCCAAAGGACGAGTAGCCCTAAGCGATGAGCAAGTAAAAGAAAACGCATTAACATATTGTGAGCAAATATTTAAGATATTGGATCGACAAAAAACAATAGTCAGATTCAATAGTGAATGGCTGTCAAAACTTAATTTTCAAGAGGTGTTACAGCTTGCATCTACTACGACCGTTGCCCGAATGCTGGAACGAGATGATTTTCAAAAACGATATAAGAAGGGGCTTCCTATTGGACTTCATGAGTTCTTTTATCCTCTGATGCAAGCCTTTGATTCCGTTGAATTAAAGGCAGATATTGAGTTAGGGGGAAGGGATCAAACCTTTAACATTCTTATGGGTAGAACCCTTCAAAAAAATTTAGGGCAGGAACAACAAATCGCAATTTTTATGCCCATTCTGGAAGGATTGGACGGAGTTGAAAAAATGAGCAAAAGTCTCGGTAACTATATTGGTGTAAATGAAGCAGCAGAAGTTATGTTTAAAAAGGTTATGGAGCTTCCAGATGATTTGATCCTTAAGTACTACGAATTAACCACGGATGTGCATCCTGATGAAATTGATAAAATAAAAAGAGATTTGTTGAAGGGTCTTAACCCAAGAGATATGAAATATCAACTAGCAAAAATTATAACATCACTCTATCATTCTAAGGAAGTAGTCGAGAAAGCAATGAAATATTATGATGCTGCCTATACTAAAAAAGCAATTCCAGATGATATACCAACCTTGCTGATAGAACTTAATATGGATACATTAAATGATGTGATTCCCCAGTTGGTTCATAGAGGATTTGTACAAAGTAAAAGTGAATTTATTCGATTGATTCAACAAGATGGAGTTCAAATCAATGGTGAAAAAATCAATCTAGATGATTTGGGCCAAGTATTATATAATTTTGATGTTATTAAGATTGGTAAAAAGAAGTTTGTAAAAATTATTAAATGATAGGTGAAGCTTACTTAATTTTTAGGTAATTGGTGAGCTGATTTTATAGCTAGTATGCTTACTAGCTATAAAATATTAAGGAAATGGAAAAATCAAATTGATTAGCTGAGAAAATTTAGAAAAATAAATAAAAATTGAAAGAATTGAGTTAACATAAGAAACAAAGAATTAGAGAAACTGTATGATCCATTTCTCTGGTTCTTTGTTTTTTTAAATATATTTATAATTTGCATTTAGAGTAATTATACTATCCTTGTAGATGCTAATATAAAGAAGATTTTCTATTGTCAGAAGTCCGGATTCGTTGGAGGTAAAATGTGTTTAATAAATTTATTGGTAAGATTAGTAAATTCACAGAAAAAGCTAAAAAAGAAGAAAATAAAATAGTAAGGGAAAACCTAAAATACAGCCAAAGTATTACATATACTGGTAGCTGGACCCATGATCTTATAAAGGATAGGATTTTTTTGTCCGAAGAGGTATACCGAGTATTAGGCACCTCCCCTCTAGAATTCGATGGTAAATTAGAGAACTTTCACAAATTTATACATCCGGATGATTTAGATGAAGTAAAAGAAGCAACCATAGCTGCACTAACTGGGAAGGAATATGATATTGAATATCGAATTCTTAGTCCCGATGGAAAAGTCAAGTTTGTACATGAAAAGACCAAAGCAATCCTAGATAAGGATCTGAAACCAATCAAAATGGTTGGTGTGATAAGAGATATTACCAAAGAAAAACTTCTTAAAAATTGTCTAATGGAATTGAGTTATAATCTCAATGAAGCACAAAGAGTCTCTGGTGTGGGTAGCTGGAAATATGATTTAATAAAAGATGAGTTTTTTGGATCCGATGAACTCTATCGTATCTTAGGTGTTGATATTAAGGATTATTCCAATGATTTTGAAAGTATGTTAAAGTTAATTCACCCGAATGATCGGATAAAGATAAGTGAAGCCTTGGATTTGTATTATAAGGGAAAATGTGTAGAAAATATTTTTCGTATCATGCAACCGGATGGCTTGGTAAAGTATGTACAAGAAAAAGGCGAACCGGTATTCGATGAAAAAGGAAAAGTAATTGCAATTCAAGGGACACTACAGGACATTACAAAGATAAAGCTTCTAGAGTTGAAATTAGAGAAAAACAATAAATTGCTGAATCGAACAGAAGCTTTGACTCAAATGGGTAGTTGGGAATGGGATTTGCTTCAAGATATTTATTATTGTTCCGATGAAGTATATCGAATATTGGGAATAAAGAAGCAAGAAGAAATAAATATATTAAAGGTATTTATAAAATGTGCCGATTCTAAGGATGTCAAAATCATTGAAGATTATATAAACAATCCCAGTAGAACACCCTTTGACATAGAACTTTTTATTACTCGACCGGATGGAATAGAAAGATGTGTGTCTTTAAGGATGGAATTTGTATTTAAGGAAGAAAATCAGCCCCTTTATCTTTATGGCATGATGCAAGACATTACCGAAAAGAAAGAATTACAAAAGGAAATTGAAAAACAACAGCAGGAAATTCAAAAACAACAAAAGAAATTTCAAATTCTCATAGAAAAATCCAAAGATGTATTTGAAATTATTTCTCTCGATGGGACCATTACTTATATCAGTGAATCCTGTGAAAAAGTAATTGGTATGGTTCCGGAAGAGAGAATAGGGAAAAATGTTTATGATTTTTATACCCAGGAATACCAATTAAAGATAAAGCATCTTATTAATCAAATAATACAATTTCCAGACAAACCAGCTCAAGATATCCTTGTAATAAAAACGCCATCAGGCAAAGAGGTTCATTTAGAAGTTAATATGCAAAATTTTTTAGATGAACCAATTATTAAGGGAATAGTGATCAATTTTAGAGATGTCACGAAACGTATTAAGATGGAGCGAAAATTGCATTGTATTAATAATAGGGATGAAATTACAGGTTTACCTAACAGAATTCATTTTAATAAACATTTGTCCAATCTTTGGAAGGAAAAAGTTAAGAAACAAGAAAAATTTGCTTTAATGATATTGGGGTTATTTGGACTCGACGATATTATTTATAATTTAGGTTATGAAACACATATTAGTTTGTTAAAAAGGATTGTAAAAAGATTAAGAGAATTCCTGGGCGATGGGATCTATATTAGTCGATATACGGATGGCTATTTTGCAATTATTATTGACAAGCAAATGACTTATGGCAATTATGATAAAATTGCTAAGGGAATCCTAGATTTGATGATGGAATCTTTTTTGGTAAATAGTTATGAACTTAATGTTTCTGCTAATTTAGGTATCTGTGTTTATAGTGATCAAACCCAAAATGTAGATATACTCAAAAAGCAAGTTTTTGCTGCCTTACTAAGAGCCATTAAAGAAGGTAGAAATATATATAAATTTTATTCCTCAGACTTTGATATTCAAAATTATAAAGAGTTTGTCATAAGAAGGGATCTTCTTAAGTCAATCGGTAATCATCAATTAAAAATCTATTATCAACCTATGGTCGACTTGAAGACCAACGATATCTTAGCCGCTGAAGTGTTAATTCGATGGGAGCACCCGGAATGGGGGATCATCTCTCCCAAAGAGTTTATTGCCATTGCTGAAGAAACAGGTTATATTATAAAAATTGGTGACTGGCTAATCGAAGAAGTGTGTAAAACCTATCGCCAATGGATGATGGAAGATTGGCTGGAGATAAAAATATCCATAAATTATTCCAGTATACAGTTTTTCAAAAATGATTTTGTCGATAAAATTATTAATGTCATTCAGCGCTATCACTTAAATCCTCATTTTCTTATCGTTGAAATAACGGAAAGTATTTTTTTAAGTAAAGTGGAGAAAGTTGTGAATGACATAAAAAAATTGCAATCATATGGTATTCAAGTTGCCTTAGATGATTTTGGGACGGGATATTCATCCTTAGCTTATTTGAATTCCTTATCCATTGATATCATAAAAATTGATGGCAGCTTTATCAAAAATATTAATACAGATTTAACCAGTTCTATTATTGTAAAAGGAATTGTAAATATAACAAAGGAGCTGAAAATAAAAATAGTTGCCGAGTGTATTGAAAATTGGGAACAATTATCCTTGTTAAAAAGTTTAAACTGCCATACAGGCCAGGGTTATATTTATAGTAAACCCTTGCCTAGGGAGGATTTTGAACGTGTTTTGGCAAAAGGGCGTTGTAAACCAGTAGTGGTAAATCATCTTCAGATAGAACCTAGAGAAGAACGTCGGAAATTCTTTCGAATTGAGTTTAATCAATTATTAGAAACCTCTATGACAATTAAAGAACTCAACGGAAAAAGGTTGGATGTTGGAAATACAAAGGTACTGGTGAAAAATCTTGGACCTGGGGGTTTGTGTTTTATATCACATATTAAATTTCCTCTACAAAAATCAATTGTTTTAAAATTCAAAACAAATCTATTAAATCAAGAACTATATGTTAGTGGGACACCAGTGTGGACAGAGGAATATGATTATGATTTATATGTATACGGTATTCAATTAATGATTGAAGAAAATGATAGAAAGGATCTAATTCGCTTTCTAAATCAGGTACAAATAAAAACGAAAAATAATCTTCTATTTGATGAAGGGAGTTTTATTACAGAACATCCTGGGAATTTTTTTAAAGGGATTATTTATAATTGATTTATTTGGGATGAAATTGGAATCCTAGATGGTATATCAGTAAGAATTCAAGGTAAGATTGGAAAATGGAAAGGGAACCTCGATTATTTGAATTTCATTCATTCAAAAATCAAGGTTCCCTATGTTTCATTAGGATAGACCTGTTTCCTAAATTAGCTTAGCCATCATAAAGACCAAATAGTTTTAAAAGTTTTTGCCAGAAATTTAATTTTACTGGTTCTTGAACGATCACTGAAGGTGTATCTGGAATTTGTATTGCTTCTGTCTTCAGGACGAACTGAACCGAATCAACTTGCTTGTTTTTATCTGAAACGAAGGATTTGGCTTGAAAATCAGAATCATAGATTTCAGCTAGAAGCTGCTGAATCTGTTTTTCGATTTCTTCATCCATATGAGAGCTTTCATTTTTAAATTTCTCTGTACCATCTTTGTAAGATGCAAGCCCATCTTCAATGTTTTTAATGGCGTTGTTTAAGTTCACTGCGGCATCGTATAGATCCTTAGATGAGGAAGCTATTTCTAAGATTGAATCATGGAGTTTTTCCGTACCGTCTGCTAAACTAGCTGCACCTTTTCCCAACTCTGCTACTCCCTGGGTATATTCTTTTAAACCTTGGGTAAATTGTATAATACCATCCAATTGTAGTTTGAGCTCTTCTAGTTGGGGCACATTTGATAGGATGGAACTATAATTATCGGGAGTGATCTGAGGCAGATTTAGACCAAAACCACTTAGCTGCATATTGATTGCATCAAAGGCTGCTTCTTGTAAAGCGAGAGCACCGTATACCAAAGTATTATTTTCTTTCGTTAACTGGGATAGACCCTCTTCCAAGGAGGAAGCCCCCTTACTTAAATCTTTTACCCCTGTAGAAAGCTGTCCCATGCCGTCGTGATAAGCTTTCATTCCATTAACGTATTCATCCATACCATCCGATAACTGCTTAAGGCCATCCAGTAATTGTCCTGCACCACTGTCTAGTTCTTCTACAGCCGTGATTAGTTGGGAAATCTGGCTGGAAAATTCATCGCTGTCAATATCCATTTTTAAATTTAAACGGATAGCATTAAAAGTAATGGAATCCATTTCAAAATTTTTCACATCAGCGGTTACACTTGCTTCAAAAGGATTACCTGGTAGTAGGGTAAAGTTAACTTGTTTTTTTCCACCAGCCTCTGCAATGGTGGCTTGATCCGTTTTAATATTGGAGCAAAGTTTATTATCCAGGGTCAGGGCTATTTGTAATGCGTAATTTTCATAAAAGATCGGATCAATATTAGGGTTCTGTGAAACAGAAATATTAATCTTAAGTTGACCGCTTTGTCCGGCAAGATCTAGTCCCGATACTTCCTTATCGTTTATATAATATTTGACTAGGATATTCCAAGGAAGCTCTTTCGAAATTAGGTTTCCTTGATAGTAAAAGGGAGTGGCTATTGTATCAATTGTAATTTTATCTTGACTTTGCTTTATTTCTTCCGAGCTAGTCATGTTGCGTATTTCTGAATAATTCCCATAATCAATGATCTTACTACCAGGAAAGATATTTACTACATAGAGGTTTCTTACACTACCATCTTGACCTAGAATACCATAAACAACCTCTTCCTTAGCTGATGGGATGGTAGTAGCTGTTACTGGGAATGAGGAAGTAATCAGTAATATGAAAACGAGAACAAGGGAAAATAATTTTTTCAATCCATATCACTCCTTGTAATTATATTTATTTGGTAATGTGTCGTTTTTACATTTTCATACTTAGGCTAGTTTTCCGGATTACTTTGTCAAAGATTAAAAGTAATGCAGGTAACACGAAAGAAACCATGGCCAAAGAGAGGAGAGTACCTCTACCTAATAATATTCCCAGTTCTGAGATAATCGGATTGTTGGAGGTTAAGGCTAAGGCAAAACCAGCAGAAGCAAGGATAATCGCTGAGGTGAGGATTGCGATTAAGTTATTGCTGATGGTGAGCCTCATGGCATCATATTTCCTTAGGTTCTTTCTGTTTTGAAAATAGGTGTTAGTTATTAGAATGGCATAATCAACGGTTGCACCCAGTTGAACCGTACTAATAATTAAGTAACCAATAAAGCTTAGGCTCTTTCCTGTAAAATAGGGGAAAGAAAGATTGATCCATATAGCAGTTTCAATGGTAAATATCAAAATAAATGGAATGCTTAGGGAACGAAAGGTAACTAGTAGAACAAAAAATATACCAATAATAGCTATTAGGTTTACAAGCCTTGTATCGGTGGAAACGATATTTTTCATATCATACAGGGTAGCACTGGTTCCGGATAGGTAATAGGCATCGTAGTACTTGGCTGCAGTATCCATTACCGCCTGGACAGTGTCAAAGGCATCTGGACCTTCCTCTGTGGTATCCGTAGACAGAATTATTCGGGTATATTGGTCAGAATAGAACTGTTGGTAGGCTTCCTCAGGTACAAATTCCGCAGGTATTTCGGATCCCACGGATGTAACATAAGTTACAACATTGGTAATATGGGGAAGTTGGGATAAATCTTTGCAAAGATCCGCTTCTGTTCCTGGATTTTCCTTTGGCACAAGTAAAACTAGGGGATGATCTCTACCAAACACCTCCTCAATCCGTGAGCTATCGCTCCCAACCCGAGATGCCGCAGTTATGCTTCCCAAACCATACATAAATTCCGCTTTGGATTGAGCCAGGAAACTGGGAATGACAACTACCAGGGCAAGTATAAGAAAGGGAACCCTTAACTTCAAAAATAGACTTCCTAATTTTTGAAAGCTAGGTATTAACTTGCCATGTCTTGTTTTATCAATAATTTTGTAGAACAACAAGGTAATTACCGGTAAGAATATCATCACTGATAGAAAGCTAAAAATAACACCTTTTAGTAGATTTAGTCCCAAATCAGCGCCAATTCCAAATCTCATAAAAATCAATGCCATAAAGCCAATGACGGTAGTTGCTGCACTGGCAGCTACCGTTGGTAGGGCTTCTTTCATTGCTAATATCATAGCATTTTCAGGATCATTGGATGTACGAT
The DNA here is from genome assembly GCA_012839085.1 of Clostridiales bacterium. Classification (GTDB taxonomy): domain Bacteria; phylum Bacillota; class Clostridia; order Lachnospirales; family Lachnospiraceae; genus Mobilitalea. Next base: position 12,948 of record DUNZ01000149.1, read on the forward strand.
GATCATTAAAGCTATGAAGAAGGAAGATAGCATAATCTAGTGATACTGCCAATTGTAAAACAGGACTAACGGTTCTTGTAACAAAGGATATTTCATCAAAAATAATATTAGTTCCCATATTGATTAAGATAGCAACTCCAATGGTGGATAAAAAAAACAATGGTTCCGCCCAGGAGCTGGTTGTAAGGATTAGTATTATAATTACGATGGGGAGTAATATCATCATGGCTTCCAAAACTTCAGAAACAGACATGGATTGGGTTTCTGCAGAGTTGATTGCTTCTCCAGCAGCATTGTTCTCACCAATCAATTCATAAATTTCTTTTACAACTTCCAATTCTTTACCACTTTCCACGGTTATGGAAATGAGAGCCTTATTATTTTTATAATAATTTTCAATTACCCTAGCATCTAGAAATTCCAGGGGGATTGTAGTTAAGGTATCTAAGCCTATTATGTCATCCAGCCAGCTAAGAGAGGTGATGCCTTTAATGCTTGCAATCCTTTCCTTATATTCCAAAGCTTCCTGTATCGATACATCGGTCAACATGATTTTAGCGTTAGGAATATCTCCACTAAATTCCTCTTCCATAATTTTAACCCCAATGGTAGATGAAGCATCTTTCGGAAGGTAGTCGACCATATTATAATTCACCGGTACGAAAGTTGATAGGAAAGCACTTATGATAGCTGCAAGTAAAAAGATAATTAGAACCATCTTTTTATGTATAATAATTGTACGGAAAAATTTATCCAATAAAACCCCTCCTTCATATTCTAAGATCTATTCTTTAATAATTTTTCTCTTATAATGATTATTATTTATTTAATAATCCTGATTAATAATCTAGCTTAATAAGATGATGATCTTCTTAATAAGATGATGAGCTTCTTAATAAGATAATGATCTTCTTAATAAGAAAATGACCTTATTTAATAATTCCTATCATCTATAATGATTCCTTTGTTTACTAAACACGAAGTTGACAAACAATCTTATTTATATTTTAATAACATCAAGATGTTATATCAACAAACAGATATTTAGTAAATGTTAGTTGATAAACTTAAATTGTTAAAACGATGGATAAACAACATTTTTATGGGATTTGGAGGTTTTTTACATGAAGCAGGCTAGGGAGGATAGGAGAGTAAAATATACCAAGATGGTATTAAAGGAAAGTTTTATCAATCTTTTAGAAAAGAAAGAGATTTCACAGATTACCATCAAAGAAATTTGTGAAGATGCTGATATCAACCGTTCGACCTTTTATACCCATTATACAGATCAATATGATTTGCTAAGAAAGATTGAGAATGAGCTTCTTGATAATGTTAGTGCTCATTTGGCAGAGCTGGATCATAAGAATAAGAGAATGGATGATATTGCATTGGCTGAGAAAATATTTGACTATATCAAGGAAAATGCCAAGCTGTGTAAGCTACTTCTTAGTGAGCGTGGAGATTTGAGTTTTCAGAAAAAGATTATGACCTTGGTTTATGATAAAATCATCACAGAATTGACCCATAATAGTAATCTCACCAAGGAAGATGCGGAATATGTATACTCCTTTACGATAACAGGGTGTGTTGGAATAGTACAAAAATGGCTAGACGAAGATATGAAAAAGACCTCCCGTTATATGGCGGAGATGGTAATTAAGTTAACCATGGGATTGATTCAAACATTTAAAAAGTAGTGTGAAATAAAACTTTAGTTTAGATAATCAAGGAAAATAGATCAAGATTATCAAGGAAACCTTCCATGAAAGGCATATGAAAGATTCGGAAAGACCAATGAAAGATATCAGAAAGTCGTATGAAAGATGTCAGATAGACAAATGAAAGATACCAGATAGACAAATGAAAGTTTCAGTAAGGCATATAAAAAATATTGGAAAGAAATGTGAAAGATGTCAGAAAGACCAATAAAAGATGTCAGAAAGACCAATAAAAGATGTCAGAAAGACCAATAAAAGATATCAGAAAGACCAATAAAAGATATCAGATAGACAAATGAAAGATTCAGTAAGACCAATGAAAATATCAGAAAGGCATGTGAAAGATGTCAGGAAGACATATGAAAAAGATCAGGAAAACACAGTTAAAATAATTGAAATGATTATTTAGTAATAAAGATGAAAGCTTAAGGAGTCGAGTGTACCGTTATGAAACCCACACCTTTATGGGTTTACATAAGGGTATAAGGACAGCCCCTTAAGCTTTTTAATAATATGCATGCTTAAATAATAAACTTTCCTCAATCATAAGTATTCTTACATAATATTTCTTAAATAAAAACTTTCCTAAATCATAAGTTTTCTTAAATAATATTTCTTTAATAAGAATCATTCTTTATTCGAGCTAAGCTAAGGCATAAATATCTGATTTTTCTTCTGGTTATAATAGAAAATATAATTGAATTAAAGAAGTTGCTCCCCATAGCCATAATGCTCAACAACATAGTCGATATCTTTGTCTCCACGGCCACTTAAGTTTACTAGAATCGACCCTTGCTTCATTTCTTTTGCCTTTCTCATAGCATAGGCAACCGCATGAGAGCTTTCCAGTGCTGGAATTATACCTTCCAGTCTGGAAAGAAGGAAAAAGGCTTCAATTGCCTCTTGATCACTTACCGTTTCATACTGTATTCTACCCAAGTCATGTAAAAATGCATGCTCAGGTCCAACGGAAGGGTAGTCAAGACCACTGGCAATGGAGTAAACAGGGGCTGGATTTCCATTTTCATCTTTTAACATAATGCTTTCGAAACCATGCATGATACCTCTTTCCCCATAAGACATGGAAGCGGCGTGATCACCTAAGTTAGAACTTTTTCCTAGAGGCTCTACACCGACTAAGTCAACTGGATCCTCTAAAAATGGAATTAACATTCCAGCTGCATTACTACCGCCTCCCACACAGGCACAAACAAGATCTGGTAATAAACCGGTCATTTCTTTAAATTGATTTTTGGCTTCATAACCAATTACAGATTGGAAATCTCGAACCATAAGGGGGAAGGGATGAGGACCCAAGGCGGATCCAATACAATAAATGGAGTCTTTATAATTTTTTGCATAAGATTCAAAAGCAGAATCTACAGCTTCTTTAAGAGTTTTTAAACCATGAGTAACTGGTACCACTTTAGCACCTAAAATTTTCATACGGGTTACATTCGGTGCCTGTTTTGCGATATCAACTTCACCCATATGTATCTCGCATTCCAAACCAAAGAATGCAGCTGCTGTAGCCAGGGCAACACCATGCTGACCAGCGCCTGTTTCAGCAATCAGTCGCTTTTTGCCCATGAATTTGGCTAAAAGACCTTCTCCCATACAATGATTTAATTTGTGTGCTCCAGTATGATTTAAATCTTCCCTTTTTAAATAAATCTGGGCACCACCAACATAAGTTGAAAGACGTTCGCAGTGATAAACGGGTGTGGGACGACCTTGAAATTCTTTTCGAATTCTTCTAAGCTCATTAATAAACTGAGACGAATGGCAGATGGTCTGATAGGCAGCGGATATTTCTTCAAAAGCTGGAATAAGTTCATCTGGAAGAAAAGATCCTCCGTAATTACCAAAACGGCCATTAGCGTCTGGATAATTTCGTAAATAAGTTCTGTAGTCCATAGTTTCCTCCTAGGTAATAAAAATTACAGCGGATTGCTGTCGAATTAACTTTATTTTCTATAGTATAACAATTTTGATAAAATATTACAACGAAATTTCTTGAATTAACACGTTAAAGTAATAATGCGAATATTAGTGAAAAAAAAGGATTATGTCTTGCATGAAAGATTTATCCTTTGTTATACTGTTCCTATCTTGGTAATGTCTGCCGAAACTTGACGAAGTATGATTAGATTAGGTTTTTGACCGGCAATAATATGGACATCCATATTTCTTAAAAATACAAGAAGGTAAAGATAAGCCTAGGTTGGCTTAAGTAGAAGTTCATTAAGGAAGGTGAATGATATATGAAGAAGATAAAAATCGGGATTATGGGATATGGTAATCTTGGAAAAAGTGTGGAATTAGGGATTTGTCAAAATAAGGATATGGAACTGGCAGGAATTTTTGTTCGACGAGATCCGGCTACCATAAAAACTTATTCTGAAGACGTTCCGGTATACCATGTTGATGATGCAAAAAAGATGGTAAATCAAATCGATGTTATGATTTTATGCGGTGGTAGTATGTCTGATTTACCGGTGCAGGGACCCCTATATGCCAGCATGTTTAATACCGTAGATGCCTATGATACCCATGCAAAGATTCCTCAATATTTCGTTTCTGTAAATAAAAATGCTATAGAAGCAGGTAAGGTCTCCATAATCTCTATTGGATGGGATCCAGGGGTATTTTCCTTAAATCGTTTGTTTGGTGAAGTGATTTTACCTGAGGGCAATACTTATACATTCTGGGGAAAAGGAATCAGTCAGGGTCATTCCGATGCTATTAGAAGGGTACAGGGTGTTAAGGATGCAAAACAGTATACAATTCCCCTGGAAAAGGCCATAGAAGCGGTAAGAAAGGGAGAAATGCCAGAACTTTCTACAAGGGAAAAGCACAAAAGAGTATGCTATGTGGTTGTAGAAGAGGGTGCTGATAAAATAAAGATTGAGCATGAGATAAAAACCATGCCCAACTATTTTGCGGATTATGATACGGAAGTATATTTCATTTCAGAAGAGGAATTGAATCAAAACCATAGCGGCCTTCCCCATGGTGGATTGGTGATCCGTTATGGAAAGACTGGAGAGAAACAAGAGCATAACCATGCCATAGAATATCGATTAAATTTGGAGTCAAATCCGGATTTCACGGCCAATGTTTTACTTGCCTATGCAAGAGCTGCCTTCCGATTGAATCAAGAAGGGGGATCTGGTGCAAAAACTATTTTAGATATCCCTCCTGCATATCTATCCCCAAAATCAGGAGAGGAACTAAGAAAGTATATAATATAAGTAGGAACAAATAGAGGTCTATTTTATTGCTGTATTAGTATCGATTGGCAACAGGCAATGAAAGGATTTGTACTTTTAGGTGCAGTTGTTTTCGATGTATATTCAAAATCTAAGACAAAATAAATAGATACATAGAGAATCATAGATGTAAGAGCAGATGTTTGGGTCTGCTCTTTTTCCTTGCATTCCGTTCATAGATACTTTATTATAAACATGTTAACCAAAGAAATTGATACAGGAGATGAAGGATGAAAAAGTTAGTCGTCGGTATTTTAGCCCATGTGGATGCTGGAAAAACAACACTGGCAGAGAGTATTCTGTATCAGACCGGTCGTATCAGAAAATTGGGTAGAGTTGATCATAAAGATGCCTTTTTAGATACCTATGATTTAGAACGTGCAAGAGGAATTACCATCTTTTCAAAACAGGCTCAGGTTACTTTTGATGATATGGAAGTGTCGCTTTTGGATACTCCAGGGCATGTGGATTTTTCTGGGGAAATGGAACGAACCTTACAGGTTCTTGATTATGCCATACTAGTAATCAGCGGTAGTGATGGGGTTCAAGGTCATACAGAAACCTTATGGAAGTTACTAGGGAGGTATCAGATACCAACCTTTCTCTTTATTAATAAGATGGACTTGGAAGGAACAGACCGCCAGTCCCTTATGATAGAGTTAAAAAAGAGATTACATGATGGCTGTGTGGATTTTGGAGATGATCAGAATCCTAAGGATTTTTATGAAAATATAGCCTTATGTGATGAAAAATTACTAGAACAATATATGGAATTGGAAGAGATTAAAACGCAAGAGATTGCTACAGCCATAGAAGAGAGAAGAATTTTTCCTTGCTATTTTGGTTCTGCTCTAAAACTAGAGGGCGTTGATGATTTTTTATATGGACTTTCCAAGTATACAAAGTCTAAAAAATACCCGGAAGAGTTTGGGGCAAAAGTATATAAAATAGCTAGAGATGAACAAGGGAATCGTCTAACTTATATGAAGATTACTGGAGGTAACTTAAAGGTAAAAATGCTTCTATCAGACCATTCTTCGCAATGGGCTGAGAAAGTGGATCAAATACGAATATATTCTGGGGTAAAATATGATACCGTAGAAGAGCTAAGGGCAGGGGGAGTTTGTGCTGTAGCTGGACTCAGCAAGACATATCCCGGGGAAGGCCTAGGTATCGAGTCTGGAACCAATATGCCAATATTGGAACCGGTACTAAATTATCAGCTTTTATTACCTGAGGGCTGCGATCCCGTTACTATGTTATCCAAATTACGGCAGTTAGAAGAAGAAGATCCTTTATTGCATATTGTATGGTCCAGCCATCTTAAAGAGATCCATTTGCAGTTGATGGGTGAGGTGCAAATTGAGGTTCTCAAAAGCTTGATCTTGGAACGATTTGGGGTAGAAGTAGAATTTGGAACAGGCAACATTTTATATAAGGAGACGATTGCAGAACCAGTCGTCGGTGTGGGGCATTTTGAACCTTTACGCCATTATGCGGAAGTACATCTATTGTTGGAGCCGGATGAAGCTGGTAGTGGATTGACCTTTGATAGTAATTGCAGTGAGGACTCACTGGATCGAAATTGGCAGAGGCTGATATTAACACATTTAGAAGAAAAGGAACATCTTGGAGTTTTGACTGGCTCACCAATTACGGATATGAAGATAACTCTCATTGCTGGAAGAGCCCATCAAAAGCATACCGAAGGTGGAGATTTTAGACAGGCCACCTATCGAGCTGTGCGACAGGGACTAAAGAAAGCAAAGAGTATTCTTTTGGAACCCTATTATGATTATAAATTAGAAGTTCCCTCTGAAATGATTGGAAGAGCCATGTCTGATATCCAACGGATGAATGGGAATTTTAATCCTCCCGAAATCACAGATGATATGTCCATCCTCACAGGAACTGCACCGGTTGCCAGTATGAGGGGGTATCTTTCAGAAGTTACTGCCTATACCAAGGGGAGGGGCAGGCTATTCTGCTCCTTGAAAGGTTATTTGCCCTGCCATAATCCTGAGGAAGTCATAGAAAGTATTGCTTATGATAGTGAACGGGATTTGGATAATCCAACAGGATCTGTATTTTGTTCCCATGGGGCTGGTTTTCTTGTTCCCTGGAATCAAGTAGAAAATTATATGCATATTGACAATGGCTACGATCCAGGAAATCTGCAAGAAAAACGTATAGAATCCTTGAATGAGGCTAAGACCTTATTTCAAGAAGAATGGAAGGACTTATCAAAGACGATTCAAAAGGAAGGGAAAAATGCCCAGGTTAGCAGTAAAACAAGATCTTATCCGTCTACTTCCTTAGAAGAGGATAAAGAGTTAGAGGATATCTTTGTTCGAACCTTTGGTCCAATTAAACAAAGGATCAGCCATTCTCAAAATCGTCTAGGATATGAAAAGGCTACAAGGATAGATTTAAGTCAAAGAAAACAAAAGAACAATAATGGGGACAAGGATTCTAGGAAAGAATATCTGCTGGTTGATGGATATAACATCATATTTGCCTGGGAGGAATTAAGTGAACTTGCCAAGGAGAATATGGATGCAGCAAGAAATAAGCTGATGGATATTCTTTGTAATTATCAAGGATTTAAACAATGTGTGCTCATTCTAGTCTTTGATGCATACAAAGTAAAGGGTGGAGTTGGGCAGATAATGGACTACCACAACATCCATGTGGTTTATACCAAAGAAGCAGAAACTGCGGATGAGTATATAGAGAAAGTTACCCATGAAATGGCCAGTAAACACCAAGTGACGGTTGCCACATCGGATGCATTGGAACAATTAATCATCATGGGGCAGGGTGCAACAAGGCTGTCTGCCAAAGATTTAAAGGAAGAAATCATTCGAACCTGGGATCAGATTCAAAGTGATTATTTGAACAAGCAGGCTTCGGGGCGAAGTTATCTGGGGGATCAATTTGATGAAACACTTTTGGAGTTTTTAAAGAAAGGTTATAATTAACCCTAGGATAAGAAATAAAATTCTAGGATAAAAAATAAAAATTCTCGTATAAGAAATAAATATTCTCGAATAGGAAATAAATATTAAAGTCACTAACTACAGATAATGGGGCTGTCGCACTAAATGTGCGACGCCCTTTTTACATTAATGATGTTTTAAATTTAAAAAAATAGCGTGTGACTATCCATCCAACAGAGACACGTTCTCACTCGATTGCCGCACATAGCGATTCAATCGTTAAAGCAACAGCCCCATTATTTATTTCAAGAGATATATCCTTTCTAGGATTCGGTCTCTATTTCATGAATTATTTCGTAATTTCTTTTTAAAACATTTTTGCCTCTCCAGCTAAAAGAACGATCCTGATATTTTTTCGTAAAAGCTTTGTTGGAAAGTTGGCATAATTCCTCATAATCAAGATGGTAGAGTAAATTTTCCTGAAACTCCTTAAGTTTCGTCTTTTCTATTTTACGATTATGGGGACAGACCTCCTGACATACATCACAGCCCCAAATCAGGGAATGTTTTTTTATGATCTCTTTTTCCCTTGATGAAAGTTCTTGTTTTTTCTGGGTGATGTATGATTTGCATTGTAAGGGATTTATGGTAAAATCCCCTATTATGCATTGACCTGGACATTTTCTCACACATTCCATGCATTGAATACAGGTTCGCTCCAAGGGCTGATCTGCTTCAAAGGGGAAATTGTTCAGGAGATATCCAATAAAAACATAGGAGCCATAAGAATCCGTGATGAGATGATTGTTTATTCCCCAGAAACCTAGTCCGGCCTTATAGGCTAAATATCGATCGCTAAAGGGACCAGTGTCTACAAAGGCCTTATATTCAAAATTATCGATTGTTTCTTGTAAATAATGGCCGATGACCTCCAGTTTCTCTTTAACGATTCGATGATAATCAGTACTAAAGGCTGATTTTGTTAGGTTGGCATCTTCACCATTACCAATATAATATGGAAACAAACAAACAATTACAGATTTTGCATCGGGTAAGGTTAGGTCTGGATATATTCTTTTCTTTATATCTTTTTCTTCAAATCCGCTGATGTAACCCCGCTCGATCTGTTTTTTCCAAATCCTTTCAAAATCGTAATAGGGTTTGGCTGGCGCGATTCCAACAGCATCGATATGAATTGATTTGCAAAATTCAATTAATTTATCTTTCATAATAATCCATCCCATCGGTATATTTTGTCTACTAAATAGTATACTCATTAACAGAGGTTTTTTCCAGATAAGATATTTTAAAAGGAAGTAAAATTGTCATTAAAATTTATTCTAATGTTTTACCACTAGAATCTTATAAGTAATTCTTCTATATATAATTAATATTTTTTATTTGTAGATATTATAAAAATTGGTTACTGTTATAATATGATAAATTATTGTTTTGTATGTTACTATAAAAGATACTTAAATGTTGCTAAGAATTATGGAAAGGAGATTGTTATGAATTTAATTTATAAAGGAAAGACCAAGGATGTATATGCTTTAGAAGATGGAAACTATTTGTTGAAATTTAAAGATGATGTTACTGGTGAAAATGGAAAATTTGATCCAGGTGCCAATACAGTGGGATTAACTATGGAGGGTTCTGGTAAGGCTGGACTAAGACTTACAACATATTTTTTTGAAAAATTAAATGCTTTAGGAATCCCTACCCATTATATTAGTGCTGATTTCGATCAGGTTACCATGACTGTAAAAAAAGCTACGGCCTTTGGTGAAGGATTAGAGGTAATATGTCGTTACCGTGCGGTTGGGAGCTTTTTGAGAAGATATGGAAAATATGCAAAAGAGGGTCAGCCCCTTGATGCCTTCGTTGAAGTTACCTTAAAAGATGATGAACGAAATGATCCTCCAATTTCTGAAGATGCACTAGATATGTTGGGAATACTGTCCAAAGAAGAATATCAGATACTAAAAGATTTAACCATAAAGATATCCAATTTTGTTAAAGAGGAATTAGCCCAAAGAGGAATCGAATTATATGATATCAAACTAGAGTTTGGTAGACTTGGTGAAGATAAGCATATTGCTTTAATTGATGAGATTTCCGGTGGCAACATGAGAGCCTATAAGGATGGAAGATACATTGAACCTCTAGAATTAGAAGAATTAATGAGATAAGAGCTATTGTTTTTAGAAGTAATACTATGGGTTTCATCAAATATAATATAGTAATAACAATTGATGGAGCTTGAATAAGAGATATGAATAATAAAAGAATATTTATGACGGTAATACTCTTTATTACTTGTTTTTTTCTTGGAGTAGGTATTTCCAGGATTAAAAATGCTTCCAAAGAGGTTTTACTGAAAAGAGCCAAAGAAGAAAACTGGGGTCTTGGATTTACGGAAAAGGGAAGACCCCCAACAGGCAATGCTACTGCAGACGAACTAAAAAAATATGATGCCTATTATATTGGAGATACCAATGAGAAAATAATATATCTTACCTTTGATGCAGGTTATGAAAATGGCAATACCCCTCCAATACTGGAAGCTTTGAAAAAACATCAAGTTCCTGCTTGTTTTTTTCTAGTAGGTCATTATATCGAGAAGAATCCTGAATTGGTCAAGCAAATGGTTGAGGAAGGCCATATGGTGGCCAATCATACATACTCCCATCCCAATATGCATAAAATTTCATCCATAGATGCTTTTCGAAAAGAGTTGGAGGATTTAGAAGTCTTATATAAAGAAGTGGTTGGCCAAGATATGCCGAGATATTACCGGCCTCCCCAAGGAAAGTATAATATTGAAAATTTGAAGATGGCCAAAGAACTGGGCTATAAGACATTTTTTTGGAGCCTAGCTTATGTTGATTGGTATAATGATAAACAACCAACCAGAGAACAGGCCTTGGATAAATTAGTAAACCGAATTCATCCAGGTGCCATAGTACTTTTACACAGTACTTCAAAAACCAATGCCGAGATTATGGATGAACTGATCACCAAATGGAAAGAGCTGGGCTATAGTTTTGGATCTTTAGAGGATTTGGTTCAATGACTTCATATTCATAGCATGACACTATATGGATATGATTAATTTTCACTGCATACCTCGGTACTTAGGTTTCTATCAAAAGAGCCTGATGTACCGCTAGGGTATGCATATCTTTGGTACTAATTGACACCATTCTTATTCTATGCTAAGATAGGGGAAACATCTCCGAATATCATGTTTTGGTAGTGGGGGACCCAATATTAGGGGTGAATCTTTGGTATGGAAGAGCTATGCAACAGGGACGAATCGTTGCAAAGATAATAATCCAACAAATAAGTTGGATTTTTAAAAGCCAAATAGACATACAAGGAGGGGCGAACTTGGTAGCCCTAACCCGTCAGCTAATCCCATAGGAGTAAACCAAGCGTATGACGAAACTCAATTTATTGAGTGGGTTTATTCGCTTTTTTTGTGTGCATAAATATTACATAAGGAGGTTTGCTAATTCGTTAAATCTATGCAGTTGAATATGTAAAGCGCCATAGTCATACGGTTTAATACTAATTGTGATATGGAGGAGCAAAATTGGATTTACTTTTGAAAATTAGTATCGTATTGTTGGTAGGGGTAATCGGTGGGAAAGTGGCGAAAATTTTTAAACTTCCTAATGTATCAGGTTATTTAGTTGCTGGTTTATTTCTAGGACCCTCATTTTTTGGGTTTATCAGTGGACAAGATATCGAAACATTTTCAGTAATAAATGAATTGGCCTTAGCGGTAATTGCCTTTAGTATTGGAAATGAGTTTATTCTTAAAGATATGTTAAAGTTAGGAAAATCTATAGTAATCATAACTTTAACTGAGGTTGTGGGTGCTGTAGCCCTAGTTTTTTCTGTAATGTATTTCGTGTTTCATCAGTCATTTGCCTTTAGTATCGTTATTGCTTCCATGTCAGCAGCCACAGCGCCTGCAGCTACTCTCTTAGTAATTCGGCAGTACAAAGCCAAAGGACCATTAACAAAAACAATACTGCCGGTTGTAGCTTTGGATGATGTATTTGGTATTATTGCATTTGGTATTGCTATGTCTTTGGCAAAATTATCGATTGGACAAGAAAAGTTTTCAATTACAAAAATGATAAGTGAACCGTTGATTGAAATAGGAGGGTCTATTTTACTGGGGTTTGTTCTAGGTTTATTGCTGGTTATAGCGGCAAAGAAGTCCAAAGGTCGTGATGAACGTCAGGCTATATCCCTGGTGGCCATTGGGGTAGCAACTGGTATTTCCAATTGGCTAGGATTATCCCCCTTATTAACTAGTATTATGATGGGAACCACCATGGTGAATATGTTACATAGTTCAAAAAAGGTGTTTGACTCTGTCAATGATTTTGTTAACCCTGTATATATCTTATTTTTTACTTTAGCTGGTGCAAGTTTGGATTTAAGTATATTAGCATCGGTTGGATTGTTAGGGGTGGCATATGTTATTTCCAGAGCAGGAGGAAAAATCATCGGTGCCTGGTGCGGGGCAAAAGCTGTAAAAACAGATCCTATGGTAAGAAAATATCTGGGATTTGCCTTACTTCCCCAGGGAGGTATATCCATTGGCTTAATTGTATTGGTTCGCCAACAATTACCGGAATTGTCGACTGCAATTAGTACCATAATTATGTTTAGCGTATTAATCTATGAGGTATCTGGTCCAATATTTGCTAAGCTTGCCATTCAAAAAGCAGGTGAAATTAAGGATATAGGAAGCAAGGAAGAAAGCCATGAGAGAAAGAAAATAAAAACGGTAGAAGCTTCTTAGTAAACAATGATGGGAATGGTTTACTTGGTGTACCAGACTTAATTTGTTAATTGAATTGATATTAAAACAGAAAACAAGTGAATAATAAAAAGAAATACAAAAAGAAAAAAGTAAGGAAACAGAAATTCTAATAAAAATGATCTGTTTTCTTACTTTTTTTGTTTTATAAGGAAATTTACTTGCTTAAATTCGTAAAGAGGCGAATTTTGCAAAATATATGTTTAAATTCCCTGTAAAGATGTGGTAGAATATGTATAGTGCAATATGTCGGAAATTTTGCATAAGGGAGGTGCTTTCTTTGTTAAAAATTTTTTTGGTAGAAGATGAAGTTGTGGTAAGGGAGGGAATAAGGGAAACCTTAAATTGGGAGGAAAATGATTTTCAATTCTGTGGGGAGGCCAGTGATGGTGAACTAGCCTACCCTTTGATACAAAAATATAAACCAGATATTGTGATTACCGATATTCGGATGCCCTTTATGGATGGATTAGAACTCAGTAGGTTAATTAAAAAAGATATGCCTTGGATCAAAATTATTATACTTAGTGGATATGGGGAATTTGAATATGCCAAAGAGGCGATTAATATTGGGGTAACGGAATATTTATTGAAACCGATCAATGGTAGTGAATTAATGAATTGCTTACTTAAGGTCAAGAAGAAAATTCTAACCGAACAGAAGGAAAAGGCGAATATAGAACGTTTCAAAAAAGAAATGAAGGAATATGAAGAAGATGAAAAAAGGCGTATCTTTTATGATTTAGTAAATAATGCACAGCCTCTTGCTAGCATATTGGATCGGGGAAATGAACTAAATCTTGAATTAAGCGCCATTGTATATAATATTATTTTATTTACTATAGACCATAACCGGGAATATCATCATGAATCCTTGGAAGTACATACCATTCATCAAGAATTGAAACCTTTGTTTCAAGCCAATGATGACCTTATTAAGTTTGATTTGTTTATGGACGGCATGGCCTTATTGATGAAAGGAAATAGTTTGGAAGATTTGCAAAAAAAGCAAGTCTACTATATTAATCGCATACAAGAAATAATGGAGACTCATCAAGGGATTTCTTATTTTGGAGCTATCGGAGTTCCAGTGAAAAGATTGGGTGAGTTAAATCGCTCTTATCATGAAGCTAGCCGTGCCTTTTCTTATCGCTATATCTGGGAGGAAAATCTGATTCTGGATAGTAATGCCATAGCGGAAACTGGTGAAACTCTAAAGCGGACAAACCCTTTGAATATGGATAATATAGTTAAGTTAGAGAAGCGTAAAGTAGAAATCTTTTTAAAATCAGGTAGTAAAGAAGATGTTAATAATTTTGTTGAAGAGTATTTACAATCCATCGGCAATGAAAATCGTAATTCCTTTTTGTTCCGTCAATATGTGGTCATTGATATGTATTCCATTGTAGCAGGTTTTTATGAGGAAATAGGCCTTGAAGATTATGATTTAGAAAAACCATTTCATAATAACACTCAATTTAATCAAATTGTATCAAATTTTGATTATACAAAGGATTACATTAAACGTATTTTTAATAATGCCATTGAGGCAAGGGATAAGATAACAACGAAGCAATATAATAATATCGTTAGTAAAGCCAAGATATTTATTCAAGAGAATTTTTGTAGAGAAGATTTGTCCTTAAACCAAGTGGCAGCCAGTGTATTTGTAACTCCCAGTCATTTTAGCTCTGTATTTTCCCAGAAAACCGGTCAAACTTTCATTAAATATTTAACAGATTTAAGGATGAATAAAGCAAAGGAACTATTGAAGTTCACTGATATGAAAACTTCAGAGATTGGTTATGCCGTAGGCTATAAGGATCCTCACTATTTTTCCTACTTATTTAAGAAAACATTTAATTGCTCTCCAAAGCAATATCGTAATAATATCCGAAAAAGGGAGGATTCAATGTGCTACAAATCTGCAAAAAGAAATTCTCCAACATAAAACTGAATGTAAAAATCAGCTTATACTATTCTATTATTTTACTAATCTTTTGTTTTGTCTTCTTAATGTTTTTTGCTACAACCGTAAAATACAATCGTGAGTATAACGAAATTGTTAAAAGTGCAACCATAGCCAGCAGTTTTAGTATTGACTTTAAAAAAGATTTTGACTATAAAATGTATCGCATTATTATCGGCAGTAAGGAATTTTATGAGGAAAATCCTTATAAGGACATTGAAGAGGCGAGGGTGATAGCAGAAAAATTACAGTCTAACTCTTGGTCCAAAGGGAATGTCGAAAGAGCAGAAGCCATACAAAAATATTTAACCAATCTAAAAAAACATGTTCAAAAAATTGAGAATAATATTACAGAGCTAGGTCACTACGATGAGAATATCACAATTCTTTATAATGACATTCATGTAGTAACTTCTTTAATCCAAGATACCATCTTAGAGTATACCTATTATGAAACCCTGGAAATGGAAAATGTCCGAGCTGAAATGGAAGTTGAAATGTTAAAGAGCATGGAAATCATGATAATCATGGTAATTACCATGATTATGGTAGGACTATTCGTTTCAATATTAATTTCTAATAGTATTTCAAAACCTGTAAAAGAATTGAGTTATATTACGAATCAGGTAGCAAAAGGCGATTTGACGGTTCGTTCCCATATTAAAAATGGAGCTGAAGTGAAAATGCTTAGCGATTCCTTAAATATTATGATCGAAAAATTAAGCGATCTAATTGAAACCGTTAAGATTGAGCAAAGTAATTTAAGAGAAACAGAAATAAAACTACTTCAGGAACAAATTAACCCTCATTTTCTTTATAATACCCTGGATACGATTATATGGTTGGCAGAGTCGGGTAAACTAGAGGATGTTGTAGAAGTGGTTGGCTCTCTTTCTAAGTATTTTCGTACCTCCTTAAGCAAGGGGAAGGACTTGGTTACCTTGAAAGACGAAGAGCTTCATGTATGTAGTTATTTGCAAATTCAAAAGGTGAGATATGGAGATATTCTAGAGTATGAGATTGATTTTCCCAAGGAACTATCCTTATGCAGAATACCAAAAATTACATTACAACCTCTGGTGGAAAACGCTTTATATCACGGTATAAAAAACAAAAGATCAAAGGGGAAAATCTCGGTTCTAGCTAGAATGGATAAGGAACGTCTTATTATTAAGGTTATGGATAATGGTTTGGGAATGACCCCAGAAAGGCTGCAGCAAGTAATCAATAGTTTACAAAGAAAGTCAGAAGATAATCAAGATTTTTATGGTCTATATAATGTAAATGAGCGGATTCGTTTGATCTTTGGTTGCAATTATGGATTAACCATTGAAAGTACCTATGAAGAAGGAACTAAGGTAACAATTGCTTTGCCAGCGACTACCACAGAGGATGGTTAATCTAAAAATATTATAAGTATATCCAAAAAAAACAAACATCTATAAATTTAAGTATAAAAATCCCATAAAATAACTACATATTCTCTAAAGATAATTAATCGTATTTTTACCTCTTCTATGTAAAGATATTGGTGTCATCAGTGATATCATTGGTGATTATAAAAAATAATAGGATGGAGGATTGAAGATGAAAAGAATGAAACAGTTGTTGGTTGTTCTTATGATTTTAGCTCTTGGAATGGCATTCTGGGGCTGCGGCAATAAGGATAAGGATGATCAGACCTCAGGAAAAGACGTATCTTCTAGCGAAGATGGAGATCTTATTGTAGTAGGTTTTTCTCAAGTAGGTGCAGAATCTGACTGGCGTACAGCAAATACAAAATCATTCCAGAGTACATTTGTAGAAGATGCTGGATACAAATTACTTTTTGATGATGCTCAACAAAAACAAGAGAACCAGATTAAGGCAGTTCGTAACTTTATTCAACAGGATGTGGATTACATAGTAATCGCTCCGGTGGTTGAAACTGGTTGGGAAACCGTTCTCGGTGAAGCAAAGGAAGCTGGTATTCCTGTAATCATCGTAGACCGTATGATTGATGTTTCTGACGATAGTTTATTTACCTGTTGGGTAGGTTCTAACTTCAAACAAGAAGGATATGACGCTGCTGATTGGTTAGCAGAATATCTTGATAAAGAAGGTAGAAGTGATGAGACAATTAATATTGTAACCCTTCAAGGTACCATTGGTTCTTCCGCTCAAATTGGTCGTACCGAAGGTGTGGAAGAAAGACTGAATGATCATCCAAACTGGGTTATGTTAGACAGACAGACTGGTGAATTTACTCAGTCTAAGGGTCAGGAAGTTATGGAATCATTCCTTAAATCCTATGATGGTATTGATGTTGTAATCGCTGAAAATGACAATATGGCATTTGGTGCTATTGATGCTATTAAAGCAGCAGGTAAAGTTCCAGGAAAAGATATCATTATCATTTCCTTTGACGCTGTTAAGGCTGCCTTTGAATCTATGATCGCTGGCGATATGAATGTTTCTGTAGAATGTAATCCACTTCACGGACCTAGAGTATCTGAAATTATTCAGAAACTTGAAAAAGGTGAAAAGGTAGATAAATTACAGTATGTAGAAGAGGGAGTATACCCTGCAGAGACTGCAGCTGAACTAATTGACTCTAGACAATATTAATTTTTCGTATAATTATTAAGAATTAGGAGCGAAATGTCAGCTTCTTAGGATTATTGAGATCTAGTATAAGAGGCTGCTGCAAATACTAAGGTTTTGCAGCAGCCTTTTACAAAAGAGATAAGTGTTTTTATGAATGCTAAAAAGTTGTGAACAAAGAAAGGATTGATTCCTTGTGATGAATGAGAATAAACCGCTTCTTACAATGAGGCATATTACCAAGACATTTCCTGGTGTCAAGGCTTTGTCCAATGTTGATTTTACTTTAAGAGCTGGTGAAATCCATGCTTTGATGGGTGAAAATGGAGCAGGGAAATCAACTTTGATTAAGGTGTTGACTGGTGTAGAAGAAATGGAGACGGGAGAAATCTATCTGGAAGGAATAGACCATCCGATTATTAACCGATCACCACAAGAGGCTCAGGCAATAGGTATTAGTACAGTTTATCAAGAAATAAATCTCTGTCCCAATTTATCGGTTGCAGAAAATATTTATATTGGTAGAGAACCGAAGAAATTTGGGAGAATTGACTGGAAGACCATGAATAAGAAATCCAGTGAGCTGTTAAAAAATTTAAATATTATGATTGATGTTACAAAACCTTTAAGCAATTTTTCTGTAGCCATTCAACAAATGGTTGCTATAGCAAGAGCAGTAGATATTTCGTCTAAAGTATTAATCTTAGACGAACCCACATCAAGTTTGGATGAGCAAGAAGTTGAAAAGCTATTTCTTGTCATGCGCAAACTAAAAGAATCAGGAATTGGTATTATTTTTGTAACCCATTTTTTAGAGCAAGTATATAAAATCTGTGACCGAATTACGGTGTTAAGAAATGGTTGTTTAGTAGGAGAGTATGAAACAGAAAAGCTACCTAGTGTTGAACTGGTAGAATTAATGATAGGAAAAGAAATTGAAGATCTAGCAAAATTAAGTAAAGAAGAAAATGATGAGGAAAATAATGAGAAAAAGGAGATTGTTATAGACGCCAAAGGACTTGGTCATACAGGAACGATTCATCCCTTTGATTTAAAGATACATAAAGGTGAAGTAATCGGATTGTCTGGATTACTTGGTTCCGGACGATCTGAACTAGCAAGAGCTATCTATGGAGCCGATAAACCTGACCAGGGAGAACTTTACTTTAAAGAAAAGAAATTGCAGATCAACACCCCTCTAGATGCTTTGAAATCAGGGATGGCATATCTACCGGAAAACCGAAAGGAAGAGGGCATTATAGAGGATTTGTCTGTAAGAGAAAATATTATCATTGCTCTTCAGGCAAGACGTGGGATGTTTAAGGTGATTAGCCGAAAGGAACAAGAGGAATTTGCAGACAAATTTATTGATTTGTTGCAGATTAAAACTTCCAGTAGAGATGTACCAGTAAAACAACTCAGCGGAGGTAATCAGCAAAAAGTTATCTTGGGAAGATGGCTCCTTACAAATCCAGATTTTCTGATACTGGATGAACCTACCAGAGGAATCGACGTAGGAACCAAGACGGAAATTCAAAAATTAGTTTTAAAATTTTCAGAAGAGGGAAAGACCATTTTATTTATCTCATCTGAAATTGACGAAATGCTCCGTGTTTGCAATAAAATAGCCGTATTAAGAGATCGTAAAAAGGTAAGTGAATTAAAAGGGGATCAACTTTCTCAGAGTAATATAATGAAAGCGATTGCAGGAGGTGATACGAAGGATGAATAAGATGAAAGAATTGTGGAAACGGGTTACGGGTTTTTCATTGCTATTCCCCCTGGTTTGTCTTGTAATCGTCTTAGTTGTTAACCTGATTAAAACGCCAGATTTTTTCAAAATCTCTATGAACAATGGAGTTCTTTATGGATATGTAATTGATATATTAAATAGATCCAGTGAATTAATCATCCTAGCAGTTGGTATGACTCTGGTAGTAGCAGCCTCTGGGGGAACCGATATATCGGTTGGGGCGGTTAGTGCAGTAGCTGGTGCTGTTTGTATCTATTCCTTAATTGGCGGTGCTAGTAGCAGTGTTTATCGGATTCCCTATGTCCTAGCAATTGTTTTAGGTATATTAGCAGGTACAGCTTGTGGAGCTTTTAATGGATTTTTGGTTGCCAAATTACATATCCAACCTATGGTTGCAACTTTAATCTTGTTTACCGCAGGAAGGGGTATGGCTCAAGTACTTACCCAAGGATTTATCCTTTATGTAAGAAAGGAATCCTTTAAATTTCTAGGAAACTTTCTTCCTGGAGTTCCAATTCCGACTCCTATATTTATTGCAACAATAGTTGTTGTATTGACATTTTTGATATTAAAGAAAACATCCCTTGGTTTATACATTCAATCGGTGGGTGTGAATCGGAAAGCATCTAGACTCGTTGGGTTAAATTCTTCACTGATTATTTTCCTGGCCTATGTTTTTAGTGGATTCTGTGCAGGAATTGCTGGAATGATCATTACCTCTAGAGTTTATTCGATTGATGCCAATAACGCAGGATTGAATATCGAATTGGATGCCATTTTAGCAGTGGCCATTGGTGGTAATAGCTTGGGCGGTGGTAAATTTTCTCTAGCTGGAAGTGTCATAGGTGCAATAACGATTCAGGCATTAACGACATCTCTTTATGCAATGAAGGTTACTGCAGATCAGCTTCCGGTCTATAAGGCTGTGGTAGTTATAATTATCGTCGCTCTTCAATCACCGATTGTGAAACGATGGATGAAAAACATCAAGCAGAAGCTTGCTTCATCCAGAAATGGAAAGAAGGTGGAAGCATGATTAAGAGAATACGAAACCGCTTAAGCTCAAACTCCTTTCTAATTATAATAACGATTATCTTATTTCTATTGATGTACATAGCAGGGGTTATTGTTTTTAAACAGAAAAACTTTGGAAATTTACAAGTGTTTTTGAATCTTTTCATCAGTAATGCTGGTTTAATTGTTGCAGCCGTTGGTATGACTGTGGTTTTAATCTCTGGAGGTATCGATATCTCCGTTGGCTCTGTGGTCGCCATGACTTGTATGCTTCTGGCTTGGATGATGGAGAACAAAGGTGTCAATGCCATTGTAGCAATTATCCTTGTTCTAATCGTAGGTGTGGTTTTTGGTTTGATTCAAGGATGGTTGATTTCCTACTTAAAAATCCAACCCTTTATCGTAACCTTAGCAGGTATGTTTTTCGCTAGAGGTATGACTGCTGTCATCAGTGTTGATATGATTACCATAAAAAATGAAACTTTTCTTGCTATGGCAAAGTCTAAAATATATTTACCCTTCGGAGGTACGGTAAATAAAAGAGGGGTTTTAATACAACCCTATATCTATCCTAGCGTAATTATCTGTCTTCTTGTATTGCTAGTTTTGTTCTTCGTTATGAAATATACCAAATTTGGTAGATCCATCTATGCGGTAGGTGGAAATGAGCAATCTGCATTACTGATGGGACTCAATGTGAGACGAACCAAATTAAAAGTATATGTACTCAATGGCTTTCTTGCAGCCTTAGCTGGCTTTGTATTTTGTCTGAATACAACAGGGGGATTCGTAGAGCAGGCAAAAGGATTTGAGATGGAAGCCATCGCTGCAGCCGTAATTGGAGGTACCTTGTTGACTGGTGGTGTAGGAAATGTGATTGGCAGTATTTTTGGTGTTTTAATCAAAGGTACTATAGAAACCTTTATCACATTCCAAGGAACCTTGTCATCCTGGTGGACCAAAATAGTAATCGCTGCATTGCTATGTTTCTTCATCATATTACAAAGTATCTTTATGAATGTAAAATGGAGAAAAAAGAAGAGGGGATAAAAAGGG
>DUNZ01000150.1 GCA_012839085.1 Clostridiales bacterium
CCATATACCTTAGTGATCTGAGAAAACTTTCTGGACTCGAGAACTACTCCCACCAAGGATTGATTAATAACAGCGGTTGGTCCTCCACCTTGTGCTACAACTACTTTTCCTTCAAGTAACATACGTCGCTTCACTCCTTTTTATATTGTATTTTATTAAGATTTTTGCGATATATATTGTAAGATCAACAAGTATGAAATTAGTATCCTACCACTGGTTCTTTTGTATGATATAATCAATCTAACTACTGAATTCTGCTTCTTATATTTTTCTGATTTGTCAATATTTCACCAAAAAACAACAATTTACTAGAAGAAACTTTCTATTTACTCTCTAGTATAAAATCTATTTCCTTTCTATGTAGATGAATAATTATTCCAATCTCAAAAATGATCCATTAACTGAAATAAGAATGGCTGGCCAGTCTGGTCAACAGTAAATCATATCAATAAATAGATATAAATCGTTCCATATTTTTTATCTCAATTATATGTAATGATTTAAGAAATGATTTATTTCATTTTCTTTTACTTTTGTCAATCATTTACATTCCATTATAATGGGATGTCCCTTATATTACAAGAAATATTTGTTTTTTCTTTTTTATTATATCGTTCCGGATTTCGCCCCCTCCATCTTCCAAACTACAAATCGTCGGTATGTTTCTGTATAATTTTGTAATTTGTTATATTATAGAATATCTATAATGAGAATACAAGGCCAAGTCAGGATTACAATTTAAATCAAAGAAAAACGACCAACAATCGGAGTAGTTACTCTAATTGTCAGCCGTCAATTTTAAGTTAATTATTTTGTTCCAAAAAGTCTGTCTCCTGCATCCCCTAAGCCTGGATCAATATATCCATGTTCATTTAGCTTCTCGTCAATATTAGCACAATAGATTTCAACATCTGGATGCTCGGAAGCTAATTTTTCAATACCGCTTCTTGCTGCTAGTATACTCATGATCTTAATAAGCTTTACACCTTTCCTCTTAATGATATCTACAGCAGCTGATAAAGATCCGCCGGTTGCTATCATAGGTTCAAGAATAATTACTTCTCTTTCACTTATATCTTCAGGAAACTTACTGTAATATTCTACAGGATTCAAGGTATCATGATCACGATATAAGCCAATGTGTCCAATCTTTACAGAAGGAATCAAATTCTGCATACCATCAACCATACCTAAACCTGCTCTTAAAACTGGGACAATACATAATTTCTTTCCGGAAATTACTTTAGACTTTGCTGTTCCTATGGGTGTCTCTATCTCAATCTCCTTAAGAGGCAAATCTCTAGTTACTTCGTACGCCATTAACATAGCAACTTCACTCAAGAGTTCTCTAAATTCTTTCGTTTTCGTATTTTTATCTCTGAGATATGTCATCTTATGCTGTATTAATGGGTGGTCAAAAACAAAAATATTGTTCATCAGTAATTCTCCTTATTTCTTCATGATTTTTTCTGTGAATAAAGTGACTTTATCCTATATAAAATATCTTAAATCATTATAAAAGATTTCATACCATGGTGCAATGATTATTTTAAAAAATCATGTAACTTTTTGTATTATCCCAATTATGATAAATAAAGACAACAAGATGGCTTTCATTTATCCTGTGTTCTAAAGATCTTTCATGGTTCTATATCATATTATGGCTGGTAAAAGCCAATAAAAATCTTCTTTATTTTACCAAAATATAAGTGTTCTTACGGAATTCCTCAAATCCTAGTTTATCATATTGTCTTCTTCTATGAGATATTAAATTCTTATATTTTTCTCATAAATTTTTCATAGACTCCTCGTTGATTTAAAGCATTATATAGGTCATGTTTACGAAGTCTTAGCTTGTCATATTTTATATGATTCTCTGCATTGGGATTAAATATTGCTTCTTCTTTTCCAACTATATTTTTAAAAGCCTCCTCATAAGTATTATAAATTCCTAAAGTTACCGCTGCTGTCATAGTAGCTCCAAGAGAGGTTGCTTCACTGTTTTTATATTTCACAACTTTCTTATAGAAGATATCGGATTGTATCTGATTAAATAGATCGGATCTGGTCATACCACCTGCAACACTTATGGTGTCAATATCTCCAGATACTGTTTCGATTAAGGAGAAGTTATCTGCAATCTCCATAGCAATGCCTTCAAATATGGCTCTTGCCATATCTCCCTTAGTGGTTCCTAGAGAGAGGTTAAAAAATAGTCCTTGAGACACCGTCTAATACCTCTCTACTTTCTCCTGAATGAGAAAATACGATCATAAAATCTTCAGGAGTCAAGTTCATCGATAATATATTAATTAAATGAGGATCATTACTATAAACTACATTGAGTCCTAATTTAATCATCTTATGATACATATCAGTCGCTATGGATGCCGAGGCACCTACACCAATAATTAATATCTTCTTTGAGCTCATAATTTTCTCAATAAATTTTTCTACTGCATCAGAATCAATGACTTCTAAGCTATCATTTATGGAGCTGACTGTGGACGATATTATTTTTCCCATAATCTGCTCCACCGAATCCCCAAGTCCTACGTCTTCATAAACCGTATTTGGGGTATCCTTGGATAGTTCCTGTGTAAGGCTGATTTTAAATATCTGATATGAGTTATAGTTTATTTTATGGAGAAATCTTAATACAGTAGTTTCACTTACTCCACAAGCATTGGCTAATTCGTTTAAAGTGTATAACATAACTTCATTGGAATGGTTTAACACGTAATCAGCTACCACTTTCTGTGATGAAGACAAGGTATTATATTTTGCTCTAATGATTGCTAAAACATTTCTGTTCAATCTGATCCCTCCATAATAACTAAGCCAAATCCATAGTCGGACACCTTAACTGCTACATAATTAATTATTTGATAATTTTTTATCAAATTCAATCCATATTATACCTTGGATCGTTTTGGCCTATTGTATTTTGTTATTCTTTCTTAATTTTTATTAAAAAAACCGGGAGCCTATGCAACCCCCAGCTAGTTTTTACATGTGTTTTATTTCTTCAATCTTTGTTACCTATCATTGTTATATTCATTAACAACTTTTATCACTTAATGATGTTTATTATATTTTACTAGTAAATGGCAACCGGTCCATAAGGCCCGTTGATTACTTCAATTTTCGTTTCAAATATATTGGTTAGAATCTCTGGCTTCATTATTTCATCCGGTGTTCCATAGGCAGCAATTTGCCCATCTTTCATAGCGCAGATTCGATCTGAGTATTTAGCAGCAAAATTAATATCATGGATTACGGTTAGTATGGTGCGTCCAAATTCATCCGCTGCATGTCTTAAATGTTCCATCATCTGAACTGATCTTGCAATATCTAGATTGTTTAGCGGCTCATCTAAGAGTACGTATTCTGTTTCTTGACAGAGAACCATGGCCACATAGGCTCTTTGTCTTTGACCACCAGATAACTCATCCAGATACCTGTTTTCCAACTCACTTAAACCAAGAAAATCTATGTATTTAGAAATGATTTTCTCATCCTCTTTTGTTAATCTACCTTTGGAATATGGAAAACGACCAAAACCAGCTAACTGTCTAACGGTAAGTCTAGTAATAAAATGATTTTCCTGTCTTAAAATAGCCAAAACTTTAGCTAAATCTTCAGATTTTGAACCTGTAACATCCATATTGGCCACGGTAATTCTTCCTTCATCCATAGATAATAGTCTACCAATCATAAGTAGAGTTGTTGACTTACCGGCACCATTGGGACCGATTAAAGAAGTTATACCAGCTTTCGGAATTTCTATATTTAAAGTTCCTATTTGGACCTCATCACAATATGCTTTTTTTACATTTTCAATTCTTATCATAAAATACCCTTTCTTAGTATTACAATTAAAAATGTAATACCTCCAAACATTTCGATTATAATGGATACAACACCCTGTGCATTAAAAATATGATTCATAAAGAAATATGAGGCTGTCAATACCAAAAATCCCATGGCCAGTGCCATCGGGAAAATATACTTATGATCATAGGTCGGTGCAAATTGGTAACTTAAAGTAGCAACTAAAAATCCAAAGAAAGTAAGTGAACCAACCAAAGCTGTGGAAATTGACATTAAAACAGAGACTAAAATCAAAATATATATGGTGCTAATCTTATGATTCACTCCTAGGGATGTGCAAACATCCTTCCCTAGGGATAAAATATTTAGCTTTTTGGAATGGGCTATGATTAGTACCGATGCAATTAATACAAGGGGTATTGCTACTACAAAATAACTGGTTTCCGCATTGTTCACAGAACCGAATAATCTAGCTTGTAATATGTCAAATTCTGAGGGAGCAAGAAGTCTTCTCATGAAACTGGATAAAGATCTCAGTCCAGTCCCCATAATAACACCTACCAAAAGCATAAGTTGCAGGTTACCATATTTACCTCCTAATAACCATCCGAATAGTATTAAGCACATGGTTACCATGGCAATTACTTGGAATATAAAAGATTGCATATTGGTTAAACTGATAAATGCTCTAGCGCCAAAGAAAAACATAGTACTGGTTTGTATGGTTGAATAAAGTGCTTCAAACCCTAG
Organism: Clostridiales bacterium; assembly: GCA_012839085.1. Lineage (GTDB taxonomy): Bacteria > Bacillota > Clostridia > Lachnospirales > Lachnospiraceae > Mobilitalea. The sequence continues at coordinate 4,585 of DUNZ01000150.1, forward strand.
CAATGAAGGAGTGATTATTCTATTGTTGGTAATGGATTGAAAGGCAACCGTAGATAAGCTTTGACAGACTGCTGCTATAATCATAGCAATGATTGCAACCATTCTTCTTTTAACAACAGGAATAAAAGAAGGGGATGTCACAGGTACAGGATTATTATAAACTAGTAATCCATAGGTCGCAGCAATCCCTAAGAGAATAAAGGCCCCTAATAAAATCCAATAATTTCTTTCTTCTGTTTTCCTACGAAAAGCTCTAGCCGATCTATTTCTATCATTTGTACATACGAGTCCGCTCATCGTTTTCTCCTTCTTTTCAACAAAATACTGATAAACACCACGGATCCTACCGTTCCTAATATTAAGGAAACTGGTACTTCAAAGGGCGCAATGATTACTCTTGAAATAATATCACAAACAGTTATGGTTCCCATGCCTAATACACATACCCAGGGAAGATTATTTCTAAGATTGTCTCCTCTATACATGGATACAATATTGGGAACGATTAGACCTAGAAAAGGTAAGTTTCCGATCACTGCTGCTACAATACCAACCGCAAGAGAAATAAGACCTGTCCCTAAAATAACAATACGGTTATAGTTGACCCCTAAGCTGGTTGCAACATCCTCACCCAGGCCTGCTAAGGTTAATCGATCCGCATAGATGAATATTAAGATGGTAATGATAACGATTAACCATAAATACTCATATCTACCAACTTGTACAGATGAAAAAGAACCTACAAACCAGCTTTCAATATTTTGACTCATATTAAATACTAAGCCTATAAAAGTTGAAATCGCTGAAATAACAGCCCCTAACATCATGCCGATTATGGGAACAATTAAGGAAGACCGTAATTTAATTTTTCTTAAAAACACAAAGAATATCATAGTTCCTGTAAAGGAAAATAAAATTGCTCCTCCCATTCTTAACAGTAAGCTTGGTGCTGGGAAGAATAGATATACACAAACAAGGCCAAGTCCTGCCCATTCAATGGTTCCTGTTGTAGTGGCTTCCACTAAACGATTTTGTGTGATTAGTTGCATCACCAATCCAGCCATTGACATAGCTGCCCCAGTAAGAAGTAAGACTACCGTCCTAGGAATACGAGTAATAAATACCATTCTAAGGCCATCTTCTTGCTTAAAAATGTCATATACCCCTGTAAACAAGGATACCACTGCTAAAATAGTTACAATGATGACAGCTAATATAAATTGTTTGGTCCACATTCGATTATCGCAAGGCAAGGGCTGAATACATTCAGCCCTTTTTATCATATGAGTTTTCTCTTTTATCACGCCCATGCTCCTTTATTACTTACTTAAACTGCTAGCAATAATTTCAAAAATTTCTTTGTAAGTTTGAATAGACTCATTGTTATAGGTATCCTTAGGAGCGTATACAATCTTACCTTCTTTCACAGCCTCAATATTCTGAAGGGCTGGTGAGTTATCTATAACATCTTGTGCAGGTACTGCATCTGTAGTAGTTGATACGGAGGCATCACGATCTAGTACAAAAATCCAATCAGGATTGCTTTGCGCAATTGCTTCTACAGAGATATCATCTCCTTGGTGATCTGAACTGGAATTATCAACATCTAAAGCTGAAACCCAGCCAAGAAGATCAGCAATTGGCCCCCATACACGTCCTGATTTTGGAGCTGAATAACCGATGTTTCCACCAGATACGATCACGCTAATCATTTTATCTGTTCCATTGTAAGCTGCTTTTGCATCCGCAATAGCCTTTTCAAATTCAACAATTAATTGTGCAGCTTCCTCATTTTTATCAAAAATCTTACCTAGAGCAATGGTTGAATTAATAAAACCATCTACTAAATTTTGTCCAGGATTTTCAGCTGTCTCAGATACGTCAAAGTTAAGATCGATAACAACTGCATTGGGTACTAGTGCTTTTATATCATCATAAAAGCCACCAAATCTCTGTCCAATGATAACAAGTTCCGGATCAAGGGCAGCAATAATTTCAAGATTTGGTTCACGATGATTGCCGATGTCTTGAACTTCTTCATCGGCTACATAAGGTGAATCTGCTGGCATTACCGCCTTGGGTGCTGCTGCTAATTTAATTTCCCAAGCTGCCAAAGTATCAAAGGATCTACTATCTAAAACAACCACTCTTTCTGGATTCACAGGTACTACAACAGTTCCATGGTAATCTGTGATTTCTACTTCTGTTACTGAATCAGAAGTTTGATCTTTTGTAAGATCATCCGTTACTAGTTCATCTTCTTTTTTCGTATCATCCTTCCCATCACTAATCTGATTGGATTCTACCTTATTTGTATTAGTGTCCTTGTCTCCGCTGGAACAAGCAGTTAATGATAGTATTAATGCTGACATAATTATGCTTAATTTATAAAACTTTGCTTTTCTCATAATGTCGCTCCTTTTATATGTGTTTGATATGTACTTTTTTGATAATTTCGAAGAAACTACCAGAATCACTTGAGTCTTTGACAGATTATAGTCAAAAACAAAGAAGTATTTGGTATTGAAAATCATTCTCATTATCTGTTCGAACGATAGTAATTATAATAAATAGTGGAAATCTTGTCAATCACTTTTTTATATTTTGTTAAAATATTTTCGAAAAAACTTAAAGATCTTTTACTTCTTTTGGTGTTGCTACCACTAATTTACGAATTGGCTTGGGTTAATCTTTCCCGACCTATATTGATTGGACGGTTGTATATCGCTGACTAAACGATATCCTAGGGAATACAAAAAAACCGGGAGTATTCGTTACTCCCAGTCCAAATATTAATATTTACTAATTTTACCAACAATCCCTAACTTAATATGAAAACTTTATTTACCAACAATTAAAATTATTTGAAACATTAAGTTGATTCAAAGATAGATTTAATTCTAAACTTCAATTTTCCCATATTTTTGAATTTTCCACTTTAATAATACGTTCATCCCCTTCCAACAAAGACATATCATGGGTTGCAATAATCAAAATTGCATCGGAAGTACGATTTTTTAGTAATGAATAAATTTTATTTGCATTTTCCTTGTCTAAAGAGGCAGTTGGTTCATCTGCAAAAACTACTTTGGGATTGTTCATCAATGCTCTAGCAATAGCCACCCGTTGGCGTTCTCCACCAGATATTTGATGTGGCTTTTTGTTTGCAAGTGTTTCAATCCTCAAATCCTCCATCAGATGATATGCATCCGATATTTTTTTTCTATCTTTTCTCATTATGCATATATTCTCAAGTACCGATAGATATGGTATTAAAAAATGTTGCTGAAAAACAAATCCAAAATTTTGTAACCTTATGAAATCTGCATTTTTATTATTTGATATTACCATATTATCAAAAGCAACTGTTCCTGCAGAAGGCCTTTTTAATGTTGATAACAAATAAATTAATGAACTCTTCCCTGATCCTGAGGGACCACACAAAACAACAGTTTCTTTTGGTTTTACAGACAAATTAATGTTATCTAATACTTTTCTTTTACTCAATCCATCTGGATATTCTAATGTTAGTCCTTTCGCTTCTAATATCATATCGCTATCTCCTCTCAATTATAGTTACTAAATCGGTTTTTGACAGCTTTCGAATCGTAGGCACAACCGAACATATAAAAACCATTATCGGCACAAGTAACGTGTAGACGAGTCCATTTGCTGATAATATTTGCATTGTTTGCCCCATTTCCTTATAAATAGCCTCATTGGCAACTAATAATACCGCTATTGAGAGTAGAAAGCCCAAAATCCACGATACAATCGCTATGATTAAGGTTTCATTTAATAATATAAATTTTATCTTTTTCTTACTATATCCAACTGCATTAAGAATGGCAAATTCATCATACCTACTAGAATATAAAGTATACACAAATGAAGCCACAGAGATTGACAAACATATGGCAACCATTACAATCACAATTACCATGACGAAATCTAATGTTTCAAAATCTTCATCTAAAGCTTTGATTGCAGATGAATAAGTTAATACTTCCCATCGATCTTTAGAAAGTGAAGACAAATCATAATTCATTTCCTTAAGTTTATCATCCATTGGAAATAATAAATATGTATCAGACTTTAATGACAATGCGATTTGGGTTGACTCACTAATCATACCTAAAATAATATTTGTATCACCTGTGAAAGTTCCTACTATCGAAAAATCACTCAACTTGTCACCTATTTTTAGGTTTTTATTCTTCAAAATACTTTCGTGAAGCATTATTTCGTTCTGATCGTCAACAGGGAAAGAACCAGCTGTTAAACTTAATTTACATTTATTAAATATTTGATTAAGTTTATTGGAGTTCTCTGGAAATATTATATAGGCAGAGGTAGTCCCAAAGATAGTTTTAATTGTGGTTGGAATTGTTATAATATTATACATTGTTTCAATTTCAGCAATATTATTTAACTCGCTTTCTAGTATATTTTCAGACCTATACGACTTTTTAGCTAATGAAAAACATTTAAATGGTGACGTACTCATTTCTTTACTTGTATCATAAACGGATTGAACTAAGGATGTAACAAAGTAAATACAAAAAACGGCTATTAATATTATTGCTATCAGAGTAAAACCCCGCTTTTTATTTTTTTTATAATAGGTTATTGGTGTTATCATATTTTCCTCCTTATTCACACCGTATTTCAAACAAATTTTCATTATATATAAATAAATTGCATGAACCTGTATTTTAATCATTTCTTCTCACTATCATCAGATTTTTTTATTAGTGAATATTTAACAATTAAATCTACAATATCTTGAATTGTTACAAGTTTATTTAATTCATCCCAGTTTTCAAATTTAATAGAAAAAACCTCTTCAAATTCAAAAATGAGTGAAGCAAAATCAAAAGATGTTAATCCAAGTTCCTCTTTTAATTTTGTTTCTGCCTTAATATTTGATTTTTTAATATCAGTAAAATTAGAAATTAACTTGATCGTCTTTTTCATTATCATTGTATTACTTTTCAAATCTCGTACCATCCTCTTTTATGTATTTATATCGTAAGATTTTTCCTAAATGGTTTTTTTCAAAAGATTGAGATATCTGCCTAATTGATGCAATTCTTTTATATGAAGGCAACAAATTATTTATATCATTTTTAATTTTGAGGAGCATTGTTTCAATAACTGATGATGATAATTTTTTTGTCATTTCATTGTTTAGCAAAACATCTGCTACAATAAATTGATTCCCTTTAATTCTTTTAAGATAAACAAGAGCATCACTAATCAACTCGTAGCTTTCTAATAATTGCTCTAACTCCTCAGGAGAGACATTGTTACCATCCGTTCCAACAATTAAGTTCTTTCTTCTTCCGCTAATAAATAAATATCCTTCTTTGTCGACATATCCTAAATCACCAGTTCTAAACCAACCATTGACAAAGGCTTCCTTAGTTGCCCTTTCATTTTTATAATATTTCAAAAATACAATATCACCTTTAAGGAGAATCTCATTATCTTCAATTTTCACTTGGCAATATTGCTCTATACATTTTCCAACAGAATGTTTTTTTGTTGCTTTTATACGATTACATGCTACTACCGGTGAGCATTCCGTAATTCCATAACCTACAAAAACCTGAATTCCAATATTTTTATACCAATCAACTAAATTTTCTTCTACAAAGGCTCCACCACACACAATTGTTCTTAGTTTTCCCCCTAATTTTTTGTGCAGTTCTTTAAAAATCAGCCTACTTACATCTAACTTCACTCTTCTTAGTAGCCTGTTAATCAATAAACCTAATTGAAATTTAAAGTAGTCTGTTCTAGACATTTTTAATCTTAGCATCTTTCGTAATCCTATCAAAATCATTGGTACAACAATCAGAATACTTGGTTGAAATAATAATAATCCCTTAGCTATATTTTTAATATTTCCAATAAAGCATATGGAAACACCATATAATAATGGAGTTAATAATCCTGTAGTTATTTGAAACATATGGAAGGGGGGAAGTAAAGGTATAATCGTATCCCCAGAAGAAAATGTATCATGTCCCATAATCTCCGTTGAATATTTTATTGCCGTAACTATATTTTTGTGAGTTAACATAACCCCTTTTAATTCACCTGTTGTACCTGAGGTGTAAACAATCATAGCAACCGAATTGGGGTCATTATTTTCATAGTTATTAACAATATCAAAATTCATGACATCATAAATTTCATTAATAAAATCTGTAAATTTTATAATCTGAACATTCTTTAGTAAATCATTATTATATAAAGAGGAATTGTTATCGCTGCAAAATACCAATTCCGCTTCCAGATGATCCAATTGTTTTATAATAATGCTTACATCTAAGGAATGATCCAAGGGTACAACTACATTATTTGATAATATAATAGCAAAAAAGACAACTATCCACTCATAATTTATGTCTCCAATCATAACCATGTTTTTTCCTGAACCAAATTTTTCATGAATATGTAAAGCCAATAATTTTGACTTATTAATCACTTCTTTATAGGTCAACTCTTCTATTCCGTTTTCTTTTAGTGTCTTTGTTAAGGGGATATTTCCGTATAATTCTGAAGCTAATAACATTATCTCATTTAATGATTTACATACTGTAAATTTGGAGATATCATTCATCTTGTTTACCTCATTAAATCAGAATTAACTAAAAGTTGATAAGCATACTTTTCACTTAATAATATTTTTTCGAATAAAGAAACTATACTTTTCATATTAGAGATGAATTTTTTATCATCATAGGGTAATTTGCTTATTAAAGCAAACCATTTTTTCCACATCCTGGATGCTAATATTATCTCATTTGCAACTTTTTTCATAATTAAATCATTTATTTTCTCAGCAAAGTTTAATAAGCCCAAACCAAATTCTTCTCTAAATGCAGATAAACTACCTGTAATTAGGTTATTTCTCAAAAATAAAATCGAGAATATAACTTTTTTACGATAATTGATATTATCCTTTTCTTTTATTGATTTTGATAACATATCTTCTAAATCTTTATGTAGTCGCTCCATTGCGAATAAACCAGTACAATATTCCTTACAAAAAGTATTTTCCTTTATTTCAAGCTCGCCATAAGGATTTCCATTATTTTCCTTTACTTAATAATATATTGCTTGTATATTTCTGTCAATAGCATTTATAAATATTAATTTGTATAATGTCAATTATTTTAAAAAAAAGGGATTTAAACTCAAGAAATTAGCAGATACTTATGGGACTATGGAAAGCTAGACTAACCCTCTACTGTAATAATTGAAAAAATATTCAAAATGGCTCTAAGTCAAATATTGAAGCAAAGTTTGACTTAGAGCCTAATTTCTCAATAAACTTAGAACTTGATAGAGCCGCATAATAAAATATCAAATGAGTGAATTATTAACGCTTCTCGTAAACCTCTCTTTTTAGTAAACCTACAAAAGGAAGATTTCTATATTTTTCAGCATAATCAATACCATATCCTATAATAAATTCATCAGGAACATCAAATCCCTTATAATCAATCTCGATCTCCTTTTGCCTTCTTGCAGGTTTATCCAAAAGGGTACAGATTTTTAAGGATTTTGGATTACGGTTTAATAAGTTTTTCTTCAAATAATCTAATGTTAAGCCAGTATCTATAATATCTTCTACGATAATAATATTTTTTCCCTCAATATTGTCCTCTAAGTCTTTTATGATACGAACCACTCCGCTAGTTTCAGCAGAATTACCATAGCTTGAGACCACCATATAATCAATATAAGCAGGTATGGTAATTTGTCTAATTAGATCCGACATAAATACACTAGCACCTTTTAAGATTCCTACAAGCATAACCTCCTCGCCTGCATAATCTTTTGAAATCTCTTCTCCTAATTCTTTTATTCTTTTTAATAATACATCTTCGTCAAATAAAATAGTTTCTACGTCTTGTAACATGATTAACCTCTTTCCAATCATATGCTTTATTTATTTTATTTTATAGGAAACCAACCTTATCATTTTAAGAAAATGATTTTTCCTATGGTATTTTCTATAAAATAAAATAGACATCAGAAAATAGTATATATTTCATTTCCTGATACCTATAGTTTAATCTATTTCGCCTTTATTAACAATATTTTTTTAATATAATACTTCCTTCCCGCCGATATCATTTTCTTGCATTATAATATAATACCTTATAATACGATCAAAAGCTCGGGTAAATAAGTGTAATTCATCTGAGAGATATATACCATACCATACTCAGAAAGTTCACTAGTTAAGCCATAGGCATAAAGATATTTGAATGACATCGAAGGCCCAATGCTTGAATAAGCAATAAAATCCTCCAAATCACCATTATAACTATAGTAACAGGAAAACCCTGCTGCCTCAGGCCGATATTTTCCATTTACCCTCTTTTGAAACAGAGGGAGGTGTCTTTATCATGAGGCTTTTGCTTCCTCTTGGGTAAGGATGGCTCTCCTAATTGAAGAGGATATGATTTCAATTTTTATACAAAGACTGGGAGCAACCATTACCCCCAGTCTGACCAGAAAAATAAATTATAAAGTAATTCCTCTTTGTTTTTTACATTCACACGCATGGATTCTTCTCTAAAATAACAATTCCATCTGTTCCATATCCTCTACTTTCACCTGTGAAGCACGGATAGTAATAATATCCTTTTCTCCTTTGATGCGCTCCCCTTTCACATATTGAATATCCTTTCGGAGACCAGATTCCATTAGGTTAAGTACATAGATATTGTCAAAGCGATTATAAATTGATTCACCACCTAGGCCAGTAAGGCATATTAACTGAGTGTTGTTCTTCTTCGCCACATCCATCAATGGTTTTAGAAGATGGGCTGCGTTGGTTTGGGCAAAGGGATTGTCCATTAATAGGATTTTGCCTTCCTCTCTCTCAAAGAACAAATCCGTATCTTCCCTGCGCATATAAGAAAGTAAACTGGATAATACTACAAAAGCAGATAGAAAACCTTCTCCTCCAGAGTTTTTGGCTACTTGAGCCCAGGTTATGGGATATTCTCTTTGGGATTCTATTTTGTAAAGCTTAATGCTTATATTCCCTATTCCAACTACAGTATCGTATAGGTTCCTAGTGGTAACAAAAGCCCCGATCATCTCTTCTAAGTTTCCATTTTGCTCTAACCGTAAAAGCCCCCGTTTTGTAATCTCTTCCATAAAATCTTGTAGCCTTATCCTATAGACGCTCTCCTGTTCTTCCCATTCCGGAAGTATAATTCTTAGCATCTTTATTAAACGTCCACGAACTGTTATGGAGGAATTTCTATCGATCTTGCCAAGGTTTTTGTGTAAATCTTCAATATAATCTAGTAACATCTCCATTATTTTCTGCTTCTCTCGATCCACCAAGGCTATATCAACTTCTAATTTCTGAAGTAAAGCCTCATAAGAGCCCAAAATAATTGTTAATTGTTCAAGGACACCCTGGGGCTCACTTGCTAGGTTCATCATGGTTTCCAGTGGTTTGCTAAAAAACTCATCTTTGTATATTTCCTTACTAGATATAACTTCCAAGGATTTTCTTTGTGCTTCTTTTTTATCATCCTGAACTCTTAAGGAATACCGATAATCCCGAACTAGTCCTCCTCTAAAATCTCTGAGTTCCTCCATACTCAAATCATCCAAACGATCTCCCCAATTTTCACCCAATTCTTCTTGATAAGTAAATGTTTTCTCTGTTGTAAAGTGATTAAATTCAGCCAATATGGAAAGGTTGTTTTCATAATTATTGATTTTATCTTCAATAAATGTAAGATGTTCTTTCTCTTTTGAAATTTCAATTGATATAAGGTGAATTCGTTTTTTGAAGGCTAAATCCGTGATTTGACTCCTTGGAATTAATTCTGATCTCTGATATTTTTCTTCTAACTGTTTCATAGCACTATCTATCTTGCTTTGTAATACGGCAATTTTAGTAGAGAACTTATTATATTCTTTTTCTAAATCACTATATTTTCTTTCATGTGCTACTTTTTCTTTCTTCAGTTCTTTTTCTATGAATTCATCCAGTGTAATGTCTTGATAATCCTTCTCTTCTAGGCCATATTCCGCTTCTTTTGATAGCAATTGTTGTTGCTTATTATCGAATCGTTCCTTGGCCTGATGAAGTCTCTCTTCTAACTGCTGTTGATCTTCACTAATTTGCTTAGTCAAGGCCTCGAATCTTGCCTCCATATCCTCTATGTCTTTAAATAGTCTTTGGGATTCTTGATAACTTTGATATAGACTTACCTTCTTTTGCAAATCCCCTAATTTAATATTCGCTCGTTCCCGATTGGTTGCTATATCCTGAATGAGATTATTTAATTCTATGAGTGAATAATTGCATTCTTCTAATTCACACTTGCTTTTTTCTAAAGTATTTAGAATTTCTTGCATTTTCTTACGATTATTAAGATATTCTTCATAGGAATCCCATAGCTTCTTAAAATCCCTTATCATATGAAGTAGGTACAACTCCCGCTGACTATCTTCCTTAATTTCTTCTGATAATTCTTCCAACAACCTTTGTAAATCTTCCTTTTTACTGCGCCTTTCTCTTAATCCTAATTCCGATTTTCTAATCTCTTGTTCTAGATACTCCAATTCCTTAATACAAGCATTGTACTTGCTTTCCGTGATAGTCTGATACTTTATTTCATTATATTTATTATTATATTCTTTAATTTCTTCTTCTTTTTGTGCCAATAATTTTTTGGCTTTATCAATTTCTGCTTGTTTCTGATTTAACAATTCCTTTAATGCTTCTTCATCGAACAAATGATGGTTAAACATAACAAAGAAATTAATCTTATCTAACTCATAAATGCAGCTTTTGTTTTCATTAGAGAATTTGTCTAAGTCCTCTCTTCGAATGATAGGTATCGGAAATGAAGTATAAAAATCAATTTGTTTTCCAGCTAATTGCTGTATACCTTTGTCGTTCATAATAATACTATATGGAAGCAATGGATTGTGCTCTAATAGTTCTTGATTTGCTTGTGCAGAAAAACCATTTCGCTTCAACCACTCCATACCATATATATAGGACAAGTCCATATCATTTAGTAATTGACTAAATTCATTGGGCAATTCCAGAAGCTTTCCTGTTTCTAGCCTCCTGTATTCGTCTTCCATCTCTTCTTTTTGTCGTTCTAAATGTCGCTTTGCATTCTCTAACACTATTAGTTTTTTATCAAAAACCTCAGCAATCCTAGACTCTTGGAATACATTCTCTTCTCCTAGTCCAATAAATCTTAGAATCCTTTTTCGAGTCTCTAATTCCACCTCAAATGCTCCTAAAAGCTCCTCCTGATGACGTAACTTAAGCTGTAACTGCCCTAGCTTTTTATTTTCATCCTCTAAATCTCTGCTACAGGATAAAATCTCTTGATCTGTTTGCCTCTTTTTCTCCTTTCTCTGGGTCAAGCTAGTCTGATGTTTTTTCAACTTATCTTCTAAGTTGATCTCTATTTCTTCTAGTATTCCCTCTTCATATAGTCTTAGAATATTTCTTTCAAGCCCTGCTTCATATCTTGTATTAAACTCATCTTCATCCTTGTCATAAGAACTAACACTAGTCTGAACCTGGCCTAAGCTTCTCTCTAGCTCTTGAATCAGTTTTTGTAAATCATCCCTCCTAGAAGATAACTTCTTTCGTTCTTGCTGCTTTTCTGAAAACATATCCTCTTGTTCCCTAAGATGTATCTTTTGATTTTGTAACTGTTCTTCATAATAGCATCTTATGCTATAGCCTAACTGATTCCTTTCCGGGCGCAAGTCCTTCTCATTCTCTCTTAATAATCCCAACTGATTTTCTAGAAGAAGAACATCTTTTGAAAATTCTTTATACTCTTCATAAAGTCTAGCACACTCCATAACATGGATTCGGAAAGAAAGTTCTATAATACTTTTATTAACCCTGTTTTTTTCATCTTCTAGTCGTTTTTGCTCTTTCAACATCTCATTTTGTTCGTCCATAAGGCAATGCAGATGATAAGATTCTTCTTCATATTTAACAGACTCTAAATTGCTCTCTAATACTTCCAGCTTTTCTGTAAGCATATCCTTCTCTATTATCTTTTCATCCAGTAATGATAAAAGACTTTTTCTTAAAAATGCAATCTTTTCTTCATATTCTTTCGTATTTAGCATTGCCTCCAGAAAAGCTGTGGCACTTTCACGGATTTCTTCCCCATCCTTCTGGAATGATATAATTGTTTCTTTACGCTCTATCTTTGCTTGGTTCTCTTTATACAGAACAATAAATTTCTGAATAATATTGGAAAATTCCTTTATTCGGTTCTGGTCTTTGTTCAGCTTATCCTCCACAGCGGGTAAAAACCATTTTTCTACAAGACCTGCTTCGTCCTTTGCATCCTTAAAGAGTTCCGATAGACCCGATTCCTTTAAATTTACCCTCTTAATTATTGTTTCCCACTCTTTATGATTAATCTGATATTCCTTTAAACGGTCAAAATATCTCTTTTGTTGTGCAGCTTGGTTCATATCATAAGATTGAAAAACCAAACCTTTTTCTCTTTTAATCTCTTCAAACATTCCTTTACATGTATGAAATCCCCTAAGTTTTTTTACTTTCCCATTCATTTCAATTACAGGGATATTATGGATATCAAATTCATTGGCTTCCTTATACTCATATATAAAGTTCAATATATCTAATTCATCCTTTGAATCCTCTTCTGCAGAGTTTTCTTTCCTGCGAACCATCATCCCAACCAAAACATACCCTGCTCCTCCATCCAAGATCCATTCCGTAAGCAAAAAGGTAGGGCGATTGCTGGTAAAAAAACTGGCAAATTCACGATCCGGAGTATCCCTGTAACGTTTTCTAACCAAAGGTGCTATCATCATCTGCACAAGTACTGATTTTCCGCCTCCATTTTGCAAGGATAATAAGGTACTTTCACCATCAAAATGAAAGGTTTCATCCTCAATGGTAATCGCATTATTATTATAATTTAGATTGATTGCACGAAAACAATTTATCTTACTCAACTTCCTTCACCCCCAGCACTCTCATAACCCGATTATAATTATTCTTGTTTAATAAATTATAATCCATAAAGTGATCCAATTTTTTTGTGGTTTTTATCATCTCATCAGCTTCGATATAGTCTATAAGGCCTTGCTTTTGTAAGAATGATAAGATGGAATGAATAAAACCCTCTTTGGTTGTCTTTGCTCTGGAACCACGATCATCGCTCTTAAGAGCTTCATAAGCTTCTAACATATTGATAAAAGCAAGCCCACCATCTTCTTCCTCATCTTCTTGATAGGAAGCTCCTTCTTTTAACCGATCCGATATACAGTTTAAAAGATCTCCCACCTTCATAAAGTCTCTGGTTTTACTAGTGCTCCCCTGTCCATCATAAAATTCCACAAGTAAGGTAAGGATAACAAATTGGACAAGGTAATAATCCTTATCCGTTGCAGTAGATTTGCATAAGGTATACTTCAGTAAGGCCTTAGAAAAACCTAGAAAATCATTATCTTCTTTCGGAATAAGGTAAATTACGTTGCCATACCTTTCAATATTACTATCTGCCAACTCTCCTTGACTTTTAACTAGGTTCATGATGGATTCATTCTCTGTATATGCTTTATATAATAGAATTTCTTCTTCTTCTCTTAACTCTCTTTTTTGAAGTAAATAATAAAATATCCTTTGACTTGTAGTGATATCTTCTAATTCATAAGCCATAAAATCCCTCTCTCCCTATTCTATAGTAAATATGAGATTTGAACAGCGAACCTTTTTCCTCTGTCCATTTTCATCAGTTATATTTAAAAATTCAACAGCTTCTCCACCAGTTCTTGATACCTCCAAGCTCTGAATCCCATTGAAATCTTTATGCTCTTCAATTAATTCCAACAAACACAAATTAATCTGAAATCCATCAACTTTATCGGTAAAATGTTCTTCCCTTTCTTTTCGAAGGTCATCAAATACGAAAATTCTATTCTTAATTAGCTCAACCATAATCTCACGAAAAATTTCCAGATTGGGAATCAGTATTGGAATCTCCTCTTCCGGTAATATTTCTTGTAATTTTTGTAAGGATAAGCTTTTATATTGATACGTATATCGTAGGATACATAATAAACTATCTTTATAAATTCTAAGTCCTTTCTCCAACTTCAATTGACGTTCCTTTAGCCAAGCCTCCTCGTCAAAATCTTCTAGTATCTCGCCCTCCTCAATTTCCCTAAGCTTAATGGATCGTTGATATTCAAATGCTTTACCAATATTGTAGATCTTGTCCACTTCTCGATTAAATAAAGGTCGTAGAAAAATGTCTAAGCGGTCAAGATTCTCTGGATTTTGTAGTATTGAATCATAAAGATCATTTCGAATAGAAAATCTTTTTATTAATGACATCTGTGATAGTGCCTCTAATTCCTTTGTATACATAGATTTTAAATCAAAATGAGTGGAAAGAATCTTCTGATATTCATCTAATGCACGATTGATATAGGTTTCAATGATCTTCAAGTGTTTCAGATTATCAGCTTCCGCCCGCCCTAACTTTTCTATTTGTATATCCTGCTGTTCCAATCCTTCCACCAGTTTTCTAACATGTTCCTTGTAACCGCCAAGCTTCTTCTTGGTCTCATCAATGGTAGAAAGATTATCTTCAAGGATTTGTCCATATTCTGTAACAGAAAATGTAAGGGCGTTTTGTCTGATTCTACGCATGGCTTCCTGCATTTTCTGTAACTGAATTCGAAGCAGATTGAATATCTGCTTAATCGTATCCACCGCCTTATCATAACTGGCTTTCTCCATTTGAAGCTTAAAAATCATCTCTTGGATCGTAAACTTCATATTACTCTCAATTTCTAAAGTAGATAAAACCAAATTATATCCATCATCTGTAAGATAATAAGAGGTTCTTCTTACATCACCGTCAATGTAAACTATCTTATTCCCAATAAAACTGATATGTATTTCCTTATAAACCCCCTCATCATAATCAAAACCTTGAAAATACATAGCACGGCCTTCATCACATAGAATAACATTTACAATAAACTCTCCCAATTCCTTACACTGATCAAAGGATAAGGATTTTTTAAACCAAGTAACATTAATGGTATCAATAAAGTTACCGATATCATCCATGGTACAATACTCATCCTTTAGAGATTGCTCCATAATATAAAGCAATACAGAAAATATAAAATTTGTCTGCTCAAATATGGTATCAATTCCATACTGTTTCCAAGTTCCCTTCAGAATACTATTCTTAAAAAGCAAGCCATAGGAACCAATATTCTTCATTCTCTTTGTAAAATTCCTTAAAAAGTCCAGTTCCATAACAATACCTACTAAAAATCCTTTCGCTGTAATATCTCTTGTGGAATATATCGATTTTGTTCTAATATCTCAATAATCTTTTTTTGCACATCCTGAGTGAAATAGGAAAGAAAATTGGTGCTTATATTACTATTCTGCCCCTGCTTCATCATGGGTAATCTTTTGATTTCCGATTTATTAATCATAGTTTCATAAGCAATACAAAAAGGTTCTATCTTTACTTTGTCTTTAAAATCTCTATGAAGATTTTCAAAAATAATAATACCTTCATAATCCAAATCACCAAAATATAAAATTTCATTTTCAGGATCATTTAGATATGGCTCCATACAGAAAGTAAAGTCTTGAAATGATTTATGTATGCTTTTTCCAGCTCCATATATAAGTGTCCCAATCTGAGATCCTAGTATGGTTGTTTTTCCTGATATAAGATGCCTTCTCATACTGTAAAATGTATCCTTATTCTCGATAATTAATATCTTTTGGGGTACTCTCTTATGATGGGAATAATATGCCAATGGTTCCGTCGTATCATACACATTAATATCCTTTGGGTCTAGGCCAAGGTTTTTTAAAATACGGATTCCCCCTTCCTTTAATAGGAATTTCTCTCGTCCCCAGATTTCAAAGCTCCTCTCATTATAGGAGACAGAATCTTGCAGATTATCTATCTTTCCCTTTAGATATTCATTTAACTGTAACACAAACAATCGATCCTTATCATAGGTTTCTATATTCCTTAAATAAAAATCATTGTCTAAGATGGGTACTAACTGATAGGTCAGTTCTTCCACCAACTTGCTATAATCCTTACTTTTTCGATGTATTCGATACGCTTGATATAACGCTGGTTTTTTCCCATTAAGCTTGGACCTTTTAATAGGTGTGATTTTTCCATCTTCGAGTAGCTCATATACTTTTTCGACCAAGTCCTTATAGCTTGTTATATGGTAGAAGGCTTGTAGCTCCTCCAAGGTAATCTTATTCTTTTCATAGCTGCTAATGTTTTTCATATATATATTCCTTTATCATCTAAAATCAAAGTAAATACTACATCCATGGTAACAGTTTAAACTAAAAAGTTTCACTAATTAACGTCAAACAAAAAATTTGTATAGAATTGAGTTTACTAATAAATATGTTATTATCCTACCCTATTTCTGTCTTAAATTACAGAGATCTCCATTTTTTTAAATATATACAAATTTTTGTTTTTTCTCTTGTTATTTCTATTTTAGCATCTAATAAGACAATAGCAAGAAAATCCAAAAGGTTTGTAATAAAACTACAAATATCTAGCTAAAATCCAGTCTGCATCTCATAGGAATTAGCAAAGTTATCATCCGCTGGGCAGCCTGCAGCCTTCGAATACAATGGCTACATCCGGTTTAATTACTCTAGAGGTTACCACAGAACCCCTGCCCCCAACCTCTTCCTGTGAAGCTATTCCTGCAACTACATCTACCTTTAATTCCTGCCCTTCCAACGCTCTTAGTGTACTGATAGCAGCGGCACATCCTAAACGATTGTCAAAAGCTTTTCCCATCA
>DUNZ01000017.1 GCA_012839085.1 Clostridiales bacterium
CAGCAGACTTATATATACAGGCAGGTTTAGGGGAAGTATTTCAAAATTTATAATCAACAGTATGAATTTTCATTTAATCTATTTTATATAGCAATAACCTTTGTTATAATCAAAAAGAGTGTTTTTTATATAAGTAAGATCTTAGAGAAATATAAGAAATAAAAATGAATAAGGGATGGAAAGGAATATTAATGAAGACGAACAGACAAAACTATGTACAAAGTATAACCATAAGTGGATTGCTTCTTGCACTTGGCATTTTGCTACCTAGGGCCTTTCATATGTTTGCTGGCCAAAAGATTGGTCAAATATTATTACCTATGCATTTTAATGTGTTTATTGCAGGCATTTTTCTTGGACCCTGGTATGGAATTTTGATAGGGATACTGACGCCACTATTAAATTCATTGTTTGGTGCACCCCCATTCCCTATGAATCTTATTATGGCATTTGAATTAGCAGCCTATGGATTCTTTTCAGGCTTATTTATGTCTGAAAAAATATTACCCAAGATTAAAGTTCTTGGCAAGGATATCAAAGTTTACTTAAGTTTACTTCTTTCAATGTTGATTGGTAGAGCAGTTTATACCGTAGCATTTTTATTGATTTCAGGAAAAATTTTAGGAAATCCAGTTCCTAAGCTAGGTGCTATAATAATTTCTTTTACCAGTGCAATACCCGGTATCCTACTTCAATTAATCTTAGTACCAGTGATTGTTCTTGCACTTAAGAAAGTTATGAAAAAATAGTTAGGAGAAGCTAGAATAATGGCAAAAGTAATTGTTTTGTGTGGAAAGATAGCCAGCGGTAAATCTTTCTATGCAGATAGATTAAAAGAAAAAATAAAAGCAATAATTTTATCTCTAGATAGTTTAATGTTAAAATTATCGGATTCCTGCTTAGGGAAAAAACATGATGATATAGCAGATAGATGTCAAAAATATCTTTATGAGTTAGCAGAACAAATCATTAAGACTGGAACTAATGTAATTATCGATTATGGCTATTGGTCTAGGAAGGAACGTTTAAAAGCAAGAAACTATTTTTTAGAGCGTGGTATTGAAGTAGAAATTCATTATATAAAAAAATCCGAAGAGACTAGAATAAAGCAGTTAGAAGAAAGAAATATCATATTTGAAGATAGATATAAAAAAAATCCTAATGAAAGATTGTATATCATAAATCATGAACTAAGAGAGCGATTAGATGCAAAGTTTGAAGAGCCTCTTGCTGATGAGATTGATCAAATCATTGATGAAAAGTCCTATAATTAAAAATCAAATTTTTAAAAAAGTTGGTTTGATAAAAAAATGACAAAAAAACGAATTATAGGCGATAAACAAAACAAGTTGTGTATAATTTGCCAATTGAACTCATTTCCTTTTTATTGTATAGTTAGTAATATATGCGCTAGAAGAGAATGATTTTTGATACGCATAAATGTGCAAAGCATCTTATGACACAGTCAGTAATTGAAAAGTTCTAAAAGGATTTCCAAAGCCGACTTCGGTGAATTATTAATTTAGAAGAGTTAATATTAATATATTTAAGGAGGAAATAGAATGAGTAATATTGATACAATGTCAGTAAACGCCATAAGAGTTTTATCTGCAGATGGTGTACAAAAAGCAAACTCTGGTCATCCAGGTTTACCGCTGGGAGCAGCTGCTATGGCTTATGAATTATGGGCTAAACATATGAAACACAATCCAGCTAACCCTAAGTGGGCCAATAGGGATAGATTTATCTTATCCGGCGGTCATGGATCCATGTTATTATATTCCTTATTACATTTATTTGGCTATGGTTTAACCATTGAGGATTTATCTTTGTTCCGTCAGGAAAATTCATTAACTCCTGGTCATCCGGAATATGGTCATACGGTTGGCGTTGAGGCAACAACCGGACCTTTGGGTGCTGGTATGGCAATGGCAGTTGGTATGGCTATGGCTGAAGCACATATGAGTGCTATTTTCAATAAAGAAGGCTATCCTGTTGTTGATCACTACACCTTTGTATTAGGTGGAGACGGATGTATGATGGAAGGCATTACTTCTGAGGCTATGTCTCTAGCTGGTACTTTAGGCTTAGGTAAATTAATTGTTCTATACGATTCAAATCAAATCACCATTGAAGGTGACACTGATATTGCTTTCAAAGAAGATGTAAAGAAACGTTTTGAAGCATATGGTTTTCAAACGTTAGTTGTAGAAGATGGTAACAACTTAGAGGAAATTGGTAAGGCAATTGAAGAAGCAAAAGCGGATCTTACTAGACCTTCTATGATAACTATCAAAACAAAGATCGGTTATGGTAGCCCTAAGGAAGGTTTGGCAAGCTCTCATGGTGAGCCTTTAGGTGAAGATAATATTAAGGCTATGAAGAAAAATTTAAATTGGCCAAGTGAAGAACCTTTCTATGTTCCTGAGGAAGTTTATGAAAATTGCAAGGCTATTGCAGAGGAAAATGCTAAGACTGAAGACGCATGGAATAAACTTTTCGAAGATTATAGCAAAGCATATCCTGAAATGAAGGAATTATGGGACAAGTATCATGATGAAAATACAGCTAAGGATCTCATTGATAATGAAGATTTCTGGGCTTATGATGATAAACCAGATGCAACTAGAAATCTATCTGGACAGATTATAAATAGAATTAAAAATTATTTACCAAATTTCATTGGTGGATCCGCAGACCTTGCACCTTCTACAAAAACCTTAATGAAGGATGCTGGCGATTTCTCTAAAGATAATTATGCTGGCCGTAACCTTCACTTTGGTGTTAGAGAATTAGCAATGGCAGGTATCGGTAATGGTATTGCATTACATGGTGGATTAAGACCTTATGTATCCACATTCTTTGTATTTAGTGATTATGTAAAGCCAATGGCTAGATTAACATCTCTTATGGGACTTCCAGTAACCTATGTCCTAACTCATGATAGTATTGGTGTAGGCGAGGATGGACCAACTCACGAACCAATTGAACAATTAGCAATGCTTCGTGCAATGCCTAACTTTACCGTATTTAGACCAGCCGATGCGACAGAGTGTATTGCAGCATGGTATTATGCAATTACATCAACAAAAACACCAACCGCATTAGTTTTAACAAGACAGAACCTACCTCAGTTAGAAGGTTCTTCAAAGGATGCTCTAAAAGGTGCATATATTATCTCTGATTCCAAAAAAGAAGTACCGGATGCTATCGTGATAGCAACAGGATCCGAAGTTCAATTGGGTATCAATGCTCAAGAAGAGCTAGCAAAAGAAGGAATCGATATTAGAGTAGTAAGTATGCCTTCTATGGATATTTTTGAAGAGCAATCGGATGAATATAAAGAAAGTGTACTACCAAAGAGTGTTAGAGCAAGAGTTGCTGTTGAAGCAGGTGCAGATTTTGGTTGGGGTAAATATGTTGGTCTTGATGGAACAACAATTACAATGAAGTCCTTTGGTGCTTCTGCTCCAGCAGGTATCCTGTTTAAGAAATTTGGATTTACTACAGAAAATGTAGTAAAAGCAGTAAAAAGTGTTTGCTCTAAATAAGTCATCAAAATAATATTCTTTTTATAATAAATATAATTTATAAAATATTTCTATTTATATTTCGTATAAATTGAAATGAGATATTAAAGTATTGTTTTAAAATAGTTCTACGACTAACGGAAAGCTAGGTTATCGTAGAACTATTTTTTATTAGCAACCTTTCTATTTTAATTAGTATAAATACATAGGTTTAAGGTTAAAATTAATGTTTTCTGAAGAACATAAATATTTTTTAAATTTTTTAAAAAAAATTTAAAATTAAGTGTAAGATTTCTTTTTCCCAAAGGTTATAATAGTAGAAGGAAAAATAAATAAGGATTTTGATGATTTTA
>DUNZ01000151.1 GCA_012839085.1 Clostridiales bacterium
ATAATTATAGTAGATGGAAGGAAGTGTTGATATGATAGGATCGAATGCATTTAACTATATAAACATATTAGATAAGGCAGCGGATGCCGCTTGGAAAAGAAATGAAGTAATTGCCAACAATATCGCCAATGTGGACACGCCCGGATATAAAAGGAAGGACGTGCAGTTTGAAAACTACTTAAAGGCTGCACTTGCAGGGGGCGATTCCCTAGATCGACGGGTTGCGAACATACATCTTGAGAATCTAGAAGCAACCGTATTTACGGACAATGCTGGAGTCAGCTATCGATTGGATGGAAATAACGTGAATATCGATACGGAATCCGCTAAATTAGCGGAAAACCAGATTAAATACTATGCTTTGTTGGATTCTATGACACAAGAGTTTAACCGTTTGAAAACCGTATTGAATTCTAGATAGGAGGAATGCATATGTCAGCAATCAATAGTATGAATATTAGTGCTAGCGGTATGACAGCTCAAAGACTGAGAATGGATATCATATCACAGAATATCGCTAACGTGAATACCACTCGAGATGAAAATGGAAACCCATATCGGAGAAAAGCAGTGGTTTTTGCTGAGAAAGATACAACTCCCTTTGGGGAAATTTTAATGAAGGCTGCCGGAACATCTGGTAGCGGTGTTAAGGTGACACAGATCATTGAGGATACAAAGACCGAGATGCGTAGAGTTTATGATCCCTCTCATCCGGATGCTGACGGGGAAGGGTATGTAACCTATCCCAATGTGAATGTTTTACAAGAAATGACGGATCTGATTGATGCAAGCCGTTCTTATGAAGCGAATGTTACCGCTTTCAATGCAACGAAGAATATGGCCTTAAAAGGTCTGGAAGTAGGGAAATAATAAACGGAGGTAAAAGATGGATATTGTATCAGTTGGTAATTTAACACAGTTCAGTAAGTATGCTACTAATTCGGTATCAACCGCAAAGGAGAATAGGAATGCAACATTTGAAAATCTGTTTCAAGCTGCGGTGGAAATGGTAAAGGAAACCAATGAATATACCAATGCTGCTGAGGAGGCGCAGATTTCTTATGCCCTTGGCCTAACAGATAATACCCATGATTTGCAAATAGCGCAGCAGAAGGCTAATTTGGCACTTCAATACACAGTTGCCATTCGTAACCATGTTTTAGATGCCTATAAAGAAATCATGAATATGCAATTCTAAAGTTAAAAACACAATGAGGAGCAATTTGTAATGTCGGAGAGATTGAAACAAATACCAAAACAGCTATTGGATTTTTGGAATAAATATACTGCTAAGCAAAAGACTATTATCATTAGCGTAGTCAGTACGGTTCTCTTAGCATTCATATTTTTGATTTTTTTAATAGGACGTACCGAATATAGGAAGCTGACCATCAGTGCTACACCAGGTGATACGGCTAAAATCAGGGATTTAATGGAGCAGGAAGGGATTGCCTATAAGGTCAGTGAGGATGGCTTAACCATATCCGTTGACAAGAAGAGATTCTCGGATGCGACCTTAGCTTTATATAGTCATGATATCCCATCCAGCGGTATTACATTAGATGACTTATTAAATAATAGTTTGGGCACCACCAATAGTGATCGAACACTAAAACTTAATTTGTATATACAGAATCAATTACGAGAATATATAAAAACTATGCATGGTGTGAAAGATGCACAGGTTACATATATTCCAGTGGACGATAAAAACTCCATTTTAACCAAGATTCAAGATACCAGTGCTAGTGTTTTATTGACCGTAGATGATAATTTTAAAATAGAAACTGCTAAGACGATCGCGGAAATGGTAGCTTCTGTGATTGGTAATGAAACTACGGAAAAAATCAAGGTTGCTGACCAGAACGGTAACCTTCTTTTTGGAGGAGAACAAGACCTATATGCGGGAAGCGCTAATTCCAACGAAGATTTTAAAGAAAGACTTCGTAATAATTTCATTAATAATCTCTATATGGGTTTAATGAAGGTTGGCTACGATGATGTAGAGATTATGCCGAAATTGGAATTTAATATGGATAAGGTTACAGAACTTTATACGGAATATCTTCCAGCGGATGGCCAAGATCAAGGACTTTATGGCCGTACCTATACCTATAGTTCAGAGAATGCTGGAACCTATGGTGGAGGTATACCAGGTACCTCATCCAATGATGGTACGGATTATATGCTTGAAGATGGAGGTTCATCCTCTAGTGGAACAGTAGATATTGAAGAAATCGATTATTTGCCCAATGAAAGAGTAACTAATATTGAATATGAAGTGGGAGCCATTGACCCTGAAAAATCATCCATCAGTATCGTCCTGCGGAAGGTAATTCCTTATGATGAAGAAGAAATGGAAATCCAAGGACTCTTAGAGGATATTACATTCCAGGAATATGCACTTCAAAATGATGATAGTAGAAAAGTAGAGGTAGATCCTGAAATTATAACCATGGTTTCCATGGCTACAGGAATCCCGGAAAATAGTATTCAGATTATGGCATATGAGCAGCCAGTATTTATTCCAAAGGTAGAAACGATTCGAGACTGGACCGAATATATACAAATTATTCTAGTCATCTTAATCGTTGCGCTATTGGCATTTGTTGTATTTAAGGGAGTCCGTCCGGTTGAAGTTACCGAACTGGAACCTGAATTATCCGTGGAAGAATTGCTGGCAACAACTAAGGAGAACCAGACCATTGAGGATATTGAAATTAATGAAGTATCTGAAGTGCGTCGTATGATAGAGAAGTTTGTAGATGAGAAACCAGATGCCGTTGCACAATTATTACGCAATTGGCTTAGTGAAGATTGGGACTAAGGGAGGATTAGGATGGCTAGAACCAGTAGTAGTGATATAACGGGTTTGCAAAAGGCGGCTGTATTGCTGATTTCCTTAGGCCCGGAACGTTCCGCCAATATTTTCAAACACCTTAAGGAAGAAGAAATTGAACAACTAACATTAGAAATAGCCAATACTCGTAGCATCTCTCCAGCAACCAAGGATATGGTTTTGGATGAATTTTATGAAATCTGCTTGGCACAGCAATATATCGCAGAAGGCGGCATTGCTTATGCAAAGGAACTTTTGGAGAAGGCACTGGGACCGGAAAAAGCAAGGGATGTAATTGGAAAGCTTACCGCATCCTTACAAGTAAGACCATTCGAATTTGTAAGAAAAACAGATGCTTCACAATTATTGAACTTTATTCAGGATGAACATCCTCAGACCATAGCCTTGATCTTGTCTTACCTTTCTTCAAGTCAGGCCTCTTCTGTTATTTCTGGCTTGGCGCCAGACAAGCAGGCTGAAGTAGCCAAACGTATTGCCCAGATGGATCGTACCTCTCCAGATGTTATCAAAGAAGTGGAGAAGGTTTTAGAAAGAAAACTTGCTTCTTTGGTCAATCAAGATTACACCATTGTTGGTGGCGTAGATGCTATTGTTGATATATTAAATACTGTGGATCGTGGTACAGAACGACACATTATGGAAACTCTTGAAATTGAAGATCCTGAATTGGCAGATGAAATTCGTAGGAAAATGTTCGTATTTGAAGATATCCTTACTCTGGATGATAAGTCCATACAAAGAGTACTCCGTGAGGTTGATAATAACGAATTGGCAGTTGCCTTGAAAGGTTCCAATGAGGAAGTACAAAATGTTATCTTTAATAATCTATCAAAACGTCTAGCAGCAATGATCCGAGAAGATATGGAATACATGGGACCGGTTCGTCTAAAAGATGTAGAAGAAGCGCAACAGCGTATTGTTAATATTATTCGTAAACTGGAGGATTCCTCTGAGATTATTATTTCTAGAGGTGGAGGTGACGAAATCATTGTCTAATGTAATTAAGGCTTATGCTGTCCGTTACGATGGACAAGAGATTATGACCATCGAGCCAAAGTTTCGTCAGCCAAGGAAGGAAATAGCGCCTCAAAGGGTTTCTAAAGAGCAGGAAGGTTTCGATTCTGGTGAATTTGTTGAAGGGATTAAAGCTGTTATGGTGGAGCAAATGGAAACACCGGAAGAGCAAGAAAAGATGGCCAATTCTCTTCTGGAAAATGCCAGGAATGAAGCTCAAAAAATAATCGAGAATGCCAAACAAGAAGCAGCCCAGTTAAGGGATCAAACCTATCAGGAAGCGCAAAAGCAAGGCTTTGAAGCTGGAATCAAAGAGGCGAATCAGGAGCGAAAGAGATTAGAAGAAGAGTATAAAAGAAAAGTAGGACAGTTGGAGAAGGAATACGATACAATGATACGGGATCTGGAGCCCAAAATGGTAAACTTAATGGCGGCTCTGATTGAAAAAATAACGGGTATTCTAGTTGAGGATAAAGAAGAAGTTATTTTGTATCTTGTAGAAAAAGCCTTAAGAAATATGGATCGTTGCGATGAATATTTGATTAAGGTATCGAAGGAAGATTATGATACGATATCTTCAAAGAAGAATCTTCTTTTAGATGCCATTGGGAAAGAAGTGGGATTGGAAATTATAGAAGATTCTAACTTAACAAAGAACCAATGCTTTATAGAAACGGATACCAAGGTGATCAATTGTAGTCTTGATGTTCAATTAAACAACTTGATTACGGATTTAAAGATATTAGCTGGTATTTAGACATTTACGATTTTTGTCGATATAAATAGAGTGGGATAGGCAGGTTATCATATGCAACCAATCAATTTTAATAAGTATGAGCAATTACTAGATAGAAGTTACGAGATGAAAATAGGCAAAGTGGTTAAGATGGTTGGATTAACCATAGAAGCCACTGGGCCAGAAGCGAATTTGAATGATGTCTGTTATATCACCGATAACAAATTCAAAGAGAAAAAAATTGCTGAGGTGGTTGGCTTTCGTGAGAATCGGATCCTACTTATGCCCTATGACGATATGACAGGGGTTGGTATCGGAAGTTTGGTGATTAATACAGGAGCACCCTTCCGGGTTCCTGTAGGAGATAATCTCTTAGGCCATACCTTAGATGGTCTGGGCAATCCCATGGAAGAGGTGGATTTAGACTGTAGTCAATATTATTCAGCAGATGCCCAGCCCCCTGATCCCCTAAAGAGGAAAATTATTGATGAGGTCTTACCTCTTGGAGTAAAAGCGGTAGATTCTATGCTAACCGTTGGAAAAGGTCAAAGAATAGGAATATTTGCAGGTAGTGGTGTTGGAAAGAGTACCTTGCTTGGTATGTTTGCTAGAAATACCAAAGCGGATATCAATGTAATTGCCCTCATTGGCGAGCGAGGAAGAGAAGTACGAGAGTTTTTAGAACGAGATCTTGGAGAAGAAGGTTTAAAAAGGTCGGTGGTCGTGGTTGCGACTTCGGACAAGCCAGCTCTGGTACGAAGAAAAGCAGCCAAAACAGCCACAGCCATTGCAGAATATTTCCGTGATCAAGGGAAAGATGTCTTGTTAATGATGGACTCCCTAACAAGGTTTTCCATGGCACAAAGAGAAATCGGTTTGGCTTCCGGGGAACCTCCGGTATCCAGGGGATATCCTCCCAGTGTATACTCGGAGATGCCAAAACTATTGGAACGAGCAGGAAATTCCGATATCGGTTCCATCACTGGTCTTTATACCGTTTTGGTAGACGGTGATGACTTTAACGAACCAATAACCGATACAGCAAGAAGTGTTTTAGATGGACATATCATGTTATCCAGAAAGCTGGGACAAAAGAACCATTATCCGGCGATTGATATTTTACAAAGCATCTCCCGTGTTATGAATTCCATTGCTTCAAAAGAGCATAAGGATGCAGCTGGTAAATTAAAAAATGTACTGGCGACTTATCAAGAAGCAGAGGACTTAATCAATATCGGAGCCTATAAGGCGGGTTCCAATGAAGAAATCGATTATGCGATTTCTAAAATTAAAGAAGTAAATTCCTTCCTTAGGCAGGATGTAGATAGCAAGTATGAATTTGAAGAAGAAATCAATATGCTTAAGGAGATATTTGAATCATAATGAAAAAGTTCAGATATAAGATGGAAAACTTACTACAGGTAAAAATCAAGCTAGAGGATCAAGAAAAGATTGCCTATGGCAATACAAGGATGCGCCTGTCAAAGGAAGAAGAGACTCTAGCAAAATTGCATGAAAGAAAAGCTGCTTATGAGGATGAGCTTCGCCAACTAAGGAGTAATCGATTGGATATCGTGAGCATCCGGCGTAGTGAGGAAGCAATAAAAATTTTAGAAGAAAAGATTCAGCAGCAAATCTTAATAGTGAAAAATTGGGAAAAACGGTTAGAGGTAGCGAGAATTCGTTTGAATGAGGCCGTACAACAAAGGAAAATACAAGAGAAATTAAAAGAAAAAGCCTTCGAAGAGTATCAGAAGGAATATGAGGCAGAAGAGCAGAAGGAAATCGATCAGCTAAACAGCTACCGCTATAGCAATCCGATGCTTAATGAGGAGGACTAATCATGGCAAAGAAAAAAAAAGAAGGCAATATAGCCAATAAGGAACAGAATAAAACCCTTACCATAATGATTGCCTTATTGATTGTTGTAATATGGTTTGCTGTATTTATCTTCTTAATTAAATCCGATGTTGGAGGTTTTGGATCCGGAGTTTTAAGGCCAATCCTAAAGGATGTTCCGGTGCTAAATTTAATTTTGCCCAAGGCAACGGAAGAACAGATTGCAGAAGAAAATAATTATGAGTATACTTCTCTCCCTGAAGCCATACTTCGAATTCAAGAATTGGAAGCCATGTTAGAAGATATCAAGCAGGGAGATCAAGACGAAAATTCACAAATAGCAGAGCTTCAAGCAGAAATCGATCGACTTAAGGTATTTGAAAAAAATCAATTGGAATTTGAAAAAAGAGTAGAAGAATTCGATAAAAATGTCGTATTTGCAGAAGCAGCACCAGATATTGAGGAATACAAAAAATATTATGAAGAAATCAATCCAGCCACTGCAGAGGAGATTTATCGTCAAGTAGTGGAGCAAATACAATATGACGCTGCCATAGTCGAGTACGCAAATATATATCGTAAAATGGATCCAGAAGCTGCGGCTGAGATTTTACAAACCATGACAGCTGATGTTGGCGCCGTAGCAAGAATTTTACTAGCAATGAGACCTCAGGAAAGTGCTAAAATCTTGGCTGAGATGGATAGTATGGTAGCCGCCAAGATTACTAAGAAGATGTTGGATATGGGTGAGGAAAGATTAGCACAGATAGCTGGGGAATAAATCGATTACAAAATAAATGGATTACAAAATAAATGGATTACAAGAATAGTTATTTCTATTAATAGTTCAGATTAAAACATATTTCTAGTATTAATCTAACACTAAGCAATAAAAGATTGGAAAAACTGAAAATACTTCGATAGAAATTACTTCGATAGAAATTACATCGATAGAAATTATTTTGATAGAAAATACTTCGATAGAAAATACTTCGATAGAAAATTGCGAAAGCCAAAGTTTGCATATTAAAGCATCCAGCTTTACTAGAGTCCTTCGCAATTTACTATAAATACAATTTAATAGAAAGGAGGGTGACAAGGATGATGACGGAAAGTGTAATCACACAGTCTGCAAATTTCTTTGGAACAATGGCTACTGGATCCAAATCCATCCATCGATCCAACTCGGACATCAGTTTTGACACATTCCTAGGTGGCAGTATCACTGGTAAGCAGGAGATAGAAACTACGATGACTTCATCCCCTAAGCACAAGCCTGCTGGTAATTCCAATGTGGAAAAGGGAAAAGCAAGTTCCCTGAAGAAAGACAATCACAGTTCAACTGAGAAGCAAAAAGTCTTAAACCATGAGAAAAGCAAGGTTACCAATGAGGGAAAGGAAACGAAATCTCTAGAAAAAACAGAAGTATCAAAGAAAGCTAGCTCCACAGAAAGCAAAACGCTTGCCGAAGATGTAAATAAGGATGATCCTATGGTAGAGGTATTAACCATGCTACAAGCCGTTCAGGAACTAGTCATGGAAATACTCAATTTAACTTCGGAAGAGCTTCAAGGGTTGATGGAAGAGCAGGGTATGGAGATCACTGATTTATTGGATCCCAATTCCTTAAGACAATTATTGCTGACTAGTAGAAATGAAACTGATATTTCAGCATTTCTAATGAATGAAGATCTTGTTAACACTTTAGAATTATTAACACAACAAGTGGACCAGATTTTCAATGAGGCTTCCTTAGGCTTATCAAGGGAAGAGTTAGAAGACGTTTTACAGAAATTGGATGAGACCATAACAGCAGAGGAACCTGAGGTTAAAGAAGTTATCATCACCAATCAAGATTTGTTATCAAAAACAAAGAATGATATGGAGGATGAGGGAAAGAGTCTTGCTGCTGATCGCCTAAATCAAGGAAAGGTCCATCAGACAGAAGATAAAACCCAAAATTGGTCGGTATCTGAGGAAACTGTAAGTAGTTTGGAACAAGATACAGAGAGCTTTAACAACCAAGACAATCCATTGGATGCCAAGGAACAGTTCCATACATTTGTGGATCATATGGTTGCTTCTTATTCCCAGACTCAAGTGGATGAGCTAGGAAATGTATACCAATACACTCAAATAAGGGACATTGCCAATCAGATCATTGAGAAAATCAAAATACTGATTAAGCCAGAAACCACATCTATGGAAATGCAATTAAATCCAGAACATCTTGGAAAGGTAAATCTAACCGTAGAATCTAAGAATGGCATCATGACAGCACATTTTACCGTGCAAAATGAAATCAGTAAAGAAGCCATTGAAAGCCAGCTGGTAACTTTGAAAGAGAACTTAGATCAACAAGGACTTAAAGTAGAAGTGATTGAAGTAACGGTATCCAATAATACTTACGGTCAGGGAAATCAAGCAGAAGACAATCATCAGCCATCAGGACAGAAGAGTTCAACTGGCAGAAGGATATCCTTAGAAGAGGCCATGGCTATGGAAGAGCTTCCAAGTGAAGACAGTGCTAGCATCCATATAGCCGGAGTATCAGGCAGCCAGATTGACTATACTGCATAATTCGAATTCATGAAGAAAGGATGGTAAGATGAGCGATTTAATTCAAAAAGTTACGGATGGTGTCATAGAACAGGCGAAAACAGCCTCGAAAGAAAGCAAAGCGGGAAACGAACTAGGTAAGGATGCATTTTTACAGCTCTTGGTTACTCAGATGAAATATCAGGATCCACTCAATCCTAATACGGATACTGAGTACATAGCACAATTGGCAACCTTCTCACAGCTGGAACAATTGCAGAACTTATCCACCGTAACCTCCAATACACAGGCATTTAGCTTAGTAGGTAAGAATGTTATTGTGAAAGCAGAGAGTGCAGCTGGAGGAACAAAATACATCACTGGAAAAGTAGACTTTATTAATATGTCCGGTGGGAAAGCAAAGCTTTCTATTAATGGTAGTTTGTATTCCATTGATCAATTGGATAGTGTGATTGATGATGTTTATATCATTGAAAAGGGACTACCGGGAATCAAAGAAAAAATCAACTTAGAGTATGATGGTTCCAATCCAAGTGATATCTCCTTTGATGTACATTTGGGTGAAGGGGATACGATCGCAGATGATGTAGCTATTTTTATAGGGAACGATAGAATTGGCGCTGAGCATGTAAGTTTAGATAAAAATAAAGTAACCATTGCCAAGGAAGCGCTCCAAGGTTATCAAGATGGAACCTATAAAGTTACGGTTGCATTTAACGATGCTCTCCTTACTACAGTAAAGGATATGGTGTCATTAAGAATTGTAAACTCCCAGGTAAATGAGGAGGCTCCTGATGAGGCTACTCCAGATGAGAAATCCGATGACAATGCCAAGGATGAAACAGGAATCTAGGATAAATTCTTAGAGATCAAAAGACAAAGGATATAAGAGATATGTGAGGGTGATGATATGAGCATTAAAGTGAATCAATTTCCTTCCATAGAGCAGATGTCAAATCAGCTGGGTACTGCCAAGAAGGTTAAAACGGCTCTGAATAGACAAGAGGCTTTTACCCCTTTTAGTGAGGTACTAAAAGAAACACAAGCAAAAAAAGAAGCCCCTGGTTTAAAATTCTCAAAACACGCCAATGAAAGACTGGCTAGCCGTAACATCGATCTAACAGATGAACAGTATCAACGGTTGGAGAATGGAGCCAAGAAAGCAGGAGAGAAGGGAATCAACGAATCTTTAGTAATGGTAGATGATTTAGCTTTCATCGTGAATATAAAAAACAGGACAGTTATTACAGCAGTCAACGACGGT
Source organism: Clostridiales bacterium (assembly GCA_012839085.1). Taxonomy (GTDB): domain Bacteria; phylum Bacillota; class Clostridia; order Lachnospirales; family Lachnospiraceae; genus Mobilitalea. The sequence goes on from DUNZ01000151.1 coordinate 10,273, forward strand.
GAAGAAAAAATATTTACAAATATTGATGGTGCAGTAATTATGTAATAAGCCGGACCTTATGGAGGCTTACGTATCCATGAATGATAGATTGGATACCTTTTGTTACAAGCACAGATAGGAGGTCATTAATTATGATGCGATCATTGTTTTCTGGTGTTTCTGGTTTGAAAGTACACCAGACAAAAATGGATGTCATAGGTAACAATATTTCAAACGTAAATACCATTGGATTTAAGTCCAGTTCCGTAACATTTTCCGATGTATTATATCAGACGACCCAGGGAGCGACTGGACCCAATGCGTCCACTGGGACAGCAGGTAGAAATGCCATGCAGATTGGACTTGGAGCCACGGTTTCAGCCATAACAACTTCAATTACAACTTCAGGAGCATCTCAAAGAACAGATAATCCCTTTGATGTTATGATTGAAGGAGATGGTTTCTTCGTAGTTAACAGTGGAGGAACCAACTATTTTACAAAAGCAGGATCCTTCCATGTGGATGCTTTTGGAACTTTAATAACAGCAAGTGGAGCAAAAGTAATGGGCTGGCAGGTTGATGCAAATGATCCAACAAAAACCGTCGCCAGCGGTGTGTCACCTTTGAATATCATGTCTCCGGAAAATATGTATGCGAATCCAGAAGCTACATCGGCTGTATATATTTCCGGTAATATTGACAGTAAGGATACTCAGTTAACTAGTGAAACTGGAAAAGTCGTAAACATATCCTTCTTTGATAACATGGGACACAGTTATACTGCTGATTTAAAGATTTTACAGTCAGAGGATGCAAACAATTTATATAGTGTTGCCGTTACAGATATCAAGGATGAAGATGGACTTTCCATCTTTGCCACTAAGATTGTGGATCCAGAAACAGGGGATGTAACCTATGAACCTTCCGCCATTAACTCATTTAATTTCGGTGGCATCGAATATCAGGTAGATGTAGCGGAAGATGGAACAGTTACCATCGACACCACGGATGCTCCATTAATCAATTTTAATGGTTCTACTGGTGCTTTTGTCAGCGTTGGCGATGGTACTACACCGGGAGATAGCATTAGCTTATCCATCAATGCGGAACCCAATCCTTTTGTTCCCATTGATGTGGATTTCTCCTCCTTAACCATGTATTCAACCAGCGGTACTTCTTCTTTAGAGGCAACCAAGGGGAATCTAGAAGGATATGGGGCAGGTAAAAAGGTGGGGAATATGACCGGTATTTCCATTGATGCTTCTGGTAAAATCTATGGTAAATATGACAATGGTGATAGTAGATTACTAGGACAGATTGTGGTGGCGACCTTTGCCAATCCAGCAGGTTTAGAGGCGGTTGGTAATAGTATGTTTGCAGCTACACAAAACTCCGGTGATTTTGATGGTATCGGTCAGGATCCTACTCAAGGGGGCGGAAGTCTGACCACAGGGGTTTTAGAGATGTCCAATGTGGATTTATCAGCCCAATTTACCGATATGATAACGACACAGAGAGGTTTCCAGGCCAACTCTAGAATCATAACAACCTCAGATTCCTTATTAGAAGAATTGATCAACCTAAAGAGATAATTTAGTTTAAAGAGTTAATTAATCTTGTAACGCCAAACGTCAGCTTTTGATGGGTGGCAGGATAAGCTGCCACCCTTTTAAAAAATGGAGGAAGTTATGATTGATGTGACCTTGTTCAATAATACTATAATTACTGTGAATGCAGACTTAATTGAACGGATTGAGGAAACCCCAGATACGGTAATTACTCTTACTTCTGGTAAGAAAATCATAGTAAAAGAAAGTAGACAAGATGTCAAAAATCTAGTAATATTATACAAAAAAGAAGTTTTCTGTAGAGATTTGTAGATACAAAATACAGTTAACATAAAATCATGATGGGGAATTGTTTGGAACCTGTCATGTAGAATAAACGAGGATGGAAGGTGGCAGTTTTGGATTTAGCATCCATAATTGGTTTGATCGCGTGTCTAGTGATCGTAATCTTTGGTATTTTATATGGGCAGGATGGTTTAAGTGTTTTATTAGACTTCTACGATCCTCCGTCAATCTTCATTACATTTGGTGGTGCCTTCTGTTGTATGCTTTTAATGTCCCCCAGTTTAAGGGAGTACATAAAGAGTCTTAAGAGTTTTGGGCTTATATTAAAAGTTGTACCATCCAATGAAGAGGAAACTATTCGAACCATAATCGAATTATCAAATGTAGCCAGAAAGGAAGGGTTACTGGCTCTGGAAGAGGCTGCCAATGACATTGATGATGATTTCCTGAAAAAAGGAGTTTTGTTAATTGTAGATGGTACCGATCCGGAGTTGGTAAGAAATATCTTGGAAACGGATCTCAACTGCATAGAAGCCAGACATGCAAAAACTGCTGGTTTCTGGGATAATTTAGGTTCCATGGGTCCTGCCTGGGGTATGATCGGTACTCTGATAGGTTTGATTAATATGTTACAGGATATGAATGATCCTGGTAGTATTGGACCTAGTATGGCAGTAGCATTAATCACAACCTTATATGGTTCCTTATTAGCAAACTGGATTTGTATCCCGGTTTCTACTAAATTAAAAGCCAATAGTGCACAGGAGATTATGATAAAAGAAGTTATGGTAGAGGGTCTTCTTTCCATTCAGGCAGGTGAAAATCCAAGGGTTATTGAAGAAAAATTAAAATCCTTCTTGTCACCAGCCCGTAGAGATGCGATGAAGGAAGAAGGTGGTGAAGACATTGGCTAGAAAAAAACCAGAACAATCTTCTGGTGGTGGAAATGCACCTTGGTTGGCTACCTTCGCTGACTTGATGAACTTGCTTTTGTGTTTCTTTGTTATGCTTTTTGCCATGTCTGAAATCAGCGAAGAAAAGTTTAATGATATTTCCATTTCCATGTCCAATAGCTTCAGCATTTTTGATGGTGGTGGTTCTGCCTTAGACAATGGAGATTTGATTTCCACCGGGATCTCACAGTTGAATGAGCTGGATGAGTACTTCTCCAACATGGGACAGGATGATGCCGAAACCGACAGTTCTGATTCCCCAGGGGGAAGTTTGGAAAAACCAGAGGTTGATGAAGCTTTGGAAGTACTGGAGAAAACAAGATCTGAAGTTTCTGGAAAAATGTATGATGAGATCTCCGAGCTAAAAGATAAGAAAAACTTAGGTGATTATGTGGAACTGGACATAGATTCCGATTATCGATTTGTTCAGTTATCCTTGAAGGGAAGTGTACTTTTTGATTCCGGTAAAGCGGATATTAAAGAGGTGGCAAAACCTATTCTTTCATCAATCGGTGATATCTTAAAACTATACGAAGGAAATGTTATTGAAATCGTAGGACATACCGATAATGTACCCATGACCAGTGGAGCATTTAAAGATAATAATTGGTTGTCTTCTGCAAGAGCCTTAAACGCGGCAGAGTACTTAATAAAAAACAAGGGACTTGACCCAGCAAAGATTAAATATTCTGGTAGGGGAGAGTATGAACCCGTTGCTTCCAATGCAACTGTCGAGGGTAGGTCAAAGAACCGTAGAATTGAAATTAAGATATATAATGAATATAGCAGTAAATAGGTTGACATAAATAAATTCTATTTAGTAGGTATATTGAAATGCAAATACAAAAGCAATATTCAATATAGAAAAAGAGAATGGAACCTAATAATAAAAGGGGAGACTACAGATGAAGAAAAACATGTTAACAATTATCATACTGGCCTTGGCACTGGTGAATGTGGTATTATCCAGCGTAATCATCTTCGTAATCGTGCCGAACGCCAATCGGACCAATAAGCTGGTCAGCAAGGTTGCACAAATCATCGATTTGGAGCTGGAATCCCCTGAGGAAGAACTTGCAATTACGGATATCAAAACCTATGATGTTCCAGGTAAATTGACCATCCTATTAAAGGAGTCTAATAAAGGAAAAAATTATGCACAATTTACTGTATCCCTATCAATCAATGAAAAACACAAAGATACAGAGAAATTAGAAGAAAAAATAACGGAAAATGAAAATATGATCAAAGAAATGGTTGGAGATGTATTCCAACAATATACCCTAGATGAAGTTAGGGAGAAAAAAGATGAGATCAAAGACAAAATATTAACTAACTTACGCAATTATTTTGATTCTGATTTCATTATCAATGTTTCATTTGGTAATTTAGTGCTTGATTAAGAATTTTGATGATTTAATTCGAATTATATGTTATTATGTTTGTAACAGGCTAGGAGGTAACAACTATGGGTGATGTCTTATCCCAAAACGAGATAGATAATCTGCTTGCGGCTCTAAGTAGTGGAGAATTGGACGCAGAAGAAATCAAGCAGACGTCGGAAAAAAAGGTTAAGAATTATGACTTCGCCAGACCTTCCAAATTTTCGAAAGAACATCTTCGTACATTGAATATTATCTTTGAACATTATGCCAGATTGTTATCTACCAATCTACCTGCTTACTTGCGAAAGAATGTTCAAGTGGAAGTAATCAATTCCGAGGCTGTTACATATTCCGAATTTACCAATGCCTTATCTAATCCAGTGATTTTAGGCATTATAGATTTTGCCCCTCTACAAGGAAATATTATTTTAGAGTTGGCGGATAATCTGGGATATGCCATAGTTGATCGAATGTTGGGTGGTGGGGGTTATCCTCTGGAGAAAGTTCGGGATTTTTCTGAAATTGAGTTAATGATGATAGAGAGAATTATAACGGTTTGTACGAATTTATTACGGGAACCATGGTCGAATGTGATTCAGTTACAACCCAGATTATTAAGAATCGAAACCAATTCACAATTTGCGCAGATTATTTCTCCTAGTGAAATGATCTCCATTGTTACACTGAATCTTAAGATTGGAAATATCGAGGGTATGATGAATATCTGCTTACCTTATGTATGTTTAGAGACGGTGATTGATAAGTTGAATACAAAATACTGGTATTCTTCCATGATAACCAGTGACAATCAATCTTATCAAGAGGCGATAGAAGTAGCCATTGCAAAAGCCAAGATACCAATACGAGCAGTTCTTGGAAAAAGTACCATATCCGTCAATGATTTTATGAATATGCAAAGAGGTGATATCATCAAATTAAATACAAAAGTAGATGATGAATTAACCGTCTATGTGGGTAATTTAAATAAATTTACCGCACTTCCGGGCGCATCCTCAGGTTCCTATGCGGTCAAAATTTCATCAATTATTAGAGGAGAGGAGTAAGAAAGCATGGATGGTATGCTATCTCAAGAAGAGATTAATACTTTACTAAACGCCATGAATAATGATGATGCTGATACCGGTACTGAAACAGAAACACTAACCGAAGAAGAAAAAGATGCCATTGGTGAGATTTCAAACATCAGTATGGGAACTGCAGCAACCACATTATTTTCCTTAGTAAATCAGAGGGTAGTGATTACGACTCCAGTTGTAGAGTATGCAACTTGGGATGATATCGTAAATTCTTATGACAAGCCCTGTGTCTTCATACAGATTTATTACCAGGAAGGTTTAGACGGTAATAATATATTAATATTGAAAGAAAGTGACGTTAAGATCATCACAGATCTTATGATGGGAGGGGATGGAACAAACACCGAGGGTGAACTTTCTGAATTCCATCTCAGTGCAATCAGTGAAGCGATGAACCAGATGATGGGGTCAGCGGCTACGTCCATATCTTCAATGCTAGAAAAAAGAGTGAATATTAGTCCCCCTGTATCTTCTGTAGTAGAGTTGGATGAAAAAATAAAAGGGCAGGACATAGCAGATTTTCTTAAGGGATCCTTCGTAAAGGTATCCTTCCGTATGGAAATTGGTAATCTAGTGGATAGTGTATTAATGCAATTATATCCCTTTGATTTTGCAAGAAAACTATATAAGCAATTTATTCAGGCAACATCCATAGAGCCGGATGTTCCTACAAGACCTCAAGAAAGTCATACACAAAAGAAAGAAGCAGCACAGGCAGAGCAAAGACCAATGGAGCAAGCTCAGCCTCAGACACAAGAACAAGCGCAACCTGTGCCGCCACCATTTCCCCAAGGGTTTAATCCTTATGGAAATTATCCTCCTTATCCATATCCAGGAGGAGCTCAGGCAGCAATGCCAAATCCAATGCCAACCACACAGGATGTGAATGTGCAACCAGTTCAATTTGCACCATTTTCTTCAGCTTCTAATGTCGTAATGCAACCAGAGAATATTGACTTACTTATGGATGTACCTCTGGAAGTTACGGTAGAGTTAGGAAGAACCAGTAAATCGATTAAAGAAATACTGGATTTTTCACCAGGTACCATAATTGAGTTAAATCGCCTTGCAGGTGAACCTATTGATGTACTTGTAAACGGTAAATTTGTAGCCAAAGGGGAAGTTGTAGTAATGGAAGAAGCATTTGGCATACGAATTACTGAAATAACAAAGCAGAATAAATAATTTTGAATTCATAATACGAAAAGATAGGAGAATTAATATGGCGAAAAGTATTTTAATTTGTGATGATGCAGCTTTCATGAGAATGATGATTAAGGATATTCTGGTTAAGAACGGTTATGAAATTGCCGGTGAAGCAGAGAATGGTTTGAAAGCAGTTGATAAGTACTTAGAGACAAAACCAGATTTGGTAATGATGGATATTACCATGCCAGAGATGGATGGGATTCAGGCCTTAAAGAAAATTAAATCAGCAGATCCTCAGGCAAATGTCATTATGTGTTCTGCCATGGGGCAACAGGCCATGGTTATTGAATCCATTCAGTCTGGAGCTAAGGATTTTATCGTAAAACCTTTCCAGGCAGATAGAGTCTTAGAAGCGGTTAAGAAAGCAGTAGGTTAAGAAGCCGAAGTTAAAAATAGCAAGCTAAGAAGACAGAAGATAAGAAAACGGAAGATAAAAAACGGAAGATTAAGAAAACAGAAGATTAAGAAAGCAGAAGATAAGAAAACACAAGATTAAGAAAACAGAAGGTTAAGAAAATAGTCAGTTGAAAAGTTTAATAATAAGCAGTAGGTTAAGAAAGCAGTAGGTTGTTTTAATGGGAAATAAGACCATGGTTCTATTACAGGGGAATCGTCTATTGGAAGAATTGAACTCGGGTGATACTAGCCCAATTTCGGAAAAGATATCTAGATCAGATAACCTTCTGGAACTGGTTGGCTTAGTATTTTTACTAATTGTGATTTTGGTGGCTGCGTATTACACCTCAAAATTCATTGGAAAAATCAAGCTGGGACAACTAAAAAACAGCAATTTCAAAGTGATTGATGCCTATCGCCTTAGTCCTAGTAAGGTGATACAAATTGTGAAAATCGGTAAGAGATATTTTGCCTTGGCAATTTGTAAAGATCGTATAACTGTAATTTCTGAATTACAAGAATCCGAGTTGGAATTTAAGGACGATTTAGAAATGAAAAAAACTGAAATGGGAAATCAGTTAAATCATGAAAGTTTTAAAAAAATATTTGATAAACTGAAAAAGAGTAAGGAGTAAAGGTTGATATTCATGAATGTATCTCGAAAAAAAATAAGCTTCAAGTCAGTAATATTTATCATATTACTCTTATGTATATTAACCTTAATACCCTGTACTAAGGCCTATGCCTCGACCATAGAGGAACCTGCAACAAGTAGTGATTTTAGTGGTTCCATCGGACCTTTGCAATTTTCCTTAGGATCCAATCAGGGAGAAGGAAGTCTTTCTTCTACCTTACAGATATTACTGATCCTTACGGTGATTACCTTGGCACCATCCATATTAATTATGGTAACTTCTTTTACAAGGATTATCATTGTGCTGCATTTTGTAAGATCTGCCCTAGGAACCCAGTCAACACCACCCAATCAGGTCTTAATTGGTTTGGCATTATTTCTAACATTTTTTATTATGTCACCGGTTTTTACCGAGATAAATACCAATGCCATTGAACCTTTGTCTGCCGGTATAATTTCAGAGGAGGAAGCCTTTGAAAAGGGAGTAGCCCCCTTAAGGACTTTTATGCTGGAACAGACGGATACCAAAGACATAAGATTGTTTTTAGATATTGCTGGTATTGATAAAGTGGAAACTATTGAGGAAATTCCTCTTACTGTGATTATTCCCGCTTTTATTATTAGTGAGTTAACCAAAGCATTTATTATAGGCTTTTTAATTTATATACCTTTTATTGTAATTGATATGGTTGTATCATCGACCTTGATGTCCATGGGTATGATGATGCTTCCCCCAACCATGATATCCATGCCATTTAAAATTCTCTTATTTGTTTTGGCGGATGGGTGGAACTTGATCATAGGTGAAGTTGTGAAGACATTTTATTAGCGGGAGATGAAGTAGATGAATGAAAATATCGTAATCGATATCGCAAGAGAGGCATTAATACTGGTGCTTAAGCTAGCAGCACCTATGTTATTGTCTTCACTAGTGATTGGCTTAATTATTAGTATACTTCAGACGGTAACTTCCATCCAGGAGCAAACCCTCACATTTGTTCCTAAGTTAATCGTTATATTTCTCGTTATTATATTATTTGGTAACTGGATCATAACTACTATTAAGGATTTTACCATCGAGTTATTTACAAGATTTGGTTACTTTATTGATGTACTATGAAATTAATAGAACAGGATTTTGTAATTTTATTATTAATCATTGTGAGGATTACCGGATTTATTTATACGGCTCCTTTTTTTTCGTTAAAGAATGTACCTTTTCGGGTTAAGACGGGACTGGCTATCTTTTTATCCATCATCCTATTGATGACGGTTAGCCATGAACCCGTAGAATATACTTCCCTTTTGGCCTATACCGTGCTAATTGTAAAAGAAGTACTGGTTGGTGCCATCATGGGATTTTTTGCAAACATTGCCTACCATATCGTTTCCTTTGCTGGACAATTAATTGATATGGAAATCGGCTTTTCTATGGTACAGACCTTAGACCCCATGACCAACATTCAGACAACCATTACCTCAAATTTATATGGTTATTTGGTCATACTGATTATGCTTGTCACGAAATTGCATCATTACTTTTTAAAGGCAATCATTGATTCCTTTCAGGTGATTCCCATCGGGAAGGGGTATTTGAATCCCAACTTATATCAATTGATGATGCAATTTATTACTGATTATTTTATTATAGGATTTCGTATTACCTTGCCTATTTTTGCGGCAATCTTGGTAACAAATACAGTTTTAGCTATTTTAGCAAAGGTAGCTCCCAATATGAATATGTTCGTTATTGGATTACAGTTAAAAATATTTGTAGGGATTTTTATATTGGTTCTAATTGTAGAGATGGTTCCTTCGGTAGCGGATTTTATTTTCAATGAAATGATTGATATGCTGAGAGCTTCCGTAGAACTTTTGATAGGGGATTGATGGTATGAGAATGGAAGAGGAAAAGCAGTTAATATACCGGATACCTTATCATTTGCAATATTTTGCAGGTGGAGATGGTGCGGATAAAACAGAAGAGCCCACCACCAAAAAACTGGAAGAGGCTAGAAAAGAAGGGCAGGTAGCCCGAAGTAAGGAGTTAATTAATGCCTCTGGATTGATTACATTATTTATTACATTAAAAATATTTATAGGTTTTATAGGAAGTAATTTTATAAATACCTTTCAAAATTCCTACCAACATATCAATGGAATTACCAAGGAAGAATTCAATGTAGTTTCGATACAGGAGTTGTGGATCGAAAGCCTACTAACTATTCTGTGGACCTGTTTGCCACTTTTTGCAGCAGCCACCTTGATTTCCTTTGTTGTCGTGGTTTATCAGGTAAAGTGGAAGGTATCTGGTCAATTATTAAAACCAAAACTAAGCAGGCTAAATCCAATCAATGGATTTAAGAGAATATTTTCCAGAGAAAAAATCGTAGAGCTGATCCTGGACATTATAAAAATATTTATTGTAGCTTGGATTGCATATTCCACCTTGAAAGATGAATGGTCTACCTTACTACTTCTATATGAAGTGAATTTAGAACAGGCCGTACTCTTGATTGGTGATATTATTATAAATTTAGGTATCAAAATCAGCTTCTTGTTTTTCACTATTGGTTTGTTTGATTTATTCTATCAAAAGTTAAAATTTAAAAAAGATATGCGAATGACCAAACAGGAAGTTAAGGATGAATTTAAAAATACAGAGGGTGACCCTCAGGTTAAAAGTAGAATACGTTCTAAAATGAGGGAAGTATCCAGAAGAAGAATGATGCAAGCAATCCCACAAGCAGATGTGGTGATTACAAACCCAACTCATCTTGCTGCGGCGATTAAATACGATCGAGAGTCTTCAGAAGCACCAGTATTGGTTGCTAAGGGTGCGGATTATCTGGCACAAAAAATCAAAGAAATAGCAAAAGAAAATAATGTAGAAATTGTTGAAAATAAGCCCTTGGCAAGAATGTTATATTATAATGTGGAAGTTGGTGCAGAAATTCCACCGGAATTGTATCAAATGACTGCCGAAGTATTGGCTTATGTATATGGATTAAAGAATAAATTATAAAGGTAATAGCTCTTATGTCTAGGAATTATGCTTTAGAGCTGTAAATTGCTATAGAGTTTTAAGAAGCATAAGACCTGTGAGAAGCCTAAGGCTTGTGAAAAACATAAGACTTGTGAAAAACAAAAGCTTTATGAAAAGCATAAATAAGGCTTGTGAAAAGTCTAAGGATTATGAATAGCATAAGGCTTATGAAAAACATAAGTTTTATGAAAAGCATAAATAAGACTTTTGAAAAATATAGGACTTGTGAAAAACATAAGGCTTGCGAGAAACATAAGGCTTGCGTAAAGCATAAGACTAATGAAATGCATAAGTTTTGAAATTAAGCTTAAGAGTTGTAACCTTGAAAAAATGTGGGAGTCATAATATGAAAAAATCTGATTTAGCAATTGGATTATATTTGCTAGCAGCTATTATATTTTTAATAATTCCAATGAATTCCACGGTTCTTGATATGTTTTTAGCTTTAAACATTTCATTGGCCATGGTGATTTTATTTAATGCATTGTTTGCAAAGGAAATTTTACAGATGTCGTCCTTTCCGTCGATCATATTGTTTACGACGATTTTCCGTATTTCTTTGAATGTTTCTAGTACCAAACTAATTTTGCAATCCGGTAATCCGGGTAACGTGGTAGAAACCTTTGGACAATTTGTTGGTGGTAATAACCTTGTTATTGGTGCCATCGTTTTTATCATCTTAATCCTTGTCCAGTTTATGGTTATCAATAAAGGTTCTGAAAGGGTTGCAGAGGTAAGCGCTAGATTTACCCTGGATGCTATGCCGGGTAAACAGATGGCCATTGATGCCGATTTGAATACAGGGGCTATTACTGATGAAGAGGCAAAGCATCGAAGAGAAAAAATCCAGGAAGAGGCCTCCTTTTTCGGGGCTATGGATGGTGCTACCAAATACGTTAAGGGGGATGCCGTAGCAGGACTTATTATTACGGTGATTAACCTGATTGGCGGTACCGCCATGGGAATGCTATATCAAAACCTGGAATTTATGGATGCCATCCAAAAGTATTCCATACTGACCATTGGTGATGGTTTAGTGAGCCAAATTCCCTCTCTAATGATATCTCTTGCAACTGGTATTTTAGTAACTAAGGCTTCGAAAGAAGCTGATTTTGGAGATTTGCTGGTCAATCAACTTTTCTCTATTCCCAAGGTGCTTTATTTGGTTGGTGGCAGTATGGTTCTATTGGGCATTTTAACTCCGTTAAGCGATCTTTTATTTATTGCTTATGGACTTGTCTTTATTATTTCTGGAAGAGCCATTGCTGCTAAGTTTGAAGAAAAAGCAATTGAAGATGAAGTGTCGATGGAAGAAATCTCTGCAGATGAAATCAGAAAGCCAGAAAATGTGGTATCTTTATTACAAGTGGATCCCATTGAGCTGGAGTTTGGATACGGTATCATTCCTTTAGCAGATACCAATCAGGGTGGAGATTTACTGGATCGTGTGGTACTAATCCGTAGACAGATTGCATTAGAACTAGGCTGTATTGTACCTATGATTCGTTTAAGGGATAATATACAATTAAATCCCAATCAATATATTATAAAAATTAAAGGTATTAAGGTAAGTGAAGGAGAAATCCTATTTGACCATTATATGGCTATGAATCCGGGCTATGTGGAAGAAGAGATCACTGGTATTCCAACCTTTGAACCTTCCTTTCATTTACCAGCAATTTGGATAACAGAATCCCAGAGAGAAAGGGCAGAAAGCCTTGGCTATACTGTGGTGGATCCTCCGTCAATCATTGCCACCCATCTTACAGAAGTAGTAAGAAGTCATATACATGAGCTTCTAACCAGACAAGATGTTCAAAATCTGGTGAATAATATTCAGGAAGCGAACCAGACACTAATCTCAGAATTAGTACCCAAACTATTAAATATCGGTGAAATCCAGAAGGTATTGCAAAATCTTTTAAGGGAAGGAATCTCCATTCGAGATTTGGTTACCATATTTGAAACACTGGCAGATTATGCTTCTACCACTAGGGATACCGATGTTTTAACGGAATATGTGCGTCAAAGTTTGAAACGAACAATTTCTAGCAAATATTTCCCAGCCAATGAAATGACCAGCGTTGTGACCTTAGACCCTAAAGTAGAACAAGAAATTATGGGATCCGTAAAGCAAACGGAACAGGGTGCATACCTTTCCTTAGATCCTGCGATAACAAAGGAGATTATGGAATCGGTTCAGGCTGAAGTGCAGAAATTACAAGATTTGGGCAGAAACCCCATTATCATTACTTCGCCTATTGTGCGAATGTATTTTAAAAGGCTGACAGAGGACTATTTTAGTGATTTAATTGTTGTATCATATAATGAGATTGACTCCAATGTTGAATTACAGTCAGTAGGGATGGTGACGATCTAGTGATTATTAAAAAGTATCAAGCCAATACGGAAACCGAAGCAATCATTCTTGCCAAAGAAGAATTAGGTAAGGATGCTATTGTCATGAACATAAAAACCATATCTCCCAGGGGAATCTATCGGTTATTTAAAAAGCCAGTGGTAGAGGTTACTGCAGCTGTGGATGATAATCCATTCTATAAAAATGACAGACCCAAAAGTGCATTTACCTCCTTTCGAACTATGAATCATCCGGATATTATTTATGATGATCCCAAGGATGATGATCTAGAAACCGAGGAGACTTCTACTGGTGCAAGAGGAACCTCCCCCATAGAGGAGAAATTAAATAATTTACAGATTTTATTAGAGAAGCAAATCAGTGCTAAGGACACAGGCAAACAGGAGTCCAAAGGGACGGAGAATAATAAGAATCTGGCTTTTATTCAGCTGATCTATAATCAGTTGGTCATGAATGAAGTGGATGAAAAATACGCAAATCAGCTTATCAGTGAAATAGAAGTGACCCTGAAAAAAGATGCTTCTATGGATAATATTTTAGCCAGTATTTATCAAAAGATTATATTAAAATTAGGACAAGCCAAAACCATAGACTTAGAGGGAAAAAGACCAAAATTTATTTTCTTTATTGGTCCTACTGGAGTAGGAAAAACCACTACCATTGCAAAAATTGCTTCAAAACTAAAAGTAGAACAAAAAGCAAAGATCGCCTTCCTAACGGCGGACACTTATCGAATTGCAGCGGTTGAACAACTTAGAACCTACGCCAATATTCTAGGAGTACCTCTAAGAGTAATTTATAATTGCGATGAATTACAGCAAGCCAGGGAAGATTTTTCAGACTGTGATGTCATCTTTATTGATACCGCAGGGAGGTCCCATCGTAATAAAGAACAAAGAGATGATGTTGAACAACTAATTCAAGGGATTCCAGAAGACGAGAGAGAGGTATATTTGGTACTAAGTGCTACAACCAAATATAAAGATCTTATTAAAATAACCGAAGCCTACTCGGAAATTATTAATTACAATTTGATTTTTACAAAATTTGATGAAACTAGTTGTATTGGCAATGTATATAACATACGTATGTTAACACAAGCTCCTTTGTCTTATTCAACCTTCGGACAAAATGTTCCCGATGACATTACACAGATTGATCCACAAAGCATAGCTAAGCAACTTCTAAGGGGGCAATAAGATGGATCAGGCAGAAAACTTAAGGAATATGGTGAAAAAGCAAGCTTCTCCAAGAAGAGTTGCTCGGGTCATTACAGTAACCAGTGGCAAAGGCGGTGTAGGTAAATCAAATATATCAGTCAACCTAGCCTTAAGCATTGCTAGGTTGGGGAAAAAGGTTATTATCTTTGACGCTGATTTTGGTCTAGCAAATATTGAGGTTATGCTAGGAATTCGACCAAAGTATAACTTGGCTGACTTAATGTTTCATGGAAAGAGCCTAACCGATATCATTACCCCAGGACCGGAAGGAATTGGCTTTATATCCGGGGGATCGGGTATTCAGGAACTTACCAGTTTAACAAGGGATCAAATTATCTACTTAATTCAAAAACTAGTAGAGTTAGATACAAAAGCAGATGTCATCATAATCGATACAGGTGCAGGAATTTCAGATGCTGTATTGGAATTTGTGGCAGCCAGCAACGAGGTTTTATTGGTTGCAACACCAGAACCCACATCGATTACCGATGCCTACGCATTATTAAAAGCCCTTAATCGTAAAGCAGATTATTGCTTGCAGGACTCCAATATCAAAATGATCGCCAACCGAGTAGATAGTGCCGATGAGGGAAAAGAACTTTTTAATAAATTAAATCTGGTAGTAAATAAATTTTTAAATTTAAAATTTGAATTTATGGGTGCAATTACTTTGGATCCTAATGTACCCAAATCCGTAATAAGGCAAAAACCAGTAATATTATCCTACCCCAATTCTGATTTTACTAAGGCGATCACAGAAATTGCTGCTAAACTATGTGATGTAGGGACACAGGAAATCAAAGAAAAAAAGGGGATTGCACAATTATTTGCCAACTTACTAAGGTCAAGAATAAGGTGATTAAGGATTGGGTGAACAAGAATAAAATGATCAATTAGTGATTAAGTATTCATATGATTAAGAATAAAATGATCAATTAGTAATCAAGTATTCATATGATTAAGAATAAAATGATCAATTATTGATATGATTTAGAATAAAACATTCAAAACAATGATCAATCATAAACAGGTTTGTACAAAGTGATCAAGGATAAGCGAAAAGCAACTAGGAATAAAGTGGTCAAGGATACAATAATTGATTTCATATAAATGTTTTTGGAGGTTATTACATGCTTCAAGATATTCTTTCCATCGGACAAAAGGTAGATATTAAACAGCTGGATAGAAACGGAGAACCTATGGAGATGGGGAGGGTTTACGTAAGCCAGTTGGTAGATTTTGTTGACCAAGATATGGTCAAAATTGTAATGCCCTTATGGAATACTAAAGTTGTACCACTCCACATTGGTGAGAGTTATCATTTATGCTTTTATACCAATAAGGGATTACATCAATGTAGCTGTTTAGTAATGAAACATGTAAGAGAAAACAATGTAATTCTTAGCCTTGTTAAAATAACCTCTGACTTAAAAAAATACCAAAGAAGGCAATTTTATCGCTTGGAATGCATCCATGAAACAAAATACCGCATTATAACGAAAGAAGAGGAATTGTTAGAAGAACGGGTAAGAAAAAATAAATTTTCTAGTCCTGAGGAAAAGGCAAAGTGTGAAAAACAGCTCTTATTTTATAGATTGCAATGGAGTTTAGGTGCCATTACTGATATCAGTGGTGGTGGAGCCAAGATAACTTCCCATAGTAGGCATAAGCAAGGTGACAAGCTTATCTTGTGTTTTGACTTTATTCTTGGAAATGAGCTTAGAAAACTGAATTTGGATGCAGAGATTATTTCGGCCGAGCTACTTCCAATTACTGTTGAAACTTATGAATATCGGATGAAATTCACCAATATCAGTGAAAAAGACAGGGAAGACCTGATTAAATACATATTTGAACAGGAACGTCAACGGAGACAGCAAATGAAAATATAAGTATACATAGCCAAAAATCGAAGATGTATTTGTTTTAAAGTTATGTTAAACTTATCTTAAATTTGACAGTTCTGGAAAGGTAAAAAAAAATGAAAAAAAATATTTTGTTAGTTGATGACTCTGCACTTATGAGAAGGGTAATCTCTGATATAATAAATTCAGACAATCGATTTCAAGTTACAGAAACGGCAGCCAATGGTTTAGAGGCCTTAAATATTATCTTGGATCGTGGTGAGAAACTGGATGCTGTAATTTTGGATATCAATATGCCCAAGATGAATGGTATTGAATTTTTGGAGCAGCTAAACATTCGAAACATTAAGATTACTGTAATTATTGTCAGTACGATTGCCCGTCGTGATGCAAAAGAAACCATACGTGCTTTGGAATTGGGTGCATTTGATTTTGTCACCAAGCCAGAGAATTATATCGAAGTGAAGAGCAATATATTTACCAATAAGGTATTGGAATGTCTTTCTCTTGCGATGAAGTTGGATCAGGATCAAGAAAAGAAAAATCTGAAAATAGACATTGAACGATTAGCTAGAAAAAGAAAGAGAGAGAATCCGGATCAAGCCTGTCGTAAACTTGTGGCAATCGCCTGTTCTACGGGAGGACCCAAAGCCTTACACGAAGTGATACCAAAACTTCCAGAAAACTTGGATGCTAGTGTATTAATCGTTCAGCACATGCCAGGAGGCTTCACAAAATCCTTAGCGGATCGCTTAAATGATTTAAGTAAAGTGGAAGTGAAAGAGGCACAGGATGGTGATGAAATAAAAAAAGGTGTTGTTTATATTGCCAAAGGCGGTTATCAAATGAGACTGAAGAATGGTGATGGTAAACAGACCCTGGCAGTAACCAGCGAAGCTGCAAGGCGAGGATTAAGCCCTTGTGCCGATATCATGTATGAATCCCTGGTAGATTCAGAGTATGATCAAATCTTCTGTGTCGTATTGACAGGGATGGGGGGCGATGGTTTGGACGGCATTACACTGTTAAATAAAAGCAAGAATATATATGTCATAGCTCAAGATGAGGAAACTAGTATTGTATACGGAATGCCTAAGGTGATACGTGACGCTGGATTGGCGGATGAAATCGTAGCCTTAGATCAAGTCGCTGAAGCTATCATAAAGAACGTGGGGGTGTATGAATATGGATGTTAGTCAATATTTAGAGATATTTATTGAAGAATCAAAGGAACATTTGCAGAGTTTAAACGATCAGCTTTTAATTCTGGAACGGGAACCTGAGAATGAAGATACCATTAATGAGATTTTCCGTGCAGCCCATTCCTTGAAGGGGATGGCAGGTACCATGGGATATAAGAGAATGCAACGCTTAACCCATGATATGGAGAATGTATTCTCGGAAGTTCGTAATGGTAAAATGAAGGTGTCATCCGAATTGGTGGACGTGCTCTTTAAAGGACTAGATGCTTTAGAGGAGTACCTGGCCAATATTCAAGCGGATGCCAATGAAGGAACCAACGACAATGAGGACATTATCAATTCTTTAAATAACATACTCAATAAGGGACTTGGTAAGGCACCCGTTGAAAGTTCTGCGGATCAAAAGCCGACTGTTCTAAGTGCGACCTCGATTGATACGGACAAGATGAAATTTAAGCATATTAAGATAGAAGATCATGAAAAGAAAGCAATTGTAAAAGCAGGGACTTTGGGAATGAATGTGATTGGTCTGACAATCTATATTCATGAATACTGCGTTTTGAAGGCTGCAAGAGCCTATATGGTAAATCGTAACCTAGAAGAGCATGGAGAGATTATTAAGTTGTTCCCTACAGCTCAAGATATCGAAGATGAAAAATTTGATTTTCACTATTCGGTATTTATGGTTAGTAAGGAAACACCAGAAAAATTAGCAGAAGTGGCAGAAAGCATTTCCGAAATCAAGGAAGTTGTTGCTGATTACATAAGTCTATCCAATGAGGACGTTACTAATTACACCAATGTGCTCAAAAGAGAAGAAACAGCCCTAGCTAGTGGCGCTGCTAGAACATCCGAAACAAAGAACGGATCGGTTCAGAAGAAAGCGAATAAACCGGTGACCAATCGGTCTGTTCGTGTAGACATTGAGAAGCTTGATGTCTTAATGAATCTGGTGAGTGAGCTGATTATTGCAAAAAATGGTTTGGTTTCCATTAGTTCTACCTCACAAGTTGCCCTGGAACATGGATTTAGTGAGCAGATAGAATATTTGGAAAGAGTTACAACGAACCTACATGAATCGGTTATGAGGGTTCGAATGGTTCCGATCGAAAGTGTAGTAAACCGCTTCCCTAGAATGATTCGTGATTTATCGAAAAAGTTAAATAAAGAAATGGAATTATACATGTCCGGTGAAGAGACCGAATTGGATCGTACAGTTATTGATGAAATCGGTGATCCTTTGATGCATTTACTGAGAAATGCAGCTGACCATGGTTTGGAAAGCAATGAAGAAAGACAGCGACTTGGTAAAAATTCGGTTGGTTCCATCTTTTTAGAAGCGTATCAAGAAGGAAATAATGTTGTGATCGAAGTTCGTGATGATGGCTCAGGTATTAATGTAGATAAAATCAAAAAGAAAGCTTTGGAACGGGGTACCATTACAGAGGATCAAGCAGCAAGAATGTCGGATAAGGAGATTATTGATCTTTTATTCCAACCTAGCTTCTCAACTGCCGAACAAGTAACCGATGTATCTGGTAGGGGTGTTGGTCTTGATGTAGTAAAAACCAAGATTGAAACCTTAGGCGGTGAAATCGAAGCAAGATCTGTTCTGGGCGAAGGTTCTACATTTATCATACGATTACCATTGACTTTAGCCATTATTCAAGCACTTATGGTAATGATAGGAAGAGAAAAATTCGCCCTTCCTTTGGGTAGTATCCAGACCGTTGAGAATATACCGAATACCGATGTTAGAATGATTCAAGGGAAAGAAGTAATCAACCTAAGAGGAAGTGTAATTCCAATCATACGCCTTGGCGAAGTTTTGGATTGTGTGAAAGCAGAGAATGAACCGGAAGAATTCGTGATTGTTGTCGTGAAAAAAGGTGAACGCCTTGCAGGTTTGGTGGTGGATGAATTAATCGGACAGCAGGAGATTGTTATTAAATCCATTGGTAAATATATTAAGGCTCACAAGATTGTTAGTGGTTCAACGATTCTTGGTAATGGTGAAGTATCACTAATCTTAGATGTTAATTCTTTAATTTAAGGGGGTGTCAGTATGGCAGAGGATGTAAAACAATTTATTGTATTAAGGTTAGATCAAGAATTATTTGGTATTGATATCAAGTTTATTGAAAGTATTATTGTAATGCAAAGCATAACCAGAGTGCCAAAGTCACAACCTTATTATAAGGGAGTTATCAATTTAAGAGGAGATATTGTTCCGGTTATGAGCCTGCGAGAAAAATTAGGGCTGGAAAGTGATGATTATGGCCACTCGACTAGAATTATTATCGTTCGTCCTGATGAGCAGGCTGCTCCAGCAGGAATTATTGTGGACGAAGTAAAAGAGGTTATAGAATTAGAGGATTCTGATATTGACCAACTTGCCTACGACAAAACCGATGTAAAATCTAACATTAGCTTCGGCATAGGAAAATACAAGAATGAATTAATTAATATTTTAGATATTCCAAATCTATTATTGGAGAAAGAAACAAACAAAAAATAAACATAAATATCTTAGAGAAGAGAGGTGCATGAGTGGTGTCCCAAATAAATTATGATAGTATCAACAATATGCAATTTGATGTTCTTCGTGAGATTGGCAATATTGGCGCTGGGAATGCCACTACAGCGCTTTCCCAGATGATTAATTCTAAGATTGATATGAAAATTCCCAAGGTAGAATTACTAGAGTTTAAGTATTTGGCAGATATCGTCGGGGGAGCCGAAAACCTTGTGGTTGGAATTTTATTCACACTGGAAGGACAAGCGAATGGAATGATGATGTTTATGATGGAAAAGATCGCAGCCCATCGGCTTGTTAATCTATTACTAAATAATCCGTCAGATAAGATAACGGATGATTTTACTGAGATGGAGATGTCCGCTTTAAATGAGATTGGCAACATCATAGCAGGGGCATATTTGTCTTCCTTATCAACCTTGACAAATATGTTAATTACCTCCAGTATCCCCTATCTGTCAATTGATATGGCAGGGGCAATTCTTAGTGTTCCTGCGATTGAATTTGGAAAAATTGGAGATAAGGCTCTGTTAATTGAAACTGAATTTGGTGATAAGGAGAATGCCGTTAACGGGTATTTTATTCTTATTCCAACATTAAAATCATACGAGGCTATTCTATCGTCATTGGGATTATAAGGGGTACAAATGAAAGAAATGATACGGGTAGGAATGGCAGACTTAAATGTATGTGTTGCACCAAATGCAATAGCCACCTTAGGCCTTGGATCCTGTGTAGGAATTGTCTTATATGATCCTAGAAATAAAATAGCTGGTTTAGTACATATCATGCTGCCTGACAGTACAAAAATAATAAATAACGAAAATAAAGCAAAATTTGCGGATACGGGTATCGATGCGCTCATTGAAAAAATGGTATCGATTGGTGCCAATAGGAAAAATTTGGTGGCTAAAATTGCTGGAGGAGCTCAGATGTTTGCCTTTAGCAATAATAGTGAAATGATGCGCATTGGTGACCGTAATGTAGAAGCTGTAAGAAAAAAATTAAAAGATATTGGCATTGAAATTAGGGCAGCTCATACTGGCGAAAATTATGGACGCACCATCGAATTTTATCCGGAAACAGGAGAATTGCATATAAAGTCTGTTGGTAGAGATCGGATAATTATATAAGGATGGTGTAAATACTAAGTTAAGTGGAGGTTTTTATGGGAAGTCAGGTGATTCCAGCCATAATTGTACTTATCGCAGGGGTGGTAACCAGTATTATAAACATAGTGAACCAGGTGGAATTAGTTCCCGCGTTAAAACGTCTACTTTTGGTCATGGTGATATTTTACTTTATTGGACAAATAGCCAAGGCGATAATACAAAAAGCAATCAGACAGAAATCAAAAGCTTCAGATAATCAAAATGAAGACAAGCAGGAAGAAGATAAGCAAAAAGAAGTTGAACAAGAAGACGAACCGGAAGGAAAGAAGTAGTTGTTAATTCTGCAATAGCAATATGAATGTACTAACAACAGAGATCTGTATCATTTACTTCAGGAGGCAATATGAGCGCAGAGAAAAAACAGAAGCTTTGGGAAGAATATTCCAAAAAAAGAACTTCTGAACTTCAGGAAAAAATCATAATTGAATATGCAGGATTAGTAAAATTAGTAGCCGGTCGGTTAAGCATGTACCTGGGCTCAAATGTGGAATATGACGATCTGGTGGGCTATGGTATTTTTGGCTTGATTGATGCAATTGATAAATTTGACAACTCCAAAGGTGTGAAATTTGAGACCTATGCCTCCCTTCGTATTCGTGGCGCCATTCTAGATCAAATTCGTAAAATGGATTGGATCCCTAGAAGTATTCGTCAAAAGCAGAAGAAACTGGATCAAGCCTATCAATACCTGGAAGCGAAACTAGGTAGAGTACCCTGTGATGAAGAAATTGCTGATGAGTTAGAAATCACAGTGGATGAATTGGAAACATGGGAGAACCAGACCAAGGTGACCAACATCATTTCCTTAGATGAATTTATGGATCAGGGAACGGAAGCCAGAATGGATAAAGGTTTGATAACAACCTTTGCTCAGCCAGAACGAATTGTTGAAAAAAACGAATTGAAAGAGCTCTTAATTCAGACCTTAGAGATTTTAACAGAAAAAGAAAAGAAAGTAATTATTTTATATTATTATGAAGAATTGACCTTAAAAGAGATTAGTCGTATTTTAGAGGTTTCCGAATCTCGAATCTCGCAATTGCATACAAAAGCTTTACAAAAAATGAAAATGAAACTGGGTAAAAATATGGATCTATTTTCCGATCTATAATTGGTAGTAGCCAAATAGATTAATATTTACCATAATAGATTAAGAGAGAGTGAAAGGACATGATACCTTTTCACTCTATTTGCGTAGTTACCATTATTTACCCGTATAAAATAAAGGTTTAGAGTAGGATGCAATAAAAACGGAATTAGGAAAATTAAGTCTACTTGAATTTTCCGATTGGAGCAACAAGACCATGAATATGTTTTTTTGTTCATGTTACAATGAAAGAAGAATGAGGTAAACGTTACACTTGGCGGGCTTACATAGAAGGAGGTTACTATGAGAGGGAAAAATGGATTTTTCCAATTAATAATAAAGCAGGATGGAACCTACCTGAAAATATTTAAGGCTGAAGAAGGGGGACAGCCTATATCGTATGAAGAAATCAGTAACTATTTAATGGATATACATATTAATGAATTTGATATAATTGTAATCGGTAAAGCATTAGCATCGGATGAAAGTCCAATTGAAGTCAAATTAACTTCCATGCCAATCTTACCAGTGGATGAGTTTCTGAAAATTGAAGTTTCAGAAGATCGGATGTATGTGAAAGGAAGATTTTATCCTCCTTCGGATCGTGGCAATCTGATGACCAAAGATGACATTGTAAGAAAACTGGTATCAAACGGCATAAAATATGGGGCAGACGAAGCCGTCATCAGTGATTTTTTAACGAATCGAAAATATTGTACCGACTACATTCTAGCAAAAGCAACTTCTCCAGTGCAAGGGCATGATGCCCAAATCATCTATCATTTCAATACCGATCTTACCTTAAAGCCAAAGACCAATGAGGATGGAACTGTGGATTTTCACCAGTTGGATATGATTAGTCATTGCAAAAAAGGTGATTTGCTGGCTACTTTAATACCAGTAGACTTTGGTACTCCTGGAATCGATGTATATGGAAATCTGATTAAACCAGTGAAAGTAAACAACAAAGTTTTACGCCATGGTAAAAATATACATCTTTCTGAGGATGGTTTGAGGATGTACTCTGATGTGGATGGGCATGTTACCTTGGCCGATGGGAGAGTATTCGTCTCCGATACCTATGAAATTCCGGCGGATGTTAACACCTCAACAGGAGATATTAATTATGATGGTAATGTTGTGGTCAAAGGAAATGTCATTACAGGCTTTACTGTTAAGGCCAAAGGGGATATTGAAGTATATGGTGTTGTGGAAGGAGCTTATCTGGAAGCAGGTGGCCATATTATATTAAGACGAGGAATGCAGGGAATGAATCGCGGTGTACTTAAAGCCAATGGTAACATCGTATCTAAGTTTATCGAGAATTCACAAGTCATCGCAGGAGGAAATGTTACAACGGAAACTATTTTACATAGTAAGGTGTCAGCAAAAGGGGAAATATCAGTGAGTGGAAGAAGAGGATTGGTGACCGGTGGAGAAATTCGTTCTGGTACTATGATTACTGTCAAAACCGCTGGATCCCAGATGGGTACCGCAACCCTCTTAGAAGTAGGTATCGACCCTACAATTTCTGATGAATTTAAGGAAATCGAGATAAAAATTGCCATGTTGCAAGGGGAGAAAGAAAAAATTGCACAAGCATTTGCACTTTTTAAGAAACGATTAGAAAAGGGTGCTCAAATAACTGAGGATAAAAAGGAATTATTGAGAACCATTTCTCAGAATAATATAAAAATAGAAGAACAGTTGAAACAAGCCAAAGCACGATATGAGGAACTAAAGATTGAGATGGAAACGAATACCTATGGGGCTATTAAAGTACAGGATACCATTTATCCTGGTACAAAATTGATTATTGGAAATGTTGTATATTTTGTTCGGAATGTAATTCAACATAGTAAATTTGTCAGGGATCGGGCTGATGTAAAGGTAATTCCCCTTTGATAAGTTTTGAGTCATACACTGGTCTAGTAGGGCGGTTGGTGGCTCATAAGAAACCATAGCTTTACCATATGAGGGAGGGTATAATATGGGAATACGACCAATTGATGTTATGAGATCACAGGAAGTATCTCAACTAAAAATTTATGAGACACAAAAAGTCTCAAATGAACAACTTCAGCTTGGAAGAAACTTTCAAAACATGATACAGCAAGAGACCCAAAAGACAGTACAGACATCAAAAAGTGACAATATGGAATATCGTTATGATGCAAAAGAAAAAGGGAATAATGAATACGGTGGATCTTCTCAAAAAAGAAAAAAGAAAGAGGAGAAGAAGGAGACATCCGATAGGAAAATACCAAAAAAGTCCCGTGGTATCGATATTCTAATATAATATGGAGGCAGTATGGATCCGTTTCAAATTATTTTAATAATTTTAGGTATCATAATAATTGTATTGAGTTGTAGGATAGTGGACAAGTCCCAATATTCGGTCAAAGAAGGTACAATGGTTACCTCTGAAACCTTGTTATCAGAAAATGAACTGGAAATGATCAAGGGAAAGGTAAATGAGGTTTTGGATGGAATCTGTGAAGAAGCCATTGTTCGTACCGATGACCATTTGGATAAAATATCAAATGAAAAGATTATCGCAGTTAGCGAATTCTCTGACCAGGTATTGGAGAAAATTAATCGTAATCATGAAGAAGTTGTATTCCTTTACAATATGCTTTGTGAAAAGAACAAAGAGTTAAAGGAGACAGTGAAGGAGATTGATTATTCAAAGAAGATGGTAGCTGATTTCTTACAGGAGCTGAATCCATCCAGTGAGAATTCCAACGAGACTCCTCCCAAGATAAGTATCAATTCATCCGCTGAGGAAACAGACAATGAAGATGCTAATTTTACACAATTGGAATTAAAATTAGATAGACCAGATAAGATGGCTAGGGGATCTTCTAGTTATGATAGTAGTTATAATAAAAGAATCCTGAATTTGCATTCCCAAGGTTTATCCGTTTTAGAGATTTCAAAGGAATTAGGACTTGGGCAAGGAGAAGTCAGATTAGTGATAGACCTACATCAGCTACAAAAATAATCTGAACCACAAGGATCTTTGAAAAATACCTTTAAAGTGAAAAAGAATAGAAAGGCCTGGTACTTGTAAATGAAACTTAAATATTACATGAGAGGTCTGGGAATTGGAATCATACTTACTACTTTGATTTTTATCATCAGTGGATATGAGAAAAAAATGACGGACGAAGAGATTATAGCCAGTGCAAAAAAACTGGGTATGATCATGGAAAAGGATCGAAATAAAGAATTAGATGACATAATACAAAAGGTTACACCGGAAGTTGTACTAGAACCATCCCCAGAGCTTACCCAAGCTCCTGAGGCAAGTGTTACACCGGAGCCAGAAACAACCACGGATGCAGAGGCAACACCGGAGCCAGAAATCACCCCAGATCCAGAGACAACCCCAGATCCAGAGATATCTCCGAAACCTACTCCTGAGGATGACTTACCATCCTCTGAGCTAACCCCAAGTCCAAGCGGAGAAGAATCGGTGACCCCATCACCAGAAATTACCGAGACACCTAATGATTCCGATACTTCACCGACAGCCGTCACATTTACCATAGACAATGGAATGTCTTCCTTAACGGTAGCAAACTTACTGGAAGAGCTAGGAGTAGTGGAGGATGCAATAGATTTCAATCAATTTATTGTTAAAGAAGGTAAGGCAAGGTTGATCAGGATTGGAACCTATACGGTGGAAGTGGGAGCGGATTATAAAGAAATATTAGATGTGATAACTAAGACAAGATAAAAGCTTAAAAGCTTCATGTAAAATATTAAGTATAAATCTATAAGTATCTATTTGAACAAGTTCTAGAGATCATATGGAGATGTAGATTGTAGCGATCATATGGGGATGTAGATTGTAGCAATCATATGGAGATGCAGATTGTAGCAATCATATGTAGATGCAGATTGTAGCGATCGTATGGAGATGCAAAAATTGGAAACAGGGTTTTGCTATTAAATGATATTGATTAAGTAAAAAAATTACTTGCTATATTTTTGTGGATATGTTATAATCTCAACGTTAAAATACACGCATATGGATTTTTTACATGGTGCCAGGACGCAAGATGCGTTTGGTTTCTGGTTTGTAAAAAACATGACATATGCGGAAGACACTAACCAAATGGAGGTATATTATGAGCGTTATTTCAATGAAACAATTATTGGAAGCTGGTGTACATTTTGGACATCAGACAAGAAGATGGAACCCTAAGATGGCTGAGTACATCTACACAGAAAGAAATGGTATCTATATCATTGACTTACAGAAGTCTGTAGGTAAAGTAGATGAAGCTTATGCTACAATTAAGAATGTGGTAGCAGAAGGCGGTACTGTATTATTTGTTGGTACAAAGAAGCAAGCACAGGATGCTGTTAAAGCAGAAGCGGAACGTTGCGGTATGTTCTATGTAAATGAAAGATGGTTGGGTGGTATGTTAACCAACTTCAAGACCATCAAGAGTAGAATCAATCGTTTAAAAGAAATTGAAAGAATGGCTGAAGATGGCACATTTGATGTTCTTCCTAAGAAGGAAGTTATTCAGATAAAGAAAGAATGGGAAAAACTTGAGAAGAACCTTGGCGGTATCAAGAACATGAAAGATATCCCTGATATTATCTTCGTAGTTGATCCTAAAAAAGAAAGAATTTGTGTTCAGGAAGCACATAACCTTGGAATTCCATTGGTAGGTATTGCAGATACTAACTGTGATCCTGAGGAATTAGATTATGTAATTCCTGGTAACGATGATGCAATTAGAGCAGTTAAATTAATCGTTTCTAAGATGGCTGATGCAGTAATCGAAGCAAATCAAGGTGCTCAGTACACAGATGTTGCTGAAGAAGCAGAAGCTAATGTAGAAGCTGAAGCAGTAGTAGCAGAATAATATGAATGGGGGTATCGACAAATACCCCCATTTTTAGGAAAAGGGAAACTAGTAAAATATTCAGTTTTATATAAAAAATACTACTTCACGTACTCAGTTACAATAAATTATTGGAGGGATATAGAATGGCAATAACTGCTAGTATGGTTAAAGAATTAAGAGAAGTGACAGGCGCTGGTATGATGGATTGCAAGAAAGCTCTTGCAGCAACCGATGGTGATATGGAAAAGGCAGTAGAATTCTTAAGAGAAAAAGGCCTTGCAGCTGCAGAAAAGAAAGCAGGTAGAATTGCAGCAGAAGGTATTGTAGATACCTTTATTAGCGAAGATGGTAAGGTAGCTGCGATTGTTGAGGTAAACAGTGAGACTGACTTTGTTGCAAAGAATGATACCTTCAAAGATTATGTTTCCGCTGTAGTAACCCAGGTTGCTAAATCAAACGCTGCTGATTTGGATGCATTTTTAGAAGAAAAATGGGAGTTAGATACTACTAAGACAGTGAAAGAACAATTAGCTTCCATGATTGCAGTAATCGGTGAAAACATGAATATCAGAAGATTTGAAAAAATCGTTGCTGAAAATGGATTTGTAGTTTCTTATATCCATGGTGGCGGAAGAATTGGTATTCTTGTTGAAGTAGATAGCACTGTAAATAATGAAGCTACTCATGAAGCTGCTAAGAACATAGCAATGCAGATTGCAGCTATGTCTCCAAAATACGTAAATAGATCCGAAGTTCCTGAAGAATTCATTGCTCATGAGAAAGAAATCTTAAAGGCTCAGATTGCTAATGATCCTGCAAATGCAAAGAAACCAGAAAACATCATCGAGAAGATGTTAGAAGGCCGTCTAAACAAAGAATTAAAGGAAATCTGCCTAGTAGATCAAGTTTATGTAAAAGATAGCAATATGACAGTTGCTCAATATCTTGATTCCGTTGCTAAGGAAGTTGGCGCACCAATCTCTATCAAACGTTTTGTTCGTTTTGAGACAGGGGAAGGTCTAGAGAAAAAATCAGAAGATTTTGCAGCAGAAGTTGC